>NZ_JBFAAD010000021.1:0-133491 GCF_040639555.1 Streptomyces sp. NPDC023838
AACCGCCGACGTTCCCGCGCGCCGTCGATCCGCTCGAACACCCCGAAGCGCACGAAGCAGCTGCCGATGTGCAGCACATCGTGTGTCAGTTCCCCGCGCCCCTAACTACCCAGGGGCGCGGGGAACTGCGCGCTCAGCCCACCACCGGCCCGCACACAAAGACCGGGCCAAACCGTCAGCGGCCGTTGAACGCGTCCTTCAAACGGGAAAACAACCCCTGCTGCCCCGGCTGACTGTGCCCACCCGGGGGACAACCCCCGGCCCCCCGGCCGAGCCGTCCGTCAGCGGCCGTTGAACGCGTCCTTCAGACGGGAGAACAACCCCTGCTGCCCCGGCTGGAACTGGCCCAGGGGGCGTTCCTCGCCGCGCAGCTTGGCCAGCTGGCGGAGCAGGTCCTCCTGCTGCGGGTCCAGCTTGGTCGGGGTGGTGACCTCGACGTGGACGATCAGGTCGCCCCGGCCGCCGCCGCGCAGATGCGTCACACCGCGCCCGTGCAGCGGGATGGACTGGCCCGACTGCGTGCCCGGGCGGATGTCCACCTCCTCCATGCCGTCCAGCGTCTGCAGCGGCACCTTGGTGCCGAGCGAGGCCGCCGTCATGGGGAGGGTCACCGTGCAGTGCAGATCGTCGCCACGGCGCTGGAAGACATCGTGGTTGAGCTCGTGGATCTCCACGTACAGATCACCGGCGGGGCCGCCGCCGGGGCCGACCTCGCCCTCGCCCGCGAGCTGGATCCGGGTGCCGTTGTCGACACCGGCCGGGATCTTCACCGTGAGCGTGCGGCGCGAGCGGATGCGGCCGTCGCCGGCGCACTCCGGGCACGGGGTGGGCACGACGGTCCCGAAGCCCTGGCACTGAGGGCAGGGGCGGGAGGTCATGACCTGGCCGAGGAAGGAGCGGGTCACCTGGGAGACCTCGCCACGGCCGCGGCACATGTCACACGTCTGCGCCGAGGTGCCGGGGGCGGCGCCCTCGCCGGAGCAGGTCGTACAGACGACCGCCGTGTCGACCTGGATCTCCTTGGTCGTACCGAAGGCCGCCTCGTTGAGGTCGATCTCCAGGCGGATCATGGCGTCCTGGCCCCGGCGGGTGCGCGAGCGCGGGCCGCGCTGCGCCGCGTTGCCGAAGAACGCGTCCATGATGTCCGAGAAGTTCCCGAAGCCGCCCGCGCCGAAGCCGCCCGCGCCACCGCCGCCGGAGGACGACAGGGGGTCGCCGCCGAGGTCGTAGACCTGCTTCTTCTGCGGGTCCGAGAGGACTTCGTAGGCGGCGTTGATCTCCTTGAAGCGCTCCTGCGTCTTCGGGTCCGGATTCACGTCCGGGTGGAGTTCACGCGCCAGGCGCCGGAACGCCTTCTTGATCTCGTCCTGCGATGCGTCGCGGCGTACGCCCAGTACGGCGTAGTAGTCCGTGGCCACTTACGACTCCGCCAGGATCTGTCCGACGTAACGTGCCACTGCGCGTACCGCTCCCATCGTTCCGGGGTAATCCATGCGGGTCGGTCCGACCACGCCGAGTTTTGCGACGGCTTCGCCGCCCGAACCGTAGCCGACCGAGACGACGGACGTGGAGTTCAGCCCTTCATGGGCGTTCTCATGCCCGATTCGTACGGTCATGCCCGATTCCTTGGCCTCGCCGAGCAGCTTGAGGAGCACCACTTGCTCCTCCAGCGCCTCCAGCACCGGCCTGATGGTCAGGGGGAAGTCGTGTCCGAAGCGGGTGAGATTGGCGGTGCCGCCGATCATCAGCCGCTCCTCGGTCTCCTCGACCAGGGTTTCGAGCAGGGTGGCGAGCACCGTCGAAACGGTTCCTCGGTCTTCCGGCTCGAAGGACTCCGGCAGGTCCTGCACCAGCTGCGGGACGTCCGCGAAGCGGCGCCCCACCACCCGGCTGTTGAGCCGGGCCCGCAGGTCCGCCAGCGAGGTCTCGCCGAACGGCGCCGGGCAGTCCACCAGGCGCTGCTCGACCCGCCCGGTGTCCGTGATGAGCACCAGCATCAGCCTGGCCGGGGCCAGCGACAGCAGCTCCACGTGCCGCACGGTGGACCGCGTCAGCGACGGGTACTGCACGACCGCGACCTGCCGCGTCAGCTGCGCGAGCAGCCGCACGGTGCGCGCCACGACGTCGTCGAGGTCGACGGCCCCGTCCAGGAAGTTCTGGATGGCCCGCCGCTCCGGCGACGACAGCGGCTTGACGCCCGCGAGCCGGTCGACGAACAGCCGGTAGCCCTTGTCCGTGGGAATGCGCCCGGCGCTGGTGTGGGGCTGGGCGATGAACCCTTCCTCCTCCAGCACCGCCATGTCGTTGCGCACGGTCGCCGGGGAGACACCCAGCGCGTGGCGCTCGGTCAGGGCCTTCGAGCCCACCGGCTCCTCGGTCCCGACGTAGTCCTGGACGATGGCGCGCAGGACCTCAAGTCTGCGTTCACTGAGCACCGCGCACACCTCCAGCTGTCGTCCCTAGGCGCTCTGCCTGGCACTCTGTGCGTTCGAGTGCCAGCAATCCCCCGGCCAGTGTACGGCCGACCGGTACACCCCTAGCAAGGGCGGCCGCCCGTGACGCTCGCCGCGCGGTGGAGCGGCGCGGTGCGGCGGCGCGGCCGGGCGCCGTCCCCGACCGCCCGGGATAGCGTCACGGCATGGACGTCAGATGGGAAGAGTTCGGCTGGGAGCGGCTCGGCGACGGCGTGGGCCGCCGCAGGCTCCCGGGGTGGGACGCCACGGCCGGCCTGGTCGCCGGCGAGGACGCCGTCCTGCTGTACGACACGGGCTCCACCCTGCGCGAGGGCGCCGAGCTGCGCGCCCAGGCGCAGGCGCTGCTGGGTCGCCGGGTGACGCACATCGCACTCAGCCATCCGCACTTCGACCACGTGCTCGGCACGGCCGCGTTCTCGGGGGCGGAGGTGTACGGGGCGGTGGGCATCGACCGGATCCTGGACGGCGACGCGCTGCGGACCGACGCCGTCACGCACGGGGTGCCGGCCGAGCAGGCCGCCGAGGCGGCGGACCTGCTGGTGCGCCCGCACCACTTCGTGACGGGCGAGTGGACGCTGGAGCTGGGCGGGCGGCAGGTGCTGCTGGCGAACGTGGGCCCCGGCCACACGGGCCACGACCTGGCGCTCCTGGTCCCGGCCACCTCGTCCTCCCCCGAGATCGTCTTCTGCGGCGACCTGGTCGAGGAGTCCGGCGAGCCGCAGGCGGGCCCGGACGCGGTCCGCACCCGCTGGCCCGCCGCGCTCGACCGGCTGCTCGATCTCGGCGGCGAGGACGCGGTGTACGTGCCGGGGCACGGGGCGGTGGTGGACGCGGCGTTCGTACGGGCGCAGCGGGCCCAACTCGCGGCGGAATTCGGCGTGTCGTAATGGCGTACACCCATATGGGCACATGGGCCGCCCGTATTCTCATCTGAATGCGCAGCTACAGCCCGGACCTGACCCCGCCCTGGAAGAAGGGGACCCCGGCCCCCGAGGTGCCCGCCGAGCTCGACCTGGTCGTCGAGGAGGTGACGACGGGGTTCTGCGGGGCGGTGCTCCGCTGTGAGGCGGGGACGGTGACGCTGGAGGACCGCTTCGGCAAACAGCGTGTGTTCCCGCTGGAGGCGCGGGGCTTCCTGCTGGAGGGGAAGGTGGTCACGCTGGTACGCCCGCCGGCGCCCACGCCTTCGCGCCCGGCGCGCACGGCCTCGGGCTCCGTGGCGGTGCCGGGGGCACGGGCGCGGGTCGCACGCGCGGGGCGCATCTACGTCGAGGGCCGCCACGACGCGGAGCTGGTGGAGAAGGTGTGGGGCGACGACCTGCGGATCGAGGGGGTCGTCGTCGAGTACCTCTCGGGCATCGACGACCTCCCCGCGATCGTCGCGGACTTCGCACCCGGCCCCGACGCGCGCCTGGGCGTCCTGGTCGACCACCTGGTGCCCGGCTCCAAGGAGTCCCGGATCGCGGCGGCGGTCACGGGCGAGCACGTGCTGGTGGCGGGGCATCCGTACATCGACGTGTGGGAGGCGGTGAAGCCGGCGTCGGTGGGGATTGCCGGGTGGCCGGTGGTGCGGCGGGGCGAGGACTGGAAGACGGGGGTGTGCCGGGCGCTCGGGTGGCCGCCCAACACGGGGGCGGCGTGGCAGCGGATCCTGTCCCGGGTCCGCTCCTACCGGGATCTGGAGCCGGAGCTGCTGGGCCGGGTGGAGGAGCTGATCGACTTCGTGACGGCCCCGGTCGCGGGCCCCACCCCGCCCCTTCCCTGAACCCCCCGGGGGCGGGGGTGGGCGAGGGGAAGGGGGTTTTCCCGGGGCTGCGCCCCCGGCCCCCCCAGCGGGGGCTTCGGCCCTTGCACCCCCAGCGGGGCTACGCCCCCGCACCCCGGATGCAGAACCCGCACCCGCTGCCCCGCTCAAGGAGACGGATCCCGTGACCCCAGGTGTCGCCGCGCGCGAGAGCTGCCGCGAGAGCTACTACGAGCGGACGGGCGCGTGCTCCTACAAGCCCACCGCCCACGCGGGCGGCGCCTGGAACGCCGACGAGCAGCACTTCGCCCCGCTCGCGGGGCTCGTCGTGCACGCCGTCGAGCGGCACCTCGCGGCGCGGCCGGGGCGTCTCGTCCTCGCGCGGATCAGCTACGACATCCTCGGCCGGATCGCGCTGGACGAGTGCGAGATCACCGTCGAGACCGTGCGGCCCGGCCGGACCATCGAGCTGCTCGAAGCGACCGTGACCATCGCCGGCCGCCCCGTCGTCCGCGCCCGCGCCTGGCTGCTGGCGTCGCTCGACACCTCGGCCGTCGCCGACAGCCCCCACGAGCGGCTCCCCGCCCCCGAGGAGCTCACCGCCTGGGCGATGGACGAACAGTGGAGCGGAGGGTACGTCTCGTCCCTCGACGTCCGCCGGGTGCCTCCGGCCCGCAAGGGGCGCACCGCGGCCTGGATGTCCTCGCCCCACGACCTGGTCGCGGGCGAGCCGAGCAGCGCCCTCGCCTCGTACATCGCGCGCGTGGACACCGCGAACGGCATCGCCGTCCAGCAGGACCCCACCGCGTGGATGTTCCCGAACCTCGACCTGACGATCCATCTGCACCGGCAGCCGGAAGGGCCGTGGACGGGGCTGGACACCACCGTCTCCTTCGGCCCGTCCGGACAGGGGCTCACCAGCACCGTCCTGCACGACCTGCGCGGACCCGTCGGCCACGCCGAACAGATCCTCACGGTCCGCCCGCTGGCCGGTGGCTGAAGCAGGAGGCCCGCGGCTCAGTCCACCAGGTCCCGGACGACCCCGTCCGCCAGCAGCCTGCCCCGCAGCGTCAGCACCGCCTGCCCCTCGTCGTACGGACCCGGCTCCAGCAGGCCGTCCGCCAGGGCGCGGCGGGACGCCGCCAGGCCCGCGGGGCGCAGCAGGGACAGGGCGCAGCCGTCGCGGAGGCGGAGCTCCAGGAGGATGCGTTCGACCCTGCGGTCCTCGGGAGCGAGCACCTCACGGCCCGCCCCCGGCGTGCGCCCGTCCGCCAGCGCCGCCGCGTACACCCCGGGGTGCTTCACGTTCCACCACCGCACGCCCCCGACGTGGCTGTGCGCCCCGGGCCCCGCGCCCCACCAGTCCGCGCCCCGCCAGTACAGCTCGTTGTGGAGGCAGCGGCCCGCCTCCGTGGTGGCCCAGTTGGACACCTCGTACCAGTGGAAGCCCGCCGCCGCCAGCACCGAGTCCGCGATCAGATAGCGGTCCGCGTGGACGTCGTCGTCCGTCATCGGGACCTCGCCCCGGCGGATCCGGCGCGCCAGCTGGGTGCCCTCCTCGACGATCAGTGCGTACGCGGAGATGTGGTCCGGGCCCGCCCCCACCGCCGCAGCCAGCGACTCCCGCCAGTCCTCGTCCGTCTCCCCGGGCGTCCCGTAGATCAAGTCCAGGTTGACGTGGTCGAAGCCCGCCGCCCGCGCCTCCGCGACACACGCCTCGGGCCTGCCCGGCGTGTGCGTGCGGTCCAGGATCTTCAGGACGTGCTGCTTGGCGCTCTGCATGCCGAAGGAGACCCGGTTGAAGCCCCCGGCGCGCAGCTCCTCCAGATAGGCCCGGTCCACCGACTCCGGGTTCGCCTCCGTCGTCACCTCGGCGTCGTCCGCCAGGCCGAATTCGTCGCGTACGGCGGCCAGCATGCGCACCAGGTCGGCCGCCGGGAGCAGCGTCGGGGTGCCGCCGCCGACGAAGACCGTACGGACCGGGCGGGGGTCGTCCCCGAGCACCTTCCGGGCGAGGCGGATCTCGTCGGTCAGCGTGGAGGCGTAGTTGTCGCGGGACGCCAGGACGCCGCCGGAGCCGCGCAGCTCGGTGGCGGTGTACGTGTTGAAGTCGCAGTACCCGCAGCGCGTGGCGCAGTAGGGAACGTGCAGGTAGAAGCCGAGCGGCCGCTCCCCCGCGCCCTCCAGGGCGGAACCGGGCAGCGCCCCGTCCTCGGGCATGGGCTCACCATCGGGCAGTACGGAAGGCATGACCCCATTGTCCGCCACCGGGGAGCGCCCCCTCACCGCACGCCCGCGCCGACGCCCCCGAGCCCCCCGCGACCCACGCCCCCCGGGTCCCGCCGACCCGCACGCCCACGCCGGCGTGCGAGCGCCCCGCGACCCGCCCCCCGGGGCCCCGCCGACCGCCCGAGGTCACCGCGCCTGGAGCACCAGCAGCGCCAGGTCGTCCTCCGGCGGCGTCGTCCCGAACGCGTACACCGCCCGTTTGACGCTCGCCGCGACGCCCGTCGCCGTCATCCCCACGCACCCCGCGAGCACCGCCGCGAGCCCGTCGCCGTCGTCGAACATATGCCGCCCGGAGCGGCGCTCGGTCACCCCGTCCGTGACGCACAGCAGGGTGTCCCCGGGCAACAGCCGGAAGCTCTCGCTCTCGTACGCCGCGCCCTCCACCACGCCGATCAGTACCTGCGGCACCGCCGCCGCCCGCACCGATCCATCGGGCCGCAGCAGCAGCGGCAGCGGGTGCCCGGCGCTGGCCAGGGTGCACAGGACGCCGCCGCCCTGCTCCTGCGGGACCGGCACCAGCTCGCCGTAGAGGAGGGAGAGGAAGCGTGCCTGCGGGCCCTCGGTCACCTCGCGGCCGCCCGCCGCCGCGACCATCCGGGCGGCCGCCTCCGCCGCCTCGACCCCGTCGTCGACGAGCAGCTTGTTGAGGCGGTCGAGCACGTCGTGCACCGCGTACCCCTCGCGGGCGAGCAGCCGCAGCCAGGGCCGGACCAGACCGGTGACGACCGCCGCCTCGGGGCCGCTGCCCTGGACGTCGCCGAGCGCGAAGCACCAGCGGCCGTCGGCGCCGGGGAACAGGTCGTAGAAGTCGCCGCCCGCCACCCCCTCGCCGCTGGGCTGGTAGACCAGCGCGCTGTCGACGCCGGGGATCTCCGCCACGCTCGCGGGCAGCAGTCCGCGCTGGAGCACCCGGCTGATGGTGACCTGGCGGGTGTACTGGCGGGCGGCGCCGATCGCCAGCGCCACCCTGCGTACGAAGTCCTCGACCAGACCGGTGACCTCGTCGGGGATGCGTGCCATCCCGGCCCGCCCCAGCATCAGCACGCCGACGGCCCGGCCGCCCGCCACCATCCGGTACGCGAGCGCCGCCCCGTCGCCGTCCCGCGGGCCCGGCCACGGCATCGGGACCGGGCCGCCGCGCGCCGACTCCGGCAGCCGGGGCGGCTCCTTCTCCAGGACCGCCCGCAGCTCCTCGATCCCGGACT
The DNA here is from genome assembly GCF_040639555.1 of Streptomyces sp. NPDC023838. Lineage (NCBI taxonomy): Bacteria > Bacillati > Actinomycetota > Actinomycetes > Kitasatosporales > Streptomycetaceae > Streptomyces > Streptomyces sp. NPDC023838. The sequence goes on from NZ_JBFAAD010000021.1 coordinate 7,713, forward strand.
CGCGGGCGTGCCACACCCGGGCGAGCCGGGGCTCTCCGGCCGGGCCGCCGGCCTCCGGGTCGAGCCAGATCGCGCACCAGTCGCAGAGCCGGGGCACCAGGAGCTGCCCGGCGAGCGCCGCGATCATGTCCTCGTCGAACTGGCCCGCCAGCAGGTCGGAGGCCTCCGCCAGGAAGGAGAGGGCGCCCCGGTTCACCCAGTCGCGGTCCTGCCCCAAGGGGGCGCCGCGCGGCGGGGTGGCCAGTATCCCGGCGGCGCGCAGGCCGCGCTGGAGCCGCTCGTCGGCGTCCGGGTCCCCCTCGACGCGGGAGGCGTCCTCCACGTCGAGGAGCAGCCGCGCCCACACCGTCTTCAGGCCGGTGCGGTAGGTGATCCCCCAGCACTCGGCGAGCGCGGCCACCAGGTGCAGGCCCCGCCCGTACTCCGGCGCGCCCGGCTCGCGCACCCCGCGCGGCTCGTTGCGTACGACCCGGGAGGGGTGGTGGTCGGAGACCTCGATCACCACCGCGGCCGGCTCGTCCCCGGCGGCCGGCTCCAGGCGGCAGACCAGCTCGACGGTGGTGCCGGCGTGCACCACGGCGTTGGTGACCAGCTCGTTGACGAGTGTCGCCGCGTCGTCGGCGGCCCGGTCGTCGAGCCGCGCGGCGCCGGGCGCCCCCTGCGCCGTCCAGTCGGCGAGCGCGGCCCGCACGAAGCGGCGGGCGGCGGACGGCGCGAGCGGGTTGCCGGGCAGACTGGTGCGGGCGGCGGACCCGGTCCCGCGCTCCGGCGCGTCCGGGGAAGGCGCCGGGCGGAGCGGGCGGTTCACGCTCTCCCGCTGCGTTGGAATGGACCCCACGGTGCGGCTCCCGATCGGTTCTCACATTGCGCACCTCATGACACCGACAGAGTGACAGACTGAGCGGGCCCATAAGCGCCGAGTCACTGAAGTGGGCCGAGATGAACAGAGACAGTGCCGTGCCGCCCGGGGACGGGGAGTGGATCCGCGCGCTGGAGTTGCGCCCGTTGCTGGCCGCGATGACCGCGCTGCGCGACGGCGACTTCGGCGTACGGCTGCAGGAGACCCACGAGGGCATGCCCGCCGAGCTGGCGGCGATCTTCAATCAAGTGGCCGTGCGCAACCAGCACTTCACGGACGAGCTGCTGCGGGTGCGCCGCGAGGTCGTGCGGCACGGACGCCTGGACGAGCGGCTCTCCGCGAGCCCAGGACAGGGCGCCTGGACGGCGGGGGTGGCGAGCGCGAACACGCTGATCGACGCCCTGGTCGTACCGGCGGCGAACGCGACGCGCGTGCTGGACGCGGTGGCGGGCGGCGATCTGACCCAGCGGGTCGATCTCCACGACGGGAACCGCCAGTTGCGCGGCGATCTGCGCCGGCTCGGCCGGGCCGTCAACAAGATGGTGGACCAGCTCTCCCTCTTCACCGGCGAGGTGACCCGGGTCGCCCGCGAGGTCGGCACCGAGGGGCGGCTGGGCGGTCGCGCCAAGGTGCAGCGGCTGAGCGGCAGTTGGCGGGACGTGACCGAGGCCGTCAACACCATGGCCTCCCGGCTGACCGCCCAGGTCCGCGACATCGCCGCGGTGACCACGGCGGTGGCCCGGGGCGATCTGACCCGTACGGTGACGGTCGAGGCGACCGGCGAGCTGCTCGAACTGAAGCTCACCGTGAACACGATGGTCGACCAGCTCTCCGCCTTCGCGGACGAGGTGACCCGGGTCGCCCGCGAGGTCGGCACCGAGGGCCGACTGGGCGGCCGTGCCCAGGTCCGGGGCGTCTCGGGGGTCTGGAAGGACCTCACCGACAACGTCAACTTCATGGCGTCGAACCTCACTTCGCAGGTCCGCAACATCGCCCAGGTGACGACGGCCGTCGCCAACGGCGACCTCTCGCAGAAGATCACCGTCGACGCCCAGGGCGAGATCCTGGAGCTCAAGTCGACCATCAACACCATGGTCGACCAGCTCTCCGCCTTCGCCGACGAGGTCACCCGGGTCGCCCGCGAGGTGGGAACCGAGGGGAATCTGGGCGGGCGGGCCCAGGTCCGGGGGGTCTCCGGGGTCTGGAAGGACCTCACCGAGAACGTCAACTTCATGGCCGACAACCTCACCTCCCAGGTCCGCAACATCGCGCTCGTCTCGACGGCGGTGGCCCAGGGCGACCTCGGCAAGAAGATCACGGTCGAGGCCAAGGGCGAGATCCTGGAGCTGAAGAGCACCATCAACACCATGGTCGACCAGCTCTCCGCCTTCGCCGACGAGGTCACCAGGGTCGCCCGCGAGGTCGGGACGGAAGGCAACCTCGGCGGCCAGGCGCAGGTGCGGGGCGTCTCCGGGGTCTGGAAGGACCTGACGGACAACGTCAACTTCATGGCGTCGAACCTCACTTCGCAGGTCCGCAACATCGCCCAGGTGACGACGGCCGTCGCGAACGGCGACCTCTCCAAGAAGATCACCGTCGACGCGCGCGGCGAGATCATGGAGCTCAAGGACACCGTCAACACGATGGTGGAGCAGCTGCGCGCCTTCGCGGACGAGGTGACCCGGGTCGCCCGCGAGGTCGGCACGGACGGGCGGCTCGGCGGCCGCGCCCAGGTCCTCGGCGTCTCCGGGGTCTGGAAGGACCTCACCGACAACGTCAACTACATGGCCGACAACCTGACTTCGCAGGTCCGCAACATCGCCCAGGTGGCGACGGCGGTGGCCCAGGGCGACCTCTCCAAGAAGATCGACGTGGACGCGCGCGGCGAGATCCTGGAGCTGAAGACCACCATCAACACCATGGTCGACACGCTCTCCTCGTTCTCCTCCGAGGTCACTCGGGTCGCCCGCGAGGTCGGCTCCGAGGGCCAGCTGGGCGGCCAGGCCCGGGTCGAGGGCGTGTACGGCACGTGGAAGCGCCTGACCACCAACGTCAACGAACTCGCCCTCAACCTCACCACCCAGGTCCGCGCGATCGCCGAGGTGGCCTCGGCGGTCGCCCAGGGCGACATGTCCCGCTCGATCACCGTGGAGACCCGGGGCGAGGTCTCCGAGCTGAAGGACAACATCAACCTGATGGTGTCCAACCTGCGCGAGACGACCCGCGCCAAGGACTGGCTGGAGTCCAATCTGGCCCGGCTCGCGGGCCTGATGCAGGGCCACCGCGATCTGATGGAGGTCGCGGACCTGATCCTGCGCGAGCTGACCCCGCTGGTGAACGCCCAGTACGGCGCGTTCTTCCTGGCCGACCCGGACAACGAGGGCACCCCGTCCCGTACGACGTCGACGACCAAGGGGCTCGCCTTCATCGCGGGATACGGCTCGGCGCAGGGCGCGACCGTCGACACCACCGGCATGCCGGGCCACGGGCTGGTGCGCCAGGCGGCCCTGGAGAAGAAGCGGATCCTGCTCGAAGAGGCGCCGCCGGACTACATCAAGATCAACTCGGGTCTGGGCGAGGCGTCCCCGGCCAGTGTCGTGATCATCCCGATCCTCTTCGAGGACAAGCTCCTCGGCGTGATCGAACTGGCCTCCTTCTCCCGCTTCTCCGACGTCCACCTGGCCTTCTTCGACCAGTTCGTGAACACCATCGGCGTCGCCATCAACACCATCATCGCCAACTCCCGTACGGAATCGCTGCTCAGCGAGTCCCAGCGACTCGCCATCCAGCTCCAGGAGCGCTCGGACGAACTCCAGCGCCAGCAGGCCGAGCTGCAGCGCTCCAACGCCGAGCTGGAGGAGAAGGCGGCGCTGCTCGCGACCAGCTCCCAGTACAAGTCGGAGTTCCTGGCGAACATGTCGCACGAGCTGCGCACCCCGCTCAACTCGCTGCTCATCCTGGCCCGGCTGCTCTCCGACAACCCGGACGACCGCCTCTCCGACCAGGAGGTCCAGTTCGCCGCCACGATCCACCGCTCCGGCTCCGACCTGCTCCAGCTGATCAACGACATTCTGGACCTGTCGAAGATCGAGGCCGGCCGGATGGACGTACGGCCCAAGAAGCTGCCGCTCATCAAGGTGCTCGACTACGTCCACGCCACCTTCCGCCCCATCACCCTCGACCGGGGCCTCGCCTTCGAGGTCGCGGTGGGCGAGGACGTGCCGCGCGAGATGTACTCGGACGAGCAGCGGCTCCAGCAGATCCTGCGCAACCTCCTCTCCAACGCGATCAAGTTCACCTCCTCCGGCCGCGTCGAGCTCCGCGTCAACCGGATCAAGGACCCGGACAACGGGGTGCTGGGCGGCACGGACGACCTGATCGCCTTCGCGGTCACCGACACGGGCATCGGCATCGCGCCGGAGAAACTCCCGGTGATCTTCGAGGCGTTCCAGCAGGCCGACGGCACGACCAACCGCAAGTACGGCGGCACCGGCCTCGGCCTCTCCATCAGCCGCGAGATCGCGGGCCTGCTCGGCGGCCGGATCATCGCCGAGAGCGAGCCGGGCAACGGCTCCACCTTCACCCTGTACGTGCCGGTGCGCTACCCCGGCCATGTGACGGGCGAGCCCGACCAGCCCCCGGAGCTCACCGTCGAGGCGGCCGGGCCGGTCGCCGCCGAGCACGTGCTGCTGCCCGACCAGGACGACGCCTGGCCGACCACCACCAGGCTGGAGCAGTGGAAGGAGGGCCGGGCGGGCCAGGTGCTGCCGGGGCGGCGGGTACTGATCGTCGACGACGACATCCGCAACGTCTTCGCGCTCACCCATGTGCTCGGCCGGGTCGGGATGCCCGTGCTGTACGCGGAGAACGGCCGCGAGGGCATCGAGACCCTGGAGCGCAACCCGGACGTCGAGCTGGTGCTGATGGACATCATGATGCCCGAGATGGACGGGTACGAGACGATCGAGGCCATCCGACGCAGCCCCCTGTGGACGGAGCTGCCCATCGTCGCCCTCACCGCGAAGGCGATGCCCGGCGACCGCGAGAAGTCGATCGCCCAGGGCGCCAACGAGTACGTGCCCAAGCCCGTCGACGTGGACCGGCTGCTCACCGTCGTCTGCGGCCTGCTCGACCCGGACGGCGAGGGCGGCGGGCTCCCGGAGAGCGTGCCTCCGGAGAGCGGGCCCCCGAAGAGCGTGCCTCCGGGGAGCGTCTCCGTACCGAAGCAGTCGAGCGGCCCCGGGGAGCCCGCCACGGCTCCGCCGACCACGTGAGGCGACACGATGAGGACAGCGGGATCACCCGGCTACCGGGAGAGCGAGCGGACGGACGAGCGGGCGAGCATCCTCCTGGTCGACGACATGGAGGACAACCTGGTCGCCCTGGAGGCCGTCCTCGGACCGCTCAACGAGCCCCTGGTACGGGCGCGTTCGGGCGAGGAGGCGATGAAGGCGCTGCTGCGACAGACGTTCGCGGTGGTGCTGCTCGACGTGGGCATGCCGGGCATGGACGGCTTCGAGACCGCGACCAACATCAAACGGCTCGACCAGACGAAGAACGTGCCGATCATCTTCCTGACCGGCACGGAGGGCGACAGCGGCTATGCGTTCCGGGGGTACGCCACGGGGGCGGCGGACTTCCTCACCAAGCCGTTCGACCCCTGGGTGCTGCGGGCCAAGGTCACGGTGTTCCTGGAGCTGCACCGCAAGAACCGCCAGCTGGAGCGGCTGCTCGCGCGCGAGCAGAAGCAGCTCGGCGAGATCGCCCGACGGCTGGCGGCGATCGAGAACGAGCTGGCGCGCGGGAACCCCGCCGGGGCGGGCGACCTGCGCGACCAGCTGACGTCCCTGGAGGAGATCATCCGGGAGATGAGACGGGGACGGGGCTGAGCACGCCCCGTACCGGCGCGCGGCAGCCCTCAGCCGCGCCCCGCATCCCGTACCGGCGCGCGGCCGATCTCGACCACGCCCCGCTTCCCGTACCCGCTACGCCTCCCGCGACCCCGAGTACATGTCCTCGATCAGCGCCTTGTACTCGCGCTCCACCACCGGGCGCTTCAGCTTGAGGCTCGGCGTCAGTTCGCCGTGCTCCACGTCGAGGTCACGCGGCAGCAGCCGGAACTGCTTGATGGTCTGCCAGCGCTGCAGGCCCTCGTTGAGGCGCTTCACATAGCCCTCGATGAGCGCCACCGTCTCCTGGTTGGCGACCACTTCGGCATACGACCCGGTGACCCCGTGGTCCTTCGCCCAGCCCAGGATCGCGGGCTCGTCGAGCGCGATCAGCGCGGTGCAGAAGTTCCGGTCGGCGCCGAGCACCAGGATGTTGGAGACGAACGGGCACACCGCCTTGAACTGGCCCTCGACCTCGGCCGGCGCGATGTACTTGCCGCCCGACGTCTTGATCAGGTCCTTCTTGCGGTCGGTGATCCGCAGATAGCCGTCGGGCGAGAGCTCGCCGATGTCGCCGGTGTGGAACCAGCCGTCCGACTCCAGCACCTCGGCGGTCTTCTCGGGCAGGTTGTGGTAGCCCTCCATGATGCCGGGGCCGCGCAGCAGGATCTCGCCGTCGTCGGCGATGCGCACCTCCAGGCCGGGCAGCGGCTTGCCGACCGTGCCCGTGCGGTAGGCCTCGCCCGGGTTCACGAAGGAGGCGGCGCTGGTCTCGGTGAGCCCGTACCCCTCCAGGATGTGGATCCCGGCGCCGGAGAAGAAGAAGCCGATCTCGGGCGCGAGCGCGGCCGAGCCCGAGACAGCGGCGCGCAGCCGCCCGCCGAACGCGTCACGGATCTTCGCGTACACCAGCGCGTCCGCGACCTTGTGCTTGGCGGCGAGGCCGAAGGGGGCGCTCGCCCGGCCGGTGCGCCGGAAGTTGTCCTGGGTGACCTTGGCGTACTCCCGGGCGACCTCGGCCGCCCACTGGAAGATCTTGTACTTGGCGCCGCCGGCCTCCCGCGCCTTGGCGGCGACCCCGTTGTAGACCTTCTCGAAGATGCGGGGCACGGAGGCCATGTAGGTCGGCTGGACCACCGGCAGATTCTCGATGATCTTGTCGACCCGGCCGTCGACGGCCGTGACGTGGCCGACCTCGATCTGCCCGGACGTCAGCACCTTGCCGAAGACGTGCGCGAGCGGCAGCCACAGGTACTGCACGTCGTCGCTGCTGATCAGCCCGGTCGCGGCGATGGCCTTGGCCATGTACGACCAGTTGTCCTGCGGCAGACGCACGCCCTTGGGGCGGCCGGTCGTCCCGGAGGTGTAGATCAGCGTGGCCAGCTGGGTGGAGGTGATCGCCGCGATCCGCTCCTTGACCGCGTCCGGGTTCTTCTCCAGATACGCGGCGCCGCGCGCCTCCAGCTCGGCGAGGGTGAGCACCCAGCCCTCGGGGTCGCTCTCCACGGGCTCGGCGCCCGCCGCGTCGAAGACCACCACGTGCTTGAGCTCCGGCAGCTCCGGGCGGCGCTCGCGCGCCTTGGCCAGCTGCGCCGCGTTCTCCGCGAAGAGCACCCGGCTCTGGGAGTCGCTCAGGATGTACGCCGACTCCTCTGCGTTGGTCTGCGGGTAGATGGTGGTGGTCGCGCCGCCCGCGCACATCACGCCGAGGTCCGCGAGGATCCACTCGACGCGGGTGGAGGAGGAGAGCGCCACGCGCTGCTCGGAGGTCACGCCCAGATCGGCGAGCCCGGCCGCGATCGCGTAGACCCGCTCGGCGGCCTGCCCCCAGCTCAGCGACTTCCACTCGTCCGGACCCTGGCCGTCGGCGGCCGGGACCGGATGGCGATAGGCCTCCAGGTCAGGAGTGGCCTCCACGCGCTGGACGAAGAGGGCCGCCACGGACGGTGGGCGGTTCTCGATCAAGGTCTGTGTGTCGCTCACGACGTCCTCCGGGCTGGCCTGCGGCAGGGCTGCGGCTGCTTCTTGTTTAACTGGCGAGTAACCATCGGGCCGTGATCAGAGTAGAGCGCTCCCGCCCGGCGCGTAAGGGGCAGTGGAAGCGGGTTTCATAACGAACGGACCCAAGGAACAGACCCAACGAACGGACCCCCACTCCGAAGAGCGGGGGTCCGTCGTGGCGCGGGCTACTCGCCAGTCACTTCTTCTTGCTCGCAGACTCGTCGCTGGACAGCACCGCGATGAAGGCCTCCTGCGGAACCTCCACGGAACCGACCATCTTCATCCGCTTCTTGCCCTCCTTCTGCTTCTCCAGCAGCTTCCGCTTACGGGAGATGTCACCGCCGTAACACTTGGCGAGGACGTCCTTGCGGATGGCGCGGATGGTCTCGCGGGCGATCACCCGGGAGCCGATCGCGGCCTGGATGGGCACCTCGAAGGCCTGCCGGGGGATGAGCTCGCGCAGCTTGGCGACGAGCCGTACACCGTACGCGTACGCCGCGTCCTTGTGGGTGACGGCCGAGAACGCGTCGACCTTGTCGCCGTGGAGCAGGATGTCGACCTTGACGAGGCTGGCGGACTGCTCGCCGGTGGGCTCGTAGTCGAGCGAGGCGTAGCCCCGGGTCTTGGACTTCAGCTGGTCGAAGAAGTCGAAGACGATCTCGGCCAGCGGCAGCGTGTAGCGGATCTCGACACGGTCCTCGGAGAGGTAGTCCATGCCGAGCAGGGTGCCGCGACGGGTCTGGCAGAGCTCCATGATCGAGCCGATGAACTCGCTGGGCGCGAGGATCGTGGCGCGCACGACCGGCTCGTACACGTCCGAGATCTTCCCCTCGGGGAACTCACTCGGATTGGTGACGGTGACTTCCTTGCCGTCCTCCAGGACGACCCGGTAGACCACGTTCGGCGCGGTGGCGATGAGGTCGAGCCCGAACTCGCGCTCAAGGCGCTCACGGATCACGTCGAGGTGGAGCAGCCCGAGGAAGCCGACGCGGAAACCGAAGCCCAGCGCGGCCGAGGTCTCCGGCTCGTACACCAGCGCGGCGTCGTTCAGCTGCAGCTTGTCGAGGGCCTCGCGCAGGTCCGGGTAGTCCGACCCGTCCAGCGGATACAGACCCGAGAAGACCATCGGCTTCGGGTCCTTGTACCCGCCGAGCGCCTCGGTGGCGCCCTGGTGCAGGGAGGTGATGGTGTCACCGACCTTGGACTGCCGCACGTCCTTCACACCGGTGATGAGGTATCCCACCTCACCGACGCCCAGCCCGTCGGCGGGCAGCATCTCCGGCGAGTTGGTCCCGATCTCCAGGAGCTCGTGGGTGGCGCCGGTGGACATCATCCGGATCCGCTCACGCTTGTTGAGCTGACCGTCGACGACACGGACGTACGTGACGACGCCCCGGTACGAGTCGTAGACCGAGTCGAAGATCATCGCGCGGGCGGGGGCATCGGCCACGCCGACGGGCGCGGGCACGTCGCGCACCACGCGGTTGAGCAGCGCGTCCACGCCGACACCGGTCTTGGCGGAGACCTTCAGTACGTCCTCGGGCTGGCACCCGATGAGGTTGGCCAGCTCCTCGGCGAACTTCTCCGGCTGGGCGGCGGGAAGGTCGATCTTGTTGAGCACGGGAACGATGGTGAGATCGTTCTCCATCGCCAGGTAGAGGTTGGCGAGGGTCTGCGCCTCGATGCCCTGAGCGGCGTCGACGAGGAGGACGGTCCCCTCACAGGCGGCGAGCGACCGCGACACCTCGTACGTGAAGTCCACGTGCCCCGGGGTGTCGATCATGTTCAGGATGTGCGTGCGGCCTTCGTCGGGTCCCTCGGTGGGAGCCCAGGGCAGCCGCACGGCCTGACTCTTGATCGTGATGCCGCGCTCACGCTCGATGTCCATGCGGTCGAGGTACTGAGCGCGCATCTGCCGCTGCTCGACCACACCGGTCAGCTGGAGCATCCGGTCGGCAAGCGTGGACTTGCCGTGGTCGATGTGCGCGATGATGCAGAAATTGCGGATCAGAGCCGGGTCGGTACGGCTCGGCTCGGGCACGTGGGGAGGAGTCGCGGGCACGCAGGGTCCTGATTCTTGAGACGCCGGGCGTCTCGTCTCGGGCGATGTCGGATCGATACGTAGCCCCCATCGTCCCATGGGAACGGGACTGCGCTCGGTTTGGGCCGCCAGGTGGACGGCTGGTAACCTGGGCAGCTGTGCCTCGTCTGCCCTCTCAGCGGCGAGTGTCACAACCATCTGATACATCGAACCTGAAAAGGCTCTTTCGTGGCGAACATCAAGTCCCAGATCAAGCGGAACAAGACCAACGAGAAGGCGCGCCTGCGTAACAAGGCCGTCAAGTCCGAGGTCAAGACCGCGATCCGCAAGGCCCGCGAGGCTGTCCTGGCCGGCGACGTCGAGGCGGCCGACACGGCTGTCCGCACCGCCTCCAAGAAGCTGGACAAGGCCGTCAGCAAGGGTGTCATCCACAAGAACGCCGCCGCCAACAAGAAGTCGGCGCTGGCCACCAAGGTTGCCGCCCTCAAGGCTGCCTGAGCCCGCCTGCCCATGTGACCGGCCCCCGGGCCGCTCACCTGGCCGGCCTGGCCAGTCGCCTCGTGGCTGACCACTTGATAGACCACCGGAAGGGACCCAGCGGGCCCTCTCATCCGCTCCCTCCCCGGTACCTGCACCACCGCCGCACGCGGCCTGCGTTCGCCACGCGGGTGCGGCGAACAGCTTGATCAGCTGAACAGATCGATCGGTTGAACCGCTTGATCGATTGAACCGCTTGATCGATTGAGCAACTTGATCGGTTGAACAGCTTGAACAGCTTGATCAGTTTGCGCGAGACCCCGTTTCCGTCCGGCTGGGCGGGGGCGGGGTTTTGTGTTGGGGGGGCGCGGGGGGGCCGCAGGCCCCGCTTTAGGGGGGCGCGGGGAACTGCGCGACCAGCTCCCGCCGGGCCGCAGACGAACGGGGGCCAGGGGCGGAGCCCCGTTGGTTTAAGGGGCGCGGGGAACTGCGCGACCAGCCAAGAGCGGCCCGCAGACGAACGGGGGGCGGGGGCGGAGCCCTGAAGCGGGGTGCAGGGGCCGCAGGCCCCGCGAGGGGGTCCGGGGGCGGAGCCCCCGGGAAACCACCTCCACCCCCACCCACCCCCGGAGGGTTTAGGGAAGGGGCGGGGAGGGGCTCACCGCCGAGGCGAACTCACCGCCGACGCGGGGCTCACCGCCGAGCCCGAGCCGCCCGAGCCACCGCGACCACCGCCTTCTCCAGGGCGTACTCCGGATCGTCCCCCCCGCCCTTCACCCCCGCATCCGCCTCAGCCACCGCCCGCAGGGCGAAAGCGACCCCATCCGGCGTCCACCCCCGCATCTGCTGCCGCACCCGGTCGATCTTCCACGGCGGCATCCCCAGCTCCCGCGCGAGATCGGCGGGCCGCCCGCCCCGGGCCGACGACAGCTTCCCGATCGCCCGCACCCCCTGAGCCAGCGCACTCGTGATCATCACCGGCGCCACCCCGGTCGACAGCGACCACCGCAGCGCCTCCAGCGCCTCCGCAGCCCGGCCCTCCACCGCCCGGTCCGCGACCGTGAAGCTCGACGCCTCCGCCCGCCCGGTGTAGTAGCGCCCGACGACCGCCTCGTCGATCGTCCCCGCCACGTCCGCGCACAGCTGCGACACCGCCGAGGCCAGCTCCCGCAGATCGCTGCCGATCGAGTCGACCAGCGCCTGGCACGCCTCGGGCGTGGCCGAACGCCCCAGCCCCCGGAACTCCGACCGCACGAACGTCAGCCGCTCCGCCGGCTTCGTCGTCTTGGGACACGCCACCTCCCGCGCCCCCGCCTTGCGCGCCGCGTCGAGCAGCCCCTTGCCCTTGGCGCCGCCCGCGTGCAGCAGCACGAGCGTGATCTCCTCGGCAGGCGCATCGAGATACGCCTTCACATCCTTGATCGTGTCCGCCGACAGATCCTGCGCGTTCCGTACGACCACGACCTTGCGCTCGGCGAACAGCGAAGGACTCGTCAACTCGGCCAGCGTGCCGGGCTGCAGCTGGTCGGAGGCGAGGTCGCGCACATCGGTGTCGGCGTCGGCGGCCCGTGCGGCCGCCACCACCTGCTGCACGGCGCGGTCGAGGAGCAGGTCCTCCTGGCCCACGGCGAGCGTGAGAGGAGCGAGCGGATCGTCGGTGGAATTCTTCCTGGTGGCCATCGCCGTCCAGCATCCCACGCCCCACTGACAGCCCCGGGCACACCCGACGGCGGCCGTTCCCCCTCACCCCTCCCCGTACCGGAGAATGTCCAGGTGAGCGATGTGACCCGACACGTACTCGTGCTGCCCGACCGCGACGCCGCCGACGAGGTGGCCGAGGAACTCCCCGCCCGCTTCGGCGTGGCCCACGAACCCCAGCTCGTACGCGACGCCCTGGCCGGCGAGGACGACGCCGAGGACGCCCAGTGGCTGGTCGTGATCGAGGACCCGGACCACCGCCTCGACCCGGCGGCACTGAACGACCTCGCCGAGGAGTACGAGGGCTGGCTGGAGGCACCATAGACGGGCGGCGCGGGCCGGACCGGGGCCGAGCCGGGGCCGGGGCCGGGCCGTGGCCGAGGCCGAGGGGGGCGCGGCTGAGCGCGGGAGCGGGACGGCACGGCGCGGGACGACACGGCACAGCGCGGCACAGCGCGGCACAGCGCGGCGCGGCACGGCGCGGGACGGCGCGGCGCGGCACGGCGACCGGGCAGAGCCTGATCCAGGGCGGGATCATCCCGCCATGGGCACCTCGTTCGGCAGGACCTTGGGCACGACCTGGATGTCCATGTCGATGGAGATCGACGACCCGATCTCCGCGATCCCCCGCGCCAGCATGGTCTGCGGACTGCCACGGGCGACGCCGGTGCGATGCCCTGGGCGACCACCGGATCCCTCCGAGAGGGGGCCGCGCGCCATGCCGGTTCGCGCCCACCGCCCCCTCCACGCGGCCCGGCCCCGCCGCACCCGCCCGCACCCGTCAGCGCCCGCCCTCATGGCCCACGCCCCAGCGGCACCGCCGTCAACCCGCCCTCCGCCCCGCTCCCCCTCCCGGTCACCGCGATCGCGCCGTCCGTGTCCGTACGCAGCACCCGCGCCCCGAACCCCGCGAGCAGGGCCACTGTGGTGGCCGCCGGGTGGCCGTACGGGTTGCCCCTCCCCGCCGAGATCAGCGCCAGTCGGGGGCGGATCGCGCGCAGCAGAGCCGGGTCCTGGTGCGCCGAGCCATGGTGGGCGACCTTGAGGACGTCCACCGGCGGCAGCTCGGGGTGCGCCCGCAACAGGGCCTGCTGGGCGGGTGGTTCGAGGTCCCCGGGGAGCAGCAAGGTCAGCCCTCCGGTCCGGACGAGCAGGGTGACACTCGCGTCGTTCGGCCCGTCCGGCGTGACCGTCGGCGGAGGCAGCGGCCACAGCGCCTGCCAGGAGAGGCCGCCCACCGCACGCCGCTCCCCCGGCTCCACCGGGACGACCGGCACCCCCGCCCGCGCGGCGGTCCTCCGCACGAACCGGGCCTGTTCCGGCGGTTCTTCGAACGTCGTCGTCTCGATCACCCCGACGGCCCGGCCCCGCAGCACCCCCGCCAGTCCGGCCACATGGTCGGCATGGAAGTGGGTGAGCAGGAGCAGCGGAATCCTGCTGACCCCCAGCGCCCTGAGGCACCGGTCGGCCGGAACGGGGTCGGGCCCCGTGTCGACCACCACCGCCGTCCCCTCACCCGCCGCCAGCACCGTGGCGTCCCCCTGCCCGACGTCGCACATCGCGAACGCCCAGCCCGGCGGCGGCCAGCCGGTGATGATCCTGGTCAGCGGCGCGGGCCGCACCACGGCGAGCAGCAGGAGCACCGCACACCCGGCGGCAACCCATGGATGGCGGGGCAGCCGTCTGGCCAGGAACACCGCGCCCACAGTGACCCCGGCGAGCAGGGCTCCGCCGCCCCACCCGCCCGGCCACCCCGACTGCGCCCCCGGCAGCGCCGCCCCGGTCCGGGCGATGTCCGCGATCCACCCCGTCGGCCACCCCGCACACCGGGCCAGCGACTCCGCGACCGGCATCGCGACCGGCGCCACCGCCAGAGTCGCGAACCCCAGCACCGTGGCCGGGCCCACCGCCAGCTCCGCCAGCAGGTTGCACGGGACGGCCACCAGGCTCACCCGGGCCGCGAACACCGCCACCACCGGCGCGCACACCGCCTGCGCCGCACCCGCCGCCGCCAGCACCTCCGCGAGCCTGCCCGGCACGCCGCGCCGCCGCAGCGCCTCGCTCCACCCCGGGGCGATCGTGAGCAGCGCCCCCGTGGCCAGGACGGAGAGGAGGAACCCGTAACTCCCCGCCAGCTCCGGTGCGTACAGCACCAGGACCAGGACGGCGGCGGCCAGCGCCGGGATCAGCGATCTGCGGCGGCCCGTGGCGACGGCGAGCAGCGTGACGAGCCCGCAGGCCGCCGCGCGCAGCACGCTCGGCTCCGGCCGGCACACCACCACGAACGCGACCGTGAGCACCCCGCCGAGCAGCGCCGTCATCCGCAGCGAGATGCCGATGCGCGGAGCCAGACCGCCCCGCTCGGCCAGCGAGGCCCGGCCGGGCGGTCCGATCAGCAGCACGAGGACGATCACCAGGTTGCTGCCCGAGACGGCCATCAGATGCGTGAGGTCGGTCGCCTCGAAGGCGTCCCGCAGCTCGGGCGTGACCCGTGAGGTGTCCCCGACGACCAGCCCCGGCAGCAGCGCCCGGGCGTCCGGGCTCAGCCCGTCGGTCGCTTTCCGCAACCCGGCCCGCAGCCCACCCGCCGTACGCTGCAGGGCGGTTGGCTCGCCCACGACCTGCGGCGCCGCCCGGGCGGGCACCCGCACCACGGCGGCCGACCATGTGTCATCCGGTCTCGGTGGCGCGAGCCGGGCGGACACCCGCAGCCGTGTCGAGGGCAGCAGCCGCTGCCACGATTCGGGGGCGATCACCAGAACCGGCGTCCGCACCCGGCTGCCGCCGCCACCCGTTCCGCCGAGCCGGGTGACCACCGCCTGGATCACCACCGACCCCCCGCCCCACGCCGCCCGCGCGGCGCGGACCGGCCTCGGGTCGGAGGCCAGGGTCAACTCGACCTCGGCGTGCGCGTATTGCCGCGCGAGGCCGGGAACCGGTCCCTGCCGCGCCTCCGCCACGTGCAGCGCGCTCGCGGTGGCTCCGGCGGCCGCGCACAAAAGTACAGCGGCGACGGCGACCCGGTTGGCCCACCAGGGCCCGGCTCGATGATCCGGGGGCGCGGGCAATGCGGTACCGGGCCTGGCTCTGGCCCCGGCAAGGACGCCGCCACCTGCGGCACGACCGGGCCCAGCCCCGGCCCCGGCACCAGCCCCGGCACCAGCCCCGGCACCAGCAAGGCCGTTGCCGCGTCCGGCACGGCCGGGCCGAACGCCGCTCCCCCAGTGCCGAATCGACGGCCCCAGCAACACCCCCGCCACCACCAGGAACGCCACGGTCCCCCAAACCACCCACCCCACAGGAGCGTTGAGCGCCACTGCGGCAGCAGCCCAGGCACCGATTGCGGGTGGGACCAGGCGGAAGTCCGGCGGGCCCTCCTGGTGGGGGTTCGCGGCACCGAGCGCGCTGCCGGACGCGGCGTGGACCACGGGGCGGTTCATGGCCGCACCAGGGGGCGGAGGTCTTCGAACCGGCGGTCACCGATCCCATTGACCTCCCGCAACTCGTCGACGGACCGGAAACCGCCGTGCTGGGCGCGGTAGTCGACGATGTGCTGGGCGAGCACGGGCCCCACCCCCGGCAGTGCGTCCAGCTGATCCACCGTGGCGGAGCTCAGACTGACCGGCGTCCCCGCCGCCGCGCCCGCCCCGGCGCTCCCGCCGCCGGCCATCGGCGCGGCCCCGCCCGGCACCGCGCCGGGGACGCCCACGACCACCTGCTCGCCGTCCATGAGCACCCGCGCCCGGTTGAGCCCGGTGAGGTCCACCCCGTCCCGCGCCCCGCCCGCCGCAGCCAGCGCGTCCGCGACCCGGGACCCCGGCGGCAGCCGGTGAATCCCCGGTCGCCGCACCTTGCCGCTGACGTCGACCACGATGCCCCCGCTCGGAGAAGCCCCGGGCGCCCCGCCCACCCCGTTCGCCATGACCGGGCTCTGACCAGGGCTCGGACCAGGGTTTGGACCAGGGTTGGGACCAGGACTCGGCCCGGGGCTGACCGCCCGCACCGGGGGCGCCGGTGCCGTCACCCTCTCCGGGGCGCGCACGGGCTCGGGCCGCCCCGCCCAGAAGTGCTGCACGGCGAACCCCACCGCCACAATCAGCACCACGCTCAGCGCGGCCAGACTCCTCGGCGTGAGCCCGCACCGCGCCTGCACCCACACGGGCAGCCGCTCCCGCAGCGCCGCCCAGGCCCGCTCCCGTACACCTGGAAACCCAGCCCCAGCGGCCACAGTTGACGACCTCGGCGCTGGGGCAAGGTCAACACCGCGGGCGAAGCCAGGGTCGGCATCAGGGATCGGATCGCGGAACAGGCGCCCGGGCGGTGCCGCCGAAGGCGGGCCCAGCGCGGGCGGATCTGTCAGCGCGGGCGGCTCAATCGACGGGCGCGGATCTGTCGACGAGGGCGGATTTGTCGACGAGGACGGATCTGTCGACGAAGGCGCCGGGAGCAGCGCCTCCGCCCGCCGTCGCGCGGCCGTTCCGGCGGAGGCACGGACCTGGGCGCCGCGTGGGCGACGACCGTGACCATGGCGGGCACGGCCGTCCGAACCCGGAGCGCGGCCCGGCCCGCTCGTTGCGATGCGTGGTGATCGGATAGCCATGCCACGACGGTAGGCAGCTTCGGTCGACCCCGCTGAGCAGGCCCAATTCCCGTGGATAACCCAGCGGTTGTGGATATCTCCGTCACCCGTACGGGTAGCTCACGCCGTCGCGGCGGACGTCCTCAGCACCCGTAAGCAGATCGCTGCTCTCGACGCACGGCCCCGGCGCCAGCCAGCGGATCCTGGTCCTCGACGTACGGCCCCGGCGCCAGCCAGCGGCTCCCGGTCCCCGACGCACGGCCCGGGTCGGCAGACCACGACACACAGCCGGCGCCCAGCCAGCCACCAGCCCGCCACACGTCCCGCCGCACCTCCCACCACCAGCCTCAGCGCGGCGAAACCACCGCTCCCAGCAACCCGGGCCCCGTGTGCGCCCCGATCACGGCGCCGACCTCGCTGACATGGAGGTCCGCCAAGCCCGGCACGCGCTCCCGCAGCCGTTCCGCGAGCGTCGCCGCGCGTTCGGGCGCGGCGAGGTGGTGCACGGCGATGTCCACGCTGCTCGTCCCGGCCCGGTCGACGACGATCTCCTCCAGCCGGGCGATGGCCCTTGAGGCCGTGCGCACCTTCTCCAGCATCTCGATGCGGCCACCGTCCAGCTGGAGCAGCGGCTTGACCGCGAGCGCCGAGCCCAGCAGCGCCTGCGCCGCCCCGATCCGGCCGCCCCGGCGCAGATAGTCGAGCGTGTCCACGTAGAAGAAGGCGGAGGTGCCCGCCGCGCGCTTCTCGGCCGCCGCCACCGCCTCGTCGAGCGACCCGGCCGCCTCGGCCACCTCCGCGGCCGCCAGCGCGCAGAAGCCCAGGGCCATCGCGACCATCCCGGTGTCCACCACCCGGACCGGCACCGGCGCGCCCTTCGCCGCCAGCACGGCGGCGTCGTAGGTACCCGAGAACTCGGCCGACAGGTGCAGTGAGACGATCCCGGTGGCACCGGCTTCGGCCGCGGCCCGGTAGGCGGCGGCGAACACGTCGGGGCTGGGCCGCGAGGTGGTCACGGAGCGGCGTTTCTGCAGGGCCAGGGCGAGCGAGCGGGCCGAGATCTCGGTGCCCTCCTCCAGCGCCTGATTGCCGAGGACGACGGTCAGCGGCACCGCGGTGATGCCGTGCCGCTCCATCGTCTGCGGCGGCAGGTAGGCCGTTGAATCGGTGACGATCGCGACATGGCGGGACATGAGCGGGAGGTTACCCGCCGGGGCCGCCACACGGCAGCCCGGCCCCGGTCCGGCCCCGGTCCGGCCCCGCTCCGACCCCGCTCCGCCCCCGGTCCAATGATCGGTTCGGACCTGCCTTGACCGGTTCGGACGTGCGCCCGCGCTCGGGCGGCGGCGGCCGTCACCGACCCTCAGGCCCCGTTCCCACCCTGCCCCTGCCCCTGCCCCTGCCCTGCCCCTCAGGACCCGTTTCCACACTTCAGCCGCTTCAGGCGCTTCAGCCGCTTCAGTTCGTCGTCTCCGGCTTGGCCGTCTTCTGCCAGGGATAGGCGGGCGCGGGCCTGGCCGCGGCGAGCGCCTGCGCGGTCGGGGTGTCGGCCGCCGTCCCGGCCGGTGCGGCGGGGGCCGGATCGGCTATCCCGCCCGGCACCCCCGTGGTCGGCCCCTTGGTCGCCCAGTCCCGCAGCGCCCCCGACTCGACCTCGATCTCCGCGCTCAGCGCCGCCAGGTCGTCGTCGGCGAACTGCCGGGCCCGGTCGCGGGCCGCCCAGCGCAGCGAGTCCGCCGCGTGCGTGATCCGCTCCGTACGCTCGCGCAGGTCCGCCATCCGCTCGCCCACGCGCCCCTTGTCGGGCTCGCGCTCCAGGCGCTTGAGTTCGTCGTCCAGCTCGTGGCCATGGCCGCTGAGCCGCTCGAAGAGGCTCAGCGACTCCTTCAGGGACTCGTCCTGCTCCACGCGTGCGTGCAGCGAGTCCTGGGTGGCCCGCATCGAGGTGCGCAGCGAGAGCCTCAGCTGTGCGAGCTCTCCGGCCACACCGACCTGGCCCATGCTCTTGGCGCGGAGTGTCGTGTCCTCGACGGCCTTGCGGGCCTGCGTGACCGTGCGTTCCACTCCGCGCTTGGCGGCGCCGACCGCCTTCACCGCCAGGTATACGCCCAGCACGACGAAGGCGACCAACGACAGTGCCAGGATCGCGATCGCGGCTTCCATGAACGTCCCCTCGGTGTCGTTCGGCTTCCCTCCACCGTAAACGGAGCGGGCAGGCTGGTGGTTCCCTCGGAACCCCCAACCTGCCCGTAGGGGAAACCCCCCACTGCCGCCCGGCCGCTCAGCCGGTCACTCGGTCACCGGCGCCCCTGCGGGTCACGCGGGTCACGCGGGTCACGCGGGTCACGCGGGAACGATGTTCACCAACTTCGGCGCCCGCACGATGACCTTGCGGATCCCGGCGCCGCCCAGCGCCGCGACGACCGCCTCGTCGGCCAGGGCCAGCTTCTCCAGCTCCTCGTCGGAGATGGCCGGCGGGATCTCCAGGCGCGCCTTGACCTTGCCCTTGATCTGCACGACGCAGGTCACGGTCTCGTCCACGACGTACGCGGGGTCGGCGACCGGGAAGTCCTGGTGGACGACCGAGTCCTGGTGGCCCAGCTTGCGCCACAGCTCCTCGGCGATGTGCGGGGCCAGCGGCGCCACCAGCAGTACCAGCGGCTCCGCGACCGAGCGCGGCAGCGCGCCGCCCGCCTTGGTCAGGTGGTTGTTCAGCTCGGTGATCTTGGCGATGGCGGTGTTGAAGCGCATCTCCGCCAGGTCGCCGCCGGCGCCGTCGATCGCCTTGTGCAGGGCCCGCAGGGTCGCCTCGTCCGGCTCGGCGTCGGTGACGGTGACCTCGCCGGTCGTCTCGTCGACGATGTTGCGCCACAGCCGCTGCAGCAGGCGGTACTGCCCGACCACCGCGCGCGTGTCCCACGGCCGCGACACGTCCAGCGGGCCCATCGCCATCTCGTACAGGCGCAGGGTGTCCGCGCCGTACTCGGCGCAGATCTCGTCCGGAGTGACCGCGTTCTTCAGGGACTTGCCCATCTTGCCCAGCTCGCGCTTGACCGGCTCGCCCTCGAAGAAGAACTTCCCGTCGCGCTCCTCGACCTCGGCGGCCGGCACCGGGAAGCCGCGGGCGTCCCGGTAGACGTACGCCTGGATCATGCCCTGGTTGTACAGCTTGTGGAACGGCTCGGCCGACGAGACGTGCCCCAGGTCGAACAGGACCTTGGACCAGAAGCGCGCGTACAGCAGGTGCAGCACGGCGTGCTCGGCGCCGCCGACGTACAGGTCGACGCCGCCGTGCGGCTGGCCCTCGCGCGGGCCCATCCAGTACTGCTCGATCGCCGGGTCGACCAGCTTCTCGCTGTTGTGCGGGTCCAGGTAGCGCAGCTCGTACCAGCAGGAACCGGCCCAGTTGGGCATGGTGTTGGTCTCGCGGCGGTACGGGCGCGGACCGCGGCCGTCGCCCAGGTCCAGGGTGACGTTGACCCAGTCCTCGTTGCGCGACAGCGGCGTCTCCGGCGAGGTGTCCGCGTCGTCCGGGTCGAACGTGCGCGGCGAGTAGTCCTCGACCTCGGGCAGCTCCAGCGGCAGCATCGACTCGGGCAGCGCGTGGGCGACGCCGTCCTCGTCGTAGACGATCGGGAAGGGCTCGCCCCAGTAGCGCTGGCGGCTGAACAGCCAGTCGCGCAGACGGAAGTTGACGGTGCCCTCGCCGATGCCGCGCTCGGCCAGCCAGTCGGTGATCTTCGCCTTGGCGTCGGTGACGCCCAGGCCGTCCAGGGAGATCTCCTCGTTGGCGGAGTTGACCAGCTTCGCCTCGTACGAGGCGAAGGCGTCGTCCCAGGTCGTGGTGTCGGTGCCGCGGTCGTCGGACGGCTCGACGACACAGCGCATCGGCAGCTCGAAGGCGCGCGCGAAGGCGAAGTCGCGGGTGTCGTGCGCCGGGACGGCCATGATCGCGCCGGTGCCGTAGCCCATCAGGACGTAGTCCGCGATGAAGACGGGGACCTTGTCGCCGCTGACCGGGTTGACCGCGTACGCGCCGGTGAAGACGCCGGTCTTCTCCTTGGCGTCGGCCTGGCGCTCCACGTCGGACTTGGACGCGGCGAAGGCGCGGTACTTCTCGACGGCCTCGGCGGGCGTGGCGTGCCCGCCCGTCCACACCTCGTGGGTGCCCTCGGGCCAGGCGGCCGGGACGATCGCGTCGACCAGCTCGTGCTCGGGCGCCAGCACCATGTAGGTGGCGCCGAACAGGGTGTCCTGGCGGGTGGTGAAGACCGTGATCGCGTCGCCTTCGGAGCCCACCGCGAAGTCCACGCGCGCGCCCTCGGAGCGGCCGATCCAGTTGCGCTGCTGCAGCTTGATGGCCTCGGGCCAGTCCAGCGCGTCCAGGTCGTCCAGCAGGCGGTCCGCGTAGGCGGTGATGCGCATGTTCCACTGGCGCAGCTTGGCCTTGAAGACGGGGAAGTTGCCGCGCTCGGAGCGACCGTCGGCGGTGACCTCCTCGTTGGCCAGCACGGTGCCCAGGCCCGGGCACCAGTTGACCGGCGCGTCCGAGGCGTACGCCAGGCGGTAGCCGCCCAGGACCTCGGCGCGCTCGACGGCGCTCAGCTCGCTCCACGCGCGCGTACCGGGAGCCTGTCGCTCACCGTTCTCGAACTGGGCGACCAGCTCGGAGATGGGACGGGCCTTCTGGGCGTCGGCGTCGTACCAGGAGTTGAAGATCTGCAGGAAGATCCACTGGGTCCACTTGTAGTACTCCGGGTCGATCGTGGCGATCGACCGGCGCTTGTCGTGGCCCAGGCCCAGCCGGCGCAGCTGGCGCTTCATGTTGTCCATGGCGGCCTCGGTCGACACCCGGGGGTGCGTGCCGGTGGCGACCGCGTGCTGCTCGGCCGGCAGGCCGAAGGCGTCGAAGCCCAGCGTGTGCAGCACGTTGTGGCCGGTCATGCGCTGGTGGCGGGCGAAGACGTCCGTGGCGATGTAGCCCAGCGGGTGGCCGACGTGCAGTCCCGCGCCCGAGGGGTACGGGAACATGTCCATGATGAACTTCTTGGGCCGCGCGACGACCGCCGGGTCCCCGGCCAGGTCACCGCTGGGGTTCGGCGCCGCGTAGGTGCCGTCGGCGTCCCAGAAGTCCTGCCAGCGTGCCTCGATGTCGGCGGCCATGGCGGCCGTGTAGCGGTGCGGCGCCACCGGCTCTGCGGCAGCGGAATTCGTCTCGCTCATGATCCTTAAAGCTCCATCGATCGTCTCTGCCAGCGGCTGCGACATTCACCAAACGAAAAAGCCCCTCGCACAGGAGGGGACGCCGCGCCGATTCCGACCAGCTCTCTTCTTCGGTCGGGACTGATCAGCGCGGCTCGCTAAGCAGAAGGCGTACGGCACGCATGGCGTCAGGGTACCGCAGGCCCCACAGGGCCCGCACTGAGCGTCCACGGGGCGCCCCAACGAGCGCGACCGACAGAGGTTACTCCGCGTACCGACCTCTTCTGGGGCAACCACTCAAACGCCGTACTGCTTGGTATGAGGCGACCTAGCATGCGGCCACGGGACCACTTTGCTGAACGTTTCGGAGTTGCCCCATGAACCCTCCCAGTCCCCGCTCCACCCCGACACTGAAAATCCCGTCCCTGAAGGGACGGGTGAAAGGAGGATCGTCCGGCGCGCTCCTGGTCGCCTCGGCGGTGCTCATACCGGTGCTGGCCGCCACGACCGGCGGCGGTTTCCGTGCCGCGCTGGACTTCACCACCGGCGTCCTCTCGCTGGTGTGCCTGACCGCCTCGGTCGCCTGGGGTCTGCTCGCCACCGACCGGCTGCTGATGACGACGCGCCACCGGCTCGTCGCCCAGGCCGTGCACCGCGCGACCGCCGTGTCCTCGATCGGCTTCCTGCTGGTGCACATCACCGTCAAGATCGCCGTCGGTCATGTGGGCCTGCTCGGCGCCCTGGTGCCCTTCGGGCTCGGCGTCACCGGCTCGGACGGCCTGATCGGCCTCGGCTCGCTCGCCGCCGTCCTCATGGTCGTCACGGCCGCCACCGGCGCCCTGCGCAGCGCCTTCGCCAACCCCGACCGCGTCGCGGGCCACTGGCGCTCGGTGCACATGCTGGCCTACCCGGCCTGGTGCTTCGCGCTGGTCCACGGCCTGTACGCGGGCCGTCAGGCGGCCGGCTGGGTCGTCACGCTCTACAGCCTCTCGCTGGCCGGTGTGGCCGGCGCCCTGGTCGTCCGCTCGCTGCCGCGCCCGGTGAAGCGCCGCATCACGCGGCGGCTCGCGCCGCTCCTCGCGCGCGTGGAGACCGCCCAGGCCATCGCCCCGGACGCCTCGACTCCCCAGCCGCACCCGGCCGACCCCGCCTCGCCCCGCTACGAGGCGCCCGCGCCGCACCCGTACCCGACGGACGCGTTCGCGACCGACCGCTTCACCGCCGAGCGCGAGCCGGCCGACCCGCTCACGGCCGACCCGTACGAGCCGCAGGAGCTCTACGGGGGCGAGCAGTCGCGTGCCGTGCCCGGCCCGGCGCCGGCGCCCGGCATCTCGGCCGCCTACCGCGCGGTCTCCCTGGCCCCCGCCCCGCCCCAGTACGCCCCGAGCTGGCCGACGCCCACCCCGCGTCCGCCCGAGAACATGCCGCTCCAGGAGAACGGCTTCACGGATCTGGGCGACAGCGGCCTCGGCAACACCGGGTTCGGCGACACCGGCCTCAGCGGCTCGGACTACAGCGGTACGGACTACAGCAGCACGGCCTACAGCGGTGCCGACTCCGCCCGTACCGACTTCGGCGGCGGAGACTTCGGCGGCACAAGCGTCAACGGCCCGGACCTCGGCGGCCCGGACCTCGGCGGCGCGAACTTCAGCGGGTCGGCCTTCGGCGGTTTCGACGAGACCGCTCCGCTGCCCACCGTCCCCTACGGGGACAACGGCGCCGCCTTCGAGGCGCCGGCACCGCCCTCCGGGCCCGCCGCGCCGCAGCCCGAACCCTCCCCCCAGCCCAGCCCGTTCCACCAGCCCGTCGCCGGTGAGCCCTGGCACACCCCCGCAGGAGACCGCCCGTGAACGCGCCACTGCCCGACGTCCCCGAAGTGCGGGTCGTCGGACTCCCGCAACTGACCGCGGGGTTCGACCTCGTCGAGCGGCTCGGCCTCGACATGCACCTGAAGGTGCACGGCCCGCTGGAGCCGGTGCCGGGTGAGCAGCTGGCCCAGCTCGCCGAGGACATCTCGCTCAACGGGCGCGGCGGCGCCGGGTTCCCGTTCGCCCGCAAGCTGCGGGCGGTCGCCAAATCGGCGATACGCCGGGGAGTGCGGCCGGTCGTGGTGGTCAACGCGAGCGAAGGAGAGCCCGCCTGCCGCAAGGACACGGTCCTGGTGAACCGCGCCCCCCATCTGGTCCTGGACGGCGCTCTGCTGGCCGCTGAGGCCCTCGGCGCCCGCACCCTGGTCGTCGCCGTGACCCGGGATTCCACGGAGGCCTCGATCCGCGCGGCCCTCGCCGAGCGGGGCCTGGCCGACCGGCGCGGAACCGCGCTCCGCGCGCGCGTGGTGCGCACTCCGGAGCGCATGGTCTCCGGCGAGGCCTCGTCCGTGATCAGGGCGGCGGGCGGCGGCCCGGCGATGCCACCGGGCCGCAAGGTACGCGCCTCGGACACCGGCATCGGGGGCGCGCCGACGCTGCTGTCCAACGCGGAGACGTACGCGCAGCTCGCCGTCGCCGCCCGGGTCGGCCCGCGCCGCTACAGCCACTCCGGGCTGCCCACCGAGCCCGGCACGGTCCTGCTGACGCTCTCCGGGGCGGTGGCCCGCCCGATGGTGGTGGAGGTGCCGACGGGCGTGCCGCTGCGGTACGTGCTCCAGCTGGCCGGGGCTCCGCCGGTGCCGCAGGGCGTGCTGACCGGCGGCTACCACGGCAGCTGGCTGGACGCGGCCGCCGCGCACGACGCGGTCATCTCTCGGGACTCGCTCGCCGCGCTCGGCGGCGCGCTCGGCGCGGGCGCGATCCTGCCGATCGGGCCGGAGACCTGTCCGCTGGGCGAGGCGCTGCGGATCGCCAACTGGCTGGCGGCCGAGACGTCGGGCCAGTGCGGCCCGTGCCGGCTCGGTCTGCCGGCCGCCGCGGGCGGCCTCGCGGACGTGCTGAACGGCGGCGGCCCGGCCGCCCTGGAGGCGCTGCGCGAGGTGACGGGGGCGGTCAAGGGCCGCGGTGCCTGCAAGCACCCGGACGGCTCGGCCCGCTTCCTGGCGTCCACCGTCAACGCGTTCACCGACGACCTGGCGGCGCACGTCCTGGGCGGCGGCTGCGGCCGCCCCACGCTGGGCCTGCTGCCGCTGCCGGGCGACGGCTACCAGGAGGAGGGCATCCCCAGCGGCGAGAAGGTGCTGGTCGACTGGACGCTGTGCGAGGGGCACGGGCTGTGCGCGGATCTCATCCCGGAGCTGATCCGGCTGGGCGCCGACGGCTACCCGGCGGTGGCCGACGCGACCGTCCCGATGCATCTGCGGGGGCGCGCGCAGCGGGCGGTGCGCCGGTGCCCCGCGCTGGCGCTGCGGATCGAGGGGGCACCCGCGGAACTGCCCGCGCTGACCGCCCCGGCCCGCAAGGCCCTGGGCAGCGGCCGCAGTTGACCCGCTGAGCGGTGACGACAAGAAGGCGGCCACCCGGATCGGGTGGCCGCCTTCTTCACTGTGGAGCTAAGGAGAATTGAACTCCTGACCTCCTGCATGCCATGCAGGCGCTCTACCAACTGAGCTATAGCCCCTTGCTTTGTTCGCCGCCCGGTTTCCCCCGGCGACATCGAGAACATTACACGGTCCCCCCGGCACTCCACCAAATCGATTGCCGTTCTGTACGGACAGGGCCGGTAACGTCCCCTTTCGTGACCGTGAACGTGCTCGCGCACACCGCCGCCCGTCTCACCCCCGTCCGCCGCCCCGTGGCGCTCGCCGCCGCGGCCTGCCTGCTCTCCTTCTGCGCCTTCTGGGTCGCCCAGCGGGCCGCCGGGGTCTCGATGATCGACCTGATGGTCTACCGGGCGGAGGGAGGGACCGTACGGGCCGGCGCGGACCTGTACGCGATGCGCGCCACGCGCGCGCGGCTGCCCACCACCTACCCGCCGTTCGCCGCGCTGCTGTTCACACCGCTGACGCTGCTCGGCGTGCCCGAGATGCGTACGCTCGCCACGGCCGCGAACCTCGCCCTCCTTGTCGCGCTCGCCCACCTTTCGCTGCGGCTCGCGGGGCGGGAGCGGCCGGGGGCGGCGCTGTGGGTGGCGGCACTCGCGGTGTGGTGCGAGCCGGTGTGGACGACCCTGCGCTACGGCCAGATCAATCTGCTGCTCGCGGTCGCCGTCCTGTGGGACCTGACCCGGCGGGCCGGCCACCGGGGGGCGGGCGCGGGCATCGGCCTGGCGGCCGCGGTGAAGCTCACCCCCGCCCTGTTCGCGCTCTTCCTGCTGCTCACCGGTCTCGTACGCGCGCGTGGAGCGGGCTGGAACCCGTGGCTGCGGCAGGCGGCGACGGCGCTGGCGGTGTTCGCCGGGGCGACGCTGGCGGCCGCCGCCGTGCTGCCCGCCGACTCGCGCCGCTTCTGGACGTCGACGCTCTTCGAGACGAGCCGGGTCGGCCACGCCGAGGACACCGCCAACCAGTCCCTGCGCGGAGTGCTGGCCCGGCTGCTGCACACCGGCGACCCGGGGATGTGGTGGACGGCCGCCGCGGCCCTCACGGCGGGGCTGGGGCTGTGCGCGGCGGTCCGGGCCGAGCTGCGCGGGGAGCGGGCCCGGGCGGTGCTGTGCTGCGCGGCCACGGCGCTCCTGGTGAGCCCGGTCTCCTGGTCGCACCACTGGGTGTGGTGCGTGCCGGGGCTCGTCCTGATCGGCGCCCACCGGGTCGGCGCGGCCGCCGCCGCCCTGGTCTTCGGCTCGTACGCCCTGTGGTGGGTGCCACACGGGGCGGGCCGCCCGGAACTCGCCCAGAGCGGACTGCAGATGGTGCTCTCGGCGCTCTATCCGCTGGCCGGAGCCGCCTTCGTGGCGGCGGTGACGCTCGGGCCGCGGAGCGGGGCGCCGCTCAGGCCGTGGCGAACGAGTAGAACCTCTTGAGGGTGCAGTGCGCCTCCAGGAGGCGGCCGTAGATCGGCTCCCCCTCCAGCTCCCGGTAGGTCTCGATGGGGTCGCCTTTTATGATCAGCGCCCGCGCGCACTCCTCGCACCAGTACTGGTAGTCGGCGTTGACCGGTTCCATGTCCCGGACGATCGGCGTACCGCTGCCGCACCAGTCGCACTTCCGCCTGTGTGCACCCATCTCAGCTCCAGCTGTGGCCGCAGGCCGTGCACACGTAGGAGACGCCGCAGCTGTCGCCGAGCACCTGCGCGACGCACAAGGAGTCGCGGGAAGGGCAGCTGATCCGGGTCGCTGTCCGCGGCGCACCGGACAGGTACGGGACGTCTTCGCGGCTCGCAGGCATCGCGGTCTCCCTCCCGTTCGGTCCGTCGTCCCCCTCCGGCCGTCACGATTCTGCCATGGTCGCGCAAGAGGGTCAGCGGCCTCGTGATAGGAGACCCGTCAGCGCCCCCACCAGTGCGGCTCCTGCCAGCGCGAGAGAGCACGCCCACAGCGCGCCGCCGGAGGTGTGCGCCCCCGCCGTGAGCCGGTTCAGGAAGAGCGTGCCGAAGGCGGCGACACCGATCAGCTGGCCCAGCTGGTTCACGGTGGCGAGCAGTCCGCTGGCGTCGGCCGCGTCCTCGGGCCGTACGCGCGCGAGCGCGCCCGCGAAGGTGGGGCTGAAGGCCAGCGCCAGACCGGCGCCGACACCCGCGTACGTCACGTAGATGACGAGTCCGCCCGTACCGCCGCCGCGCTGCAGCGCGCCGGTCGCCAGGGTGGACACCGCGGTCAGTGCGAACCCGCCCGGCACCAGCGCCCGTTGCCACCGCGCGGGCCAGCGCCGCCAGGTCAGCCCGACCGTGCCGAAGACCACGGCGGTCGGCGCGAACGTCAGTCCCGCGCGCAGCGCGCTGTAGCCGAGGCCGCCCTGGATGTGGAGGGTGAGGGTGAACAGGAAGCCCGCGTTGATGGCCATCACCACGGCGATCCGGACGACCGCGAGGCCCATGCCGGGCAGGCGCAGCACCCGGGGCGCGATCAGCGGCGCGCCGCCGCGCCGGGCCAGCCGGGACTCGTACGTCCAGAACGCGGCGAAGAGCACCGCGCTCGACGCCAGCGACAGCCAGGCCCACAGCGGCCAGTCCTCCTCCTGGCCGAGCACCAGGGGCACCGTGAGCAGCGAGACGGAGGCGCCGAGGAGCACCAGGCCGGGCAGGTCGAGGTCGCGCGCCCAGCGGGCCGCGCCGCGGTGCTCGTGCGGCTCCTTGGGCAGATGGCGCACGCCGAGCGCCAGCAGGACGACCCCGATGGGCACGTTGACCAGGAACACCGGCCGCCAGCTGGTGCCGAAGAGATCGGCGCTGACCAGGATGCCGCCCAGGACCTGCCCGGCGGCGGCGCCGGTGGCGAGCACGGCGGAGTAGACCCCGAGGGCACGCACGCGTGCCTCTCCGGTGAAGTTGCGCTGGATGAGGCTGAGCACCTGCGGGATCATCAGCGCCGATCCGGCGCCCTGCACCAGCCGGAAGGCGATCAGCTGGCCGGCCGTCGCGGCCAGGCCGCAGGCAAGGGAGGCGGCCGTGAAGACGGCGAGGCCCACCAGGTAGAGCCGGCGCTGCCCGAGCAGGTCGCCGAGGCGCGCCCCGGTGATCAGCAGCACGGCGTACGCGATGGTGTAACCGGCGACGACCAGTTGCAACGCGGCGCCGGACGCGTTCAGTTCGGTGCGGATGGTGGGGGCGGCGACGTTGACGATGAAGACGTCGAGGAGCGCCATGAACTGCGCCGCGAGGACGATCGCGAGCAGCAGCGGGGGCCGGTTGTCAGTGGCACGGTCTTTACTGAGTAAGGGACTTGGGCCCGTGGGAAGTGCGGTGGTCATGGCGGCCAGCCTGACCGCGCTCGGATACGGGTAACGAGAGCCCGCTGATGCTGGTACTGACAGCACCTGGCAGCGGCGGGCGACGGGATCGACGATGGGGGACGTGACGACTGTGGCAGCACCGAACGGACGCCGGAGACCGGAACTCGCAGCATTCCTGCGCGGCAGACGGGCGCGGGTCACGCCGGCCGACGTCGGCATGCCGCCGGGCCTGCGGCGGCGCACGCCCGGGCTGCGCCGGGAGGAGGTCGCCCAGCTCTCCGGGGTCGGCGTGACCTGGTACACCTGGCTGGAGCAGGGCCGCCCGATCAACGCCTCTCCGCAGGTTCTGGACGCGGTGGCGCGCACCCTGCGCCTGGACGAACCCGAGCGCGCGCACCTCTACCACCTGGCGGACGTGCCCTGCGAGCTGGACCGGGAGGCTCTGGTGGCGGAGGTGGGCCCGGAGATCCAGGGCATCATCGACGCCCTGGACCCGCATCCGGCGGTGGTCTACAACGGGCGCTACGACATCCTGGCGACCAACCCCGCCTACCGGGACCTGTTCGACATCCCGGAGATAAGGGCGACGGGCGTGCGCAATGTGCTGTGGACCCTGTTCACCGTGCCGGAGCCCGCCTGTCCGGTCCTGTTCCGGGAGAAGGAGCTGCCGGTGATGGTGGCGACCCTGCGCTCGGAGTACGGCCGCCATGCCGGGGAGCCCGCCTGGGAGTCGTTCATCGAGAGGCTCTCCGATGCGAGCCCCTACTTCGCGGAGCTGTGGAAGAACGGCGACGTGGTGCCGCCGGGCCCGCGGGTGAAGACCTTCCGGCATCCGGCGGTCGGCGAGATACGGATGACCTCGGTGTCGTTGTCCATCAACGGGATGCCGGAGTGCCGGATCGTCACGTACACGCCGAACGACGAGGAGAGCGGCGCGCGTACGGCGACGCTGCGGGAGATGCGGGAGAAGATCTGGGCGTGAGGCGGCCGCGCGGGCACGGGGCTGGGCGGCCGCCTCACACCCGCGGGCAGCGGGCCCGGCCGGGCCGCGGGGCCTGCGGGCAGCGGGGCCTGCGGGCAGCGGGGCCTGCGGGCAGCGGGGCCTGCGGGCAGCGAGCGTGGGGGTGGAGCGTGCGCCCCACGCCCGCCCCCGTACCCACGCCCGACTTCCCGCGCCCGGGAAACGCGAAATCCCGCCCGGTCGAACCGACCGGACGGGATCCCGTACCTGTGGAGCTAAGGAGAATTGAACTCCTGACCTCCTGCATGCCATGCAGGCGCTCTACCAACTGAGCTATAGCCCCGCTGTTCGCTTTGTTTCCCGCGCTCCCGCGCCGCGAACAAGAAGAACTTTAGCCTGTGACCTGCCGGAAAGTGAAATCCGGTGGTCGCACCGCCCGGGCGGGCACCCGGCGCGCCTCGGCGGCCGTACCGGGGCCGCCCCGATGGCGGCCCGACGACTCCCCGAGGGCGGCCCGACGGCTGCCTCAGTCGTCGTCGCCGAGGACCGGCTCAGGGAGCGTCCCGGCGTTGTGCTCCAGCAGGCGCCAGCCGCGCGCGCCCTCGCCGAGGACGGACCAGCAGCAGTTGGAGAGCCCGCCCAGGCCCTCCCAGTGGTGCGCCTCGAGGCCCAGCAGGCGGCCGATGGTCGTACGGATCGTCCCGCCGTGGCTGACCACGACCAGGGTGCCGTCGTCGGGCAGCTTGTCGGCGTGGGCGAGCACCACCGGGGCGGCCCGGTCGGCCACCTCGGTCTCCAGCTCGCCGCCGCCCCGGCGCACCGGCTCGCCGCGCTTCCACGCCGCGTACTGCTCGCCGTAGCGCTCCACGATCTCCTCGTGGGTCAGGCCCTGCCAGGCGCCCGCGTACGTCTCCCGAAGGGCCGCGTCATGGGTCACCGCCAGCCCGGAGACCGCGGCCAGCTCGCCGGCGGTCGCCGCGGCCCGCTTGAGGTCGGAGGCGACGATCGCGTCCGGCTTCAGGGCCGCCAGCAGGCGCGCCGCGCGGCGCGCCTGGCCGAGACCGGCCTCGGTCAGCTCGATGTCCGTGGAGCCCTGGAAGCGGCGCTCCAGGTTCCACGCGGTCTGGCCGTGCCGCCACAGGACGACCCGGCGGCCCCGGCCCGGCTTCGCGTCGCTGCCGTTCAGCTCAGCTCACCGTCCTCCGTCCCACCGTGCAGCTGAGCGTGCTCGGCGGCCTTGCCGCGGGTCTTGATCGCGTCCTCGGGAAGCGGCAGCTCGGGGCAGTCCTTCCAGAGCCGCTCCAGGGCGTAGAAGACCCGCTCCTCGCTGTGCTGGACGTGCACGACGATGTCTACGTAGTCGAGCAGGATCCAGCGGGCGTCGCGGTCGCCCTCGCGGCGCACCGGCTTGGCGCCGAGCTCCTTGTTCAGGCGCTCCTCGACCTCCTCCGCGATCGACTTGACCTGGCGGTCGTTGGGGGCGGAGGCGAGCAGGAAGGCGTCGGTGATCGACAGCACGTCGCTGACGTCGTACGCGATGATGTCGTGCGCGAGCCGGTCGGCGGCCGCCTGAGCGGCGGCGGTGATGAGCTCGATGGAACGGTCCGTGGCGGTCACAAGCTGGCTTTCGTCGGCGGTCAGATCGATTCAGATCGTTCTCCAGGATCTCACGGACCGCCGACAGCCCCGAAAGGATTACTTGATCTTGTAGTCCTTGCCGAGCACCACGGTGACATCCGCGTTCGCCGCGGCCTTGCCCTGCTTGACCGCACCGGCCGGAAGCCCCAGCGTCTTGGCGACGTCTTCGGCCTTCGCCTTCTGCGATGCGTCACCGTAGGTGACGGAGGACGACGCCGTCGTACCCGCGCTGCCCGCGTCGATGTAGGCGTAGCCGCCGTTGACCAGGTCGACCCTGGCCTTGTCGGCCGCCTTCGGGCTGCCGCTTCCGTTGCTGACGCCGACGCGGACCGCCGAGCCCTTGTCGGGAGCCGTGACCGAGCCGCCCAGGATGTCCTTGACCACGCTGTCGCTGGCCTGCGCGCTGAGCGTGCCGTCCTGCTGGACCGGCAGCACCGCCGTCTTGTAGGCGCCGACCTTGGCGTGCTCGGCGAGCTTGGCCAGCGAGGCGCCGAGGTCCGACTCGGGCAGCGAGGGGTCGAGGATCTGCGCCAGCGTCTGCACGGTGATCGTCGCGGCCTTCGGGTCGTCCGAGATCTTGCGCAGCACCCCGTACATCACCTGCCCGAACCGCTGCAGCTGCTGGGTCTCGGCCTCACCGGGTGCCTTGTACGTGGCGTACGCCACAGCCATCTGCCCGGTCAGCGTCTGGTCGTCGCCCTTCTTCACCACGGGCGCCGCACCCGCCTTGGCGCTCGGCACATCGGCATCCGTACTGATGTCGACGTTGCCGACCAGGTCGACCAGGTTCTCCAAGAAGGGCGTGTCCAGCCGCCACGTTCCGGTGATCTTGGTGCCGAGCAGGGTGCCGAGCGCCTCGCGGGTGCCCTGCGAGCCGTCGCCGTCGACGGACTTGCCGAGCGTGGTGCGGGTGCCGTCGTCGTTGGAGACGGCGAGGGAGTTGGGCAGCAGGACGGTGGTGCCCTGCTTGGTGGTCGCGTTGTTCACGAGCAGCGCCGTGGAGGTGCCGCCCTTGGCGGTGTTGTGCAGATGGACGACGATCACGTCCCGCTTCTGCGCCCCGACGGCGACCGCCGGCTTCTTGGAGTCCGAGGACGAGGACACACCGGGCAGCTTGCCCACCGACCACAGGTAGCCGACGCCGCCGACCGCCGCGAGGGCGAGGACCACGACGAGCGCGACCACCCGGTTGCGGCCGCGGCGCCGCGCCTCCTCGCGCCGCTCGGTGCGGCTCTCGGTGAACTTCAGCCAGTCGATGACGTCTTCGGAGTCCTCGTCGGGCTCCTCGATGAACGAGAACTGCTCGGTGCGGTAGTCGCGTTCGTCCTTGCGCTGCTGCGGCAGCACCGGGATCTGCTCGGCCACCGGCTCGGGCTCGGACTCCTCCTGGACGTGAGCCTGGGCCGGGACCTGGGGCGGCGCCTGGACGGGCGCGGCCTGCTGCGTCGGGGCCTGCCGCTGGTCCCACTGCTGCGGGGAGCCGTAGCCGTAGCCCTGCTGCGGGCCGGCCTGGCCGTACGAGTCGTAGTCGTAGTCGTACGAGGGCTGCTGCTGCGGCTGCTGGGCGTACGGGTCGTAGCCGTAACCGCCCTGCGGCTGGGCCTGCTGAGACTGCTGAGACTGCTGTGACTGCTGGGTCTGCTGCGGCTGTGCCTGTGCGTACGGGTCGTACGAACCCTGCTGGGGCACCTGCTGGTACACCGGCTGGCCGTACTCGTCATAACCGACAAGTTGCACCTGAGGCGCATAGGGGTCGTACGGGTCCTGTCGGTCGTTCACCGGGTGCCCTTCTCTCACTCGCCGCGGTAGAGCTGGCGCTTGTCGATGTAGCGCACCACACCGTCCGGAACCAGATACCAGACCGGATCGCCCTGCGCGACCCTCGCCCGGCAGTCCGTCGACGAGATCGCCAGCGCGGGCACCTCCACCAGCGACACCCCGCCCTCGGGCAGGCCGTCGTCCGTCAGTATGTGGCCGGGCCGGGTCACGCCGATGAAGTGGGCGAGCGAGAACAGCTCGTCCACGTCACGCCAGGTGGTGAGGATCTGCGAGAGTGCGTCGGCGCCGGTGATGAAGAACAGGTCCGCGTCGCTGTTGAGGGCGCGCAGGTCCCGCAGCGTGTCCACGGTGTACGTGGCGCCGCCGCGGTCGATGTCGATCCGGCTCACCGAGAACTGCGGGTTCGACGCGGTCGCGATGACCGTCATCAGATACCGGTCCTCGGCCGCGGAAACGTTCTTGTGGCTCTTCTGCCACGGCTGCCCCGTCGGTACGAACACGACCTCGTCCAGATGGAACTGAGAAGCCACCTCACTGGCGGCCACCAGGTGTCCGTGGTGGATCGGGTCGAACGTTCCGCCCATCACGCCGATGCGCCGCTTGACCGGACCGGTAGGCACTTCCTGCTCTCCCATGCGTGCAGAGCCTACTGGCCCGGTGGAAACGCCCCGACTCAGCGGTCGCGGTTGAAGCGCGTGGTGATCCACAGCAGGAGCAGCAGCGCGAAGAGGGCGCCGCCGCCGGTGACGTACGGGCTGAGGCTTTCGTGGTTGCCGCCGTGCTCGGTGCCCTCGGCGAGGGTGACCAGGTGCGTGGCGGCGGTGCTGGTGAGGCTCATCGTCAGCAGGACCTATCCGGGAGTCGGAGCGGAGACTTCGCACATCGTATGCGGGCCGCCCGGGCACTCTCACGCCGACTCAGCCGTTCAGTCCTTGACGGCACCCTCCGCGTCGGGGCTCGCGCCCCGGCTCGCTCCGCCGTCCGGCTCGGCCGCGGCCGCGTCGCCGCCGTTCGATCGGTAGCCGCGCAGCAGCAGCCAGGCGAGGCCGCCCGCACCGAGGATCGACACCAGCAGCACGATCCGCAGCACATTGCCGGGTCCCTGCTGGTCCGAGGCGGCGGCGAGAAGCGTGACGGCGTCCGTCATGGCAGGTGTCTCCTTGGTTATCCACAGGCCCCCGCCCCACGGTAGCCCCACCGCCTAGGGTGGATGTCGTCAGGGGGACGAGCCGAGACTCTCAGACAGGGGGACACCATGACCGATGACATCCAGGACAGCGTGCCGAGCAGGCAGCGCCGACGCTTCCCCGGGATCTCCTCCCGGGCCTACGAACACCCCGCGGACCGGTCGGCGCTGGTGGCGCTGCGCAAGCTCAGCGGCTTCGACACGGTCTTCAAGGCGCTCAGCGGGCTGCTGCCGGAGCGCAGCCTGCGCCTGCTGTTCCTCTCCGACTCCGTGCGCGTGAGCGACGCCCAGTTCGCGCACCTCAACGCCATGCTGCGGGACGCCTGTTACATCCTGGACCTGGAGAAGGTCCCCCCGATGTACGTGACACAGGACCCCAAGCCGAACGCGATGTGCATCGGCCTCGACGAGCCGATCATCGTCGTCACCACCGGCCTGGTGGAGCTGCTCGACGAGGAGGAGATGCGCGCGGTCGTCGGCCACGAGGTGGGCCACGCCCTGTCCGGCCACTCCGTCTACCGCACGATCCTGCTCTTCCTCACCAACCTGGCGCTGAAGATCGCCTGGATCCCGCTGGGCAACGTGGCGGTGATGGCGATCGTGACGGCGCTGCGCGAGTGGTTCCGCAAGTCGGAGCTCTCCGCCGACCGGGCCGGACTGCTCGTCGGCCAGGACTTGCAGGCCTCGATGCGGGGCCTGATGAAGATAGCCGGCGGCAACCACCTCCACGAGATGAACGTGGACGCGTTCCTGGAGCAGGCCGAGGAGTACGAGGCGGCCGGCGACCTGCGCGACTCGGTCCTGAAGATCCTGAACGTGCTGCCCCGTTCGCACCCGTTCACCACCGTGCGCGCGGCCGAGCTGAAGAAGTGGGCCGCGAGCCGTGAGTACCAGCGCCTGATGGACGGCCACTACCCCCGTCGTGAGGAGGACAAGGACACCTCGGTCTCCGACTCGTTCCGCGAGTCCGCCGCCTCGTACGCCGAGACGGTACGGACGAGCAAGGACCCGCTGATGAAGCTGGTCGGCGACATAGCCGGCGGCACGGCGGACCTGGGCGGCAAGCTGTACGGCAAGTTCACGGGCGCGGGCTCCGCCTCGTCCCGCACCTCGGACCGGCCGAGGGACGGCCGCCCTGGGGAGGGGGCGAACAGCGGGTCGAAGGACGGGCCGAACGGCGGGTCGAACGACCGGCCTTCGGGTCCGGCGGCGGACGACGACGGGCCGCGGGACGAGCCGGGCCACGACGCCTGACGTCCAGGCAGGCCTCCCCGGTTTCGGTTGGTCGCAGGGCTCAACGACCTCGTTTGCATGGTGGTAATCAACTTGCTGCCCGCCCCGGCGGGCGGGCAGGGTCTGGATCATGCTTGAACTACGCGCTTTGGAATCAGACGACTGGCCCCTCTGGCGGGAGTTGCGACTCGCCGCGCTTGCGGAGGCGCCCTACGCGTTCGGATCGACGCTGGCCCAGTGGCAGGGCTCCGGCGACCGAGAGGAACGCTGGCGTGCCCGTCTGTCGATTCCTGGCGCGCACGATCTCGTCGCGCTCCTCGACGGCCTTCCGGTGGGCATAGCCAGCGGAGTGCCGGGCGAGGGAGCGGAGAACGTGGAGTTGATCTCGATGTGGGTCAGCCCCACGGCTCGGGGCAAGGGCGTGGGTGACGGCCTGATCCAGGCGGTCGAGCGGTGGGCGGTGGAGCGCGGTGCCACGACGCTGCGGTTGTCCGTCATGCCGGACAACCGCAAGGCGACCACGCTCTATGAGCGGCACGGCTTCACGGACACGGGTGAGCCCGGCGATCTTCTGCCGGATGGCGTTGGCAGGGAGCGGGTCATGGCGAAGAGCCTGGCCGCTGTCTGATCTCCACATCCGGACACGGCGGCATCCTCGTGCGGTGCGGTCACAGCACCAGGGAGTCACAGCACTAGTGCTGCTCCGCGCAAGTTCGTGGAGGGGTGCTGCGGTTGGAAGCTCCTGTAGATCGTCAAGCGGTCTGAAGGAGCGGTTTCGGTGTGGTCGATGGACGGCTGTGGCGATCAGTCGGGAAACGGTCGGAGGCCACCTCGCTGATCACCTGCCGGGCCTGCTTCATGAAAGCGCGCGGCTGGCGTCCCACTCGTACGACAAAGGCTTCAACACGCCATCGACCGGGTGAGATGCGGCGGCACGTGGATGGGTGCTGGCTATGTTGCGTCCACCGAGGGCAATGTGTAAGGGCTGCCCGGGGCAGGGAGCAGGAGTGGGTCGATGGGGCAAAAGTATCTTCAGCGTTTCGTCTACAGCGAGGGTGTCACCAAGCCTGCACTCGATGAGGCGTGGGGCAACGCCTTCAAGGCGTTCGCCCGGTCGGGCAACTGGGGTGATGTCGACAGCGGCGTCGTGCACCACCAGACGTACGGCACTGGGTGGGGTGGGTACGCCCTGATCGAAGTGGAGGACCCCGAGGCCTTCGGGCGCTACCAGATGTTCCACAACCAGACCTACGGCCACGTCGTCCACGTCACCTTCGAACCCCTGTGGGACATGGACCGGGCGTTCGAGGCGACCGTCCGTGACCTGAAGTGACTGTGTGACGCGCATGGCGGCCCCTCGCCCGGGCTCGGGCGAGGGGCCCCTGTGGTGCTGTCAGGCGGGGGGTGTCGAGGGAGAGGCCGCCGGCGCAGTCGAGGCAGTCTTCGGGACTGCCGGAGGGCAGTCCCGTGGGGAGGAAGTTGTCCTGGTAGCCGCCCCGGCTTGCGAGGTAAAGGGCGAAGCCCCAGGTATGCAGGACTCCGGTGAAGCGCAGGCGGCACAACGGGAGTTCCTCCCCGCCCTTCAGTTCGGCTGTCACGTAGGCGAATCCGGCGCGGAAGCGGACGTCGACCCGGGCCTGTTGCGGCCAGCGTGCCTGAGCGTGGGTGTTCAGACGCTGGCGCAGGTGATGCTGCATGGATTCCGGGGGGGCTTCGGCACGGGGCCCATCCTGCCGGGTCTGGTACCCGGTCCGCCGTGATCGTCTGCCGTGCATGGTGAAGGACGGGCGGGGACGGCGGTCGCGGTGGTGCTCGAGCGGGAGGTCCGCGAGCGGCTGGCACGAACGGTCTGCTCGCCTAAGTCCCAGGTGCGGGCGGTATTGCGAGCCCGGATCGTGCTCGCGGCGGCGGAGGGGCGGGCCAACGGCGCGATAGCCCGGGAACTGGAGGTCAGCGTGAACACGGTGCGCAAGTGGCGGGGCCGGTTCGCCGTCGGCGGCCCGGAAGTACTGCGGGACGCCGAGCGGTCGGGACGGCCGAGGACCTACGGGTCCCATGTGCGGGTGGCGATCGTGGCCACGGCCACCAGCGCACCGCCGCATCCGGAAGCGATCTGGTCGCACCGGACCATCACCGCGCGGGTCGCGCAGACCTGCTTCGCGCCGGTCTCAGCCTCGCAAGCCGGGCGGATCCTGGCGGACCCGGGGCGCGAGGAGCGGTCGGTCATGCCTGCCTCACCGAGGGTTCGGTAGCGGGCGGCCCACCGCTGGGCCGTGGTCGGTGAGACCTGGAAGCGTTCGGCTGCCCGGCGCAGTGGCCAGCCGTCGTCGACCACGCAGCGGGCCAGGCGCAGGCGGCCGGTCTCGGTCAGGGGTGCATTACGGTGGGGCATGAGGGCCTTCTGCTGGTTGGTGTAGACGTCGCAATCCACACCGAACCCGGAAGGCCCTCACCCGTTCAAGACGCCTCAGCCGAGACCTCCATCACTCGTCCACAACCTCCCGGGGCAATACACCTAGTCCGTCGGCTGGGCGCTGGTGGCGAGGGTGCCGCAGAGGGCCGCGGTGGCGGGGCCGGTCGCGTACGGATCGGTGCCCGCCGGGCCGGTCGCGCTGGTCCGCTCGCCCGCGAGCAGGGGCCGCAGCTGTGCGGAGACGTCGGCCGAACAGGCCTGCGGCCCGGCCTCCACATAGCTGAACTGCAGCTCGACCCGGTGCAGCCGCAGGTCATCGCGGTCGAACCGGAAGTGCAGCTCACGGCGGACGGTGAAGAGCGAGGCCGCCTTGTCCGGGCCGGACGCGGCCGGGCGCAGGGCGTACGTGAAGGTGTGGTCGGACGTCACGTCGAGGGTGTCCCGGCCGGACTCGGCGTAGTGGAACGTGCCCTGCACCCGCACCTGGGGGTCGGCGAGTGCCACTTTGGCCGGATCGAAGCGCACCAGCCAGCCGGTGGCGGCGTGGCGGCCGTCGTCGGCCGGGTTGTCGACGCTCTGGTCGAACTGGGCGAACAGCTCCGGATCGAGCAGCGCCCGCACCTGGTGCACGGACTTGCCGGTCAGCACCTGCGGGTCGAGGGACGACTGGACCAGATACTCCCTGGCGGTGGTCACACCGGCGATGATCTGGCTCTCGGAGAAGTGGGCGGTCCTGCGGACGGCCGGGAGGTTGATGCCGTCGGCGCCGGTGCGGAACTGGGCGGCCGGACTGTGGTCGAACAGGCGGGCCACGTCGATGCCGGGGACGACGGTCTGCGGGGCCAGGGGTATCACGGTCATCCGCAGGGGCTCGGCGGCGACGCTGCCGCCGCCGGGCTGGTAGGGGTGGCGCAGGCCCATGTACACGGCGGTACCGAACGCGATGAAGAGGAGGACCACCAGCGCGACTATCTGCTTGGTGAAGGGCCGGAAGGACCAGCCGGGACGGCTGCGCACCGCACGCGCGTGCTCACGCATCCGTTCCTGGGCGGAGAACTCCTGGAGGCGGGCAGCACGAACGAACGACTCGTCGAAGACGACGGATCGGTACTCGTCCTCACCTCCGCCGGGGAGGCCCTCCGGGGTCCCCTCGGGTGGCTCTCCACGCCCTGCCATACCTTCAGGGTAGGTCGCGGGAGGGGCCGGTAAACGCGCTGCTACGCGACAAGTTCTGACGAGTTCCCACGCGGTTGTGCAGGGCGGGGTCAGAGCATGGTCAGGACAGGGTCAGAGCATCGTCAGGGCAGGGTCAGAAGATGGTCGGAGCGCTGTCAGGACGGGGGAAAGTCCTGGTCAGGGGTGGGGTGGGTGGGGGGCGTGGGTTGGGTGGGGAGCGGGCGGGGGGAGGCCCCCTCCCCCTGCCGGACCCCGATCAACGCCGCCTCCAGCCCCGCTCAGGCCCCGCTCAAGCCCCCTCCAGCCCCCTCAAGGCCGACGTGGCACAGCCGATACCGCAGGTGCCGAGTAGTCCGCCGAGGCGGTCGGGCCGACGGTGGCTGGAATGGGCAGCCCGGACCTGTCCACATTGCTCGGCGGCCCGGACCCGTCCATGCTGCTCGGCAGCCCGGGCTTGTCCACGTTGCTCGGCAGCCCGGACCGGTCCACGTTGCTCGGTAGCCCGGGCTTGTCCACGTTGCTGGTGGCCGGGAGCGGGGCGGGGTCGCCACGGCTGCTGGAGGCGCCCCGGTAGACGGCCGCGAAGGCCAGGGCGACCATGCCGATGCCCATGATCAGGGCGAGCAGCCAGGCGACGGGGCGGTGCCAGCGGGCCCGGCCGCGGTAGGGGCGCAGGGCACCGCCGTGGGGGCCGTAGGGGCCGGTTTCGGCCCCGCCGGGGAAGGCGGAGCCGTAGGGGTCGGGGCCGTGGGCGGGGTAGGTGAAGTCGTCGTCGGTTCCCGCGCCCGCGCGGGCTCTGGCCGCTTCGGCCTCGGCGCGCGCCTGGGCGGCGGCCAACAGCCGTTCCACGGCGCTCGGTTCGTGGATTTCGGCGGCTCGTACGAAGTCCTCGTCGAAGACCACGGAGGCGAATGCGTCGTCCGCGCCCCCGCGGTCGTCGTCGGGCTCCCAGC
The DNA here is from genome assembly GCF_040639555.1 of Streptomyces sp. NPDC023838. Lineage (NCBI taxonomy): Bacteria > Bacillati > Actinomycetota > Actinomycetes > Kitasatosporales > Streptomycetaceae > Streptomyces > Streptomyces sp. NPDC023838. The sequence goes on from NZ_JBFAAD010000021.1 coordinate 47,556, forward strand.
CGTCCGGGAACGGCCTGCCCCCCACGTCGTCCGGCACGGGTTCAGCGTAGCCCCGGCGCGGTCGTTTTGGGCAGGGAGTGTCCGAATCTCCCCCTCGGATCCCCCTCGGATCCCCCTCGGATCCCTCCTCGATCGCCCCTTCGGGCCCCCTGGGACCTCGGGCGAGCCCCGGGCGGGCGCCCAACCGGGCGACCCGGCTACCGCACGTGCCCGTCCCCCGTGACGATGTACTTGGTGGAGGTGAGCTCCGGCAGGCCCATCGGGCCTCGGGCGTGGAGCTTCTGGGTGGAGATGCCGATCTCGGCGCCGAAGCCGAACTGGCCGCCGTCGGTGAACCGGGTGGAGGCGTTCACGGCGACGGTGGTGGAGTCGACCAGTTGGGTGAAGCGGCGGGCCGCGGCCTGGGAGGTGGTGACGATCGCCTCGGTGTGGCCGGAGGTCCACTGCCGGATGTGGGCGACGGCCGCGTCCAGGGAGTCGACGACGGCGGCGGCGATGTCGTACGAGAGGTACTCGGTCTCCCAGTCCTCGGCGGTGGCCGCGACGACGGTCGCCTTGGCGGCGTCGGCGTAGGACTGGACGCGCTCGTCGGCGTGGACGGTGACGCCGGCCTGGGCGAGCGCGTCGAGGGCGCGGGGCAGGAAGGCGTCGGCGATGTCCCGGTGGACGAGGAGGGTCTCGGCGGCGTTGCACACGGACGGGCGCGAGGCCTTGGAGTTGATGAGGATGTCGACGGCCATGTCGAGGTCGGCCTGGGCGTCCACGTAGACGTGGCAGTTGCCGGTGCCGGTCTCGATGACGGGGACGGTGGACTCCTCGACGACGGTGCGGATGAGGGAGGCGCCGCCGCGCGGGATGAGGACGTCGACGAGGCCGCGGGCGCGCATCAACTCGCGTACGGAGTCGCGGGATTCGCCGGGGACGAGCTGGACGGCGTCGGCGGGGAGTCCGGCGCCGCTGACGGCGTCGCGCAGCACCTGGACGAGCGCGGTGTTGGACTCGTACGCGGAGGACGAGCCGCGCAGCAGGACGGCGTTGCCGGACTTGAGGCAGAGGGCGGCGGCGTCGACGGTCACATTCGGCCGGGCTTCGTAGATGATCCCGACGACGCCGAGGGGCACTCTGACCTGGCGCAGGTCGATGCCGTTGGGGAGGGTGGAGCCGCGGACGACTTCGCCGACGGGGTCGGGCAGCGCGGCGACGTCGCGTACGTCGGAGGCGATGGCGCGGACCCGTTCGGGGGTGAGGGTGAGGCGGTCGACGACGGTCTCGCTGGTCCCGGCCTCGCGAGCCTTGGCGATGTCGAGGGCGTTGGCCTCGACGATCTCCTGGGTGCGTACTTCGAGCGCGTCGGCGATCGCGAGGAGCGCGTCGTCCTTGGCCGAGCGCGGCAATGGCGCGATATCGGCGGCGGCGGTGCGGGCCCGGTGGGCGGCCTGGGTGACCGGGGACAGGTTCTCGTACGGGGAAAACGCGCTCATGTCCGCAGGGTAGTGCTCCGGGCGTCGGCGTTCCGCACGGATTCCACTCCCCGAGACGACGCTCTCACGTTCCGGTCGGCTGCGCGCCCGGGTCACCGTGGTCTCGGCAACGGCCTGGGCGTCGGCAATGGTCTGGGCGTCGGCAATGACCTGGGCATCGGTACAGGCCGGGGCGCCGTCAAAAGCCTGGGCGCCGCCACATGCCGTGGCCCCGACAGAAGCCGGGCCGTCGGCCAGAACCGAGGCGTCGGCGAGCACCGGGTCATCCGCGGGAACCGGGACGTCGGCAAGCACCGGACCCTCGGCGAGAGCCGGGACGTCAAAAGGGATGGACCCCGACGGGCGCGGCCGGTGGTGGTCCGTAGCCCTCGGCGAGGCGCTGGTGGTAGGTCTCGCGGTCGATGACTTCCAGGCCGACGATCTCCCAGGGCGGGAGTTTGGCGGTGGAGCGGTGTTCGCCCCAGAGCCGGAGGGCGACGGCGGCCGCGTCGTGCAGGTCGCGGGCCTCTTCCCAGTAGCGGATCTCGGCGTGGTCGTTGGCGTATCTGCTGGTCAGTAAGAAGGGGTGGTCGTGGGCGAGCTGTTCGAGGCCGCGCCGGACCTCTTTGAGCGGGGCTTCGGCGCCGGAGACGCTGAGGGTGATGTGCCAGAGCCTGGGGGTGTCCCCGGGCTGCTCGCGCTCCTCGGTCTCCGCTATGGCGGCCCCTGTTCCCACGCTGGTCAGGGCCCGCCCTTCTTCTCCCACGGCCCTGCGGGCGTGGGTTCCCCCGACTCGGGGCGCCGCCCCCGGGCGTGCTCGTCTCACCGGCGGCCTCCTGTGATGCTGTGATGCGGTGCAGTACCCCCCGCGGGTCGCCCCCGCGAGTACCCCGCAACAAAGTTGACCAGTCCGGGCAGGGTCGCGGGGCGGTTTTCGTGAAGGTGTCTGTCCGAGGGCTGGACTTTCAGCCGTTTCAGGGGTGGAGAACGACCAGATCGTCCCTGTGTACGACTTCGCGCTCGTACTCCGGGCCGAGTTCGCGCGCGAGTTCGCGGGTGGAGCGGCCGAGGAGCTGCGGGATCTCCTTGGCGTCGAAGTTGACGAGGCCGCGGGCTACGGCGCGGCCGCTGGTGTCGCGCAGTTCGACGGGGTCGCCGGCGCTGAACTCGCCTTCGACGGCGGCGATTCCGGCGGGCAGCAGGGAGGAGTGGCGTTCGACGACCGCGCGTACGGCTCCGTCGTCGAGGACGAGGTGGCCCTGGGGGGTGGAGGCGTGGGCGAGCCACAGGAGGCGGTCGGCGGAGCGGCGGCCGGTGCGGTGGAAGTAGGTGCCGGTGTCGCGTCCGGCGAGGGCGTCGGCGGCGTGGCTGGCGGAGGTGAGGACGACGGGGACGCCGGCGGCGGCGGCGATGCGGGCGGCTTCGACCTTGGTGACCATGCCGCCGGTGCCGACGCCGGCTTTGCCGGCGCTGCCGATCTGTACGTGGGCGATGTCGTCGGGGCCGTGTACTTCGCCGATGCGGGTGGTGCCGGGGGTGCTGGGGTCGCCGTCGTAGAGGCCGTCGACGTCGGAGAGGAGGACGAGGAGGTCGGCGCGGACGAGGTGGGCGACGAGGGCGGCGAGCCGGTCGTTGTCGCCGAAGCGGATCTCGTCGGTGGCGACGGTGTCGTTCTCGTTGACGACGGGCAGGGCGCCCATGGCGAGGAGCTGGTCGAGGGTGCGGTAGGCGTTGCGGTAGTGGGCGCGGCGGCTGGTGTCGTCGCTGGTGAGCAGGACTTGTCCGACGCGTACGCCGTAGCGGGCGAAGGAGGCGGTGTAGCGGGCGACGAGCAGGCCCTGGCCGACGCTGGCGGCGGCCTGCTGGCGGGCGAGGTCCTTGGGGCGGCGGCGCAGGCCGAGAGGGGCGAGTCCGGCGGCGATGGCGCCGGAGGAGACCAGCACTATTTCCTTCTCGCCGCCGCTGCGGGCCTTGGCGAGGACGTCGACGAGGGCGTCGACGCGGTCGGCGTCGAGGCCGCCGGAGGCGGTGGTGAGGGAGGACGAGCCCACCTTGACGACGATCCTGCGGGCCTGGGTCACGTACTGCCTTGCCACTGTCACACCGGGGAATCTATGCCAGGCCGGGGCCTGGGCGCACGGCCGTTTCGAGCGTTGGACGGGCCTGGGACGGGCCTGCGCCGGGCGTGGGACGGGCCCCGGACGAACGTGGGACGGGCCCCGGACGAACGTGGGACAGGCCCCCGCGCGGGCGTGGGACGGCCCCGCACGGCCGTGGGACGGCCCCCCGCCGTACGTGGACGAGCCCCCGCCCGGCTGGGGCAGGGACCGTCCGGGGTCCCGCGCAGGGGGCTCAGCCGCGCAGGGGACTCAGCCGCGCGGGTGGCGCAGCTGCCAGCCCTCCCAAGCCGAGGTGACCATGGCGCGGATGTCGTGGCGGGCGCTCCAGTCGAGTTCCTTGGTGATGAGCTCGGCGGAGGCGACGACGCGGGCCGGGTCGCCGGGGCGGCGCGGGGCGACCTCGGGGGCGGGCTCGGTGATGCCGGTGACCTCGCGGATGATGTCGACCATTTCGGCGACGGAGGCGCCTTCGCCGCGGCCGATGTTGAGGATGAGCGCGGCGCCGGGGTCGGTGGCGAGCCGGTGGGCGGCGGCGACATGGGCGGCGGCGATGTCCTCGACGTGGATGTAGTCGCGGACGCAGGTGCCGTCGGGGGTGGCGTAGTCGTCGCCGAAGATCAGCGGCGGCTTGCCCTCGGTGAGGCGCTCGAAGACCATCGGGACGAGGTTGAAGATCCCGGGGTCGCCGAGTTCGGGGGAGGCGGCGCCGGCCACGTTGAAGTAGCGCAGTGAGGCGGTGGCCATGCCGTGGGCCTTGCCGACGGCGCTGACGAGCCATTCGCCGGCGAGCTTGGTCTCGCCGTACGGGCTCATGGGCAGGCATTCGGTCTGCTCGGTGACGAGGTCGACGTCGGGCATGCCGTAGACGGCGGCGGAGGAGGAGAACAGGAAGCGGCGCACGCCGGCTTCGGCGGCGGCTTCCAGGACGGTGCGCAGTCCTTCGACGTTCTCGCGGTAGTAGTGGAGGGGGCGTTCGACGGATTCGCCGACCTGCTTCTTGGCGGCGATGTGGATGACGCCGTCGACGTCGTTCTCGCGCAGGACGCGGTCGAGGACGTCGCGGTCGAGGACGGTGCCGCGCTCCAGGCGGACGCCTTCGGGCAGCCGGGCCGCGTCTCCGGTGCTGAGGTCGTCGAGGACGACGACCTGCTCACCGCCGTCGACGAGGGCCTTCACCACGTGAGATCCGATGTAACCGGCACCGCCTGTGATCATCCAAGTCATGCGGACAGTCTAGGAGGCGGCCCGCGCCCGGTGGCCGGGCCCGGCGCCCGTACTCCTGTGACTTTTCGTACGAAGGTGAGGGCGCTGTAAGGACGGGGCGCGCGGGCCGGGAGTGGCCGGTGTCACGAGGCGTACGGGAGGGATGCGCACGCCCCCGTTCGCCCCCGGTCCGCCCCGGCCGGGTCGGGGCGGACCGGTGTGTCGGTCAGACGGTGCCCGCGCGTGGCGGGACCCTGGTGACCGCGGGGGTGGTGTTGAGGCCGAGCGTGACCAGGGCGACGCCTTCGCCGGCGCCCTGGACGACGGCGGGGGCGCCGACCATGAAGCCGGAGGACGCGTCGCCGTGGAGGGTGACTTGCTTGCCGCTGTCGACCATCTCGATGGAGCCGGTGCCGCTGCGCGAGGTGAGCATGGCGCCGCCGGTGGCGAGGTCCTGGCCGTCGACGAGGGCGACCAGGCCGTAGCCGGTGACCTTCTGGTCGGGCAGTTCGGTCCAGCGGCCGGCCTGGCCGCCGCGCAGCTGGGCGATGTTGACCTGGTCGCTGGAGGGCTTGTGGTAGGCGAGCAGGATGGAGCCGTCCTTGGCGGTGACCGCGTCGGGGGCGTCGCCGGGGCGGGTCTTGAGGCCGCGGGCGGCGCGCACCATGGCGCCTCCGGCGTCCTTCTGGGCCCAGTGTTCGACCCAGCCGAAGGCGGAGCCGAAGACGTGGACGCGGCCGTCGCCGTCGACGGCGGCGGCGAGGCCTTCCTGGATCTGGCCGCCGCCGGGCAGCTTCTGCCACGGCGACCAGGTGCCCTGCTTGTCGCGGATGCGGGTGCTGATGCCCTTGGCGGCGTTGCGTACGAAGACGTGGACGGTGCCGTCGGGGGCGGCGACCGCGGTGGGCGGGCCGGTCAGGCGGCTGCGGCGGGGGTCGGTCTCGGGGTTGCCGAGGCTGGTCCAGCGCTCCTCGAAGTCGCCGCCGGCGCTCTTCTGCTGGAGCACCACTATCTCGCGGGTGTCGTCCTTGTCGGTGGCGCCCAGGTTGGTGAAGCGCAGGCCGACGACGAGGTGGCGTCCGTCGGCGGCGGCGACCGCGCTGAGGGCGGGGGCGAGCGGGCCGCCGCCGAGGTCCTCGGCCGCGCCCCAGCCGCCGCTGAAGGGGCCGGACTCGCGCCAGCGGGCGGCGCGGGTACCGAGCACGGCGTACGCGCTCATCCGGCCGTCCTTGTCCACGACGACCTTGGGGCCGGCGGTCGGGTAGCGGCGGTGGGTGGAGCGGACCCAGCCCTTCTTGGACTTGAGGACGCCGTTGAGGCCGACGGAGTAGTCGCCGCAGCCGGAGGCGTTGCCGCAGTTCCAGCTGGAGGCACCGCCGTAGGCGTTGAGGTAGTCGGTCTTCTGGTGGACGGTGTCATTGGGCAGGTTGTAGGGCCAGCGCTGGTTGTAGTAGCCGCGGAAGGCCTCGGTGAGGAAGCCGGGGGTGCGCGAGCCCTCGGTGCTGCCCTGGCCCCACTGGGCGAGCGCGCGCCAGGTGAACAGGGCGACGGCGGTGTGGTCGGGGTGGTCGGAGTAGCCGACCTGGTCGCTGCCGCGCGGGTGGAGCTTGTCGTGGACCTGGGCGTCGGGGTCCGGGTCGAGCGTGCGCACCAGCGTGGGCCGGTACTTGCGCATCAGGAACACCAGCGCTTCGGTGAGCTCGTCGCGGCTGTAGGTGTACTTCTCGCGAACCGGGGACTCGGGGGTGGGCTGGGTGCGCAGCACCACGCCGGGGGTGTTCCACAGCTGCGTCATGCCGACCCAGCCGCGGCCGGTCTTCTCGTGCATCCGCACGCCGAGGAAGATCAGTTCGGCGCGGCGGCCGTTGTACTCCAGGACGTTGAGCTCGGCCTCGCGCCCGCCGGGCAGCTTGAGGGCGGTGCGCGTCCAGGGGGTGAACAGGGTCGCGCCGAGCATCCGGGCGTACGCCTGGCGCAGGCCCTGCTGACGCGCGGAGACGTAGGCGGGCACGTCGGGGCGGGCCTTGGGCTCGCCGGGTGCCTGGTTGACGCCGAAGGAGCCGCCGCCGGTGACGTACACGGAGACGACCGGGACGCCCCGCTCGATCGTGTGGAGCGTGTCCGGGTTCATGAAGAACAGGTCGTCGTCCGGGTGCGCCACGATCGCCATGGCGAGCGGGCGGCCCGGGGTGTCGAAGCTGCTGCGGCGGTCGACCGGCAGCAGTGCCACGGGCTTCGGTGGTTCACTTGTGACGGCAGCGCCTCTGGCCGACGGGTGCTTGCTGTCGCACCCGGCGATCGCGCCGGCTGCCACTACCCCCGCCATCGAAGCCAGCACGGCACGCCGGGAGGCCACCTGGCGTCCCATCATCGGCCAGCGTCCCATGTCCTTCTCCCACTCCCCGCTCCACGTTCATCTGCGATCAAGCAGACCGCCACCCGAGGAGAGGGCGGAAACTTCGTTTGGGTTCCACTCGATGAAGCAATCGTGATGCATCGATAGAATTACGAAGCAACTTGCCGATCTTACGCATTATTGGCAGCATGCAACGCTGACCATTAGCCCAGACGAGAGCTAGGTTCACCGTGAGTGACTCACTGCTGCCCTATGCGGTGGGCGCCGCCAAGCGGGCGCGCCGCGCGGCAGTACGTATGCGCCGACGTGTCGAGCAGATGCATACCGTACCGGCCATCGACGGAGTCAAGCCGCGGCCGCTGCTGCGGCCGGTGCACTTCTCGGTCTCCGGTGGGCGCACCCTCAACTTCGCGGTGAGCTTCCCGCGCCGCCCGGAGGCGGTCGGCGCGGCCCATCTGGAGATGTCGCGCGGGCGCAAGGTCGTCCGTGTGGAGCTGGAGCAGGAGCCGCAGAGTGACGGAAGTCTCCTTCTGACGGCCACCGCGCCGCTGCGTCATGACGACCCGTCGGAGACCGGCACCCGCGGTCCGGTGCTCTCGTCCGGTATGTGGCGGATGGAGGTCGTGGTCACCGAAAGCGATGGCCACGAGCTGCGGGCGAAGATCGCGTCGGCTCCCGTGGAGTCGTCCGACGGCCCGACCCTGTCCACCTCGCCGTCCCCCACGAGCGGCGCGGTCTTCCGTCCGGTCCGCTCGGTCGACGGCCGCTCGATGCTGAACGTGCGCGGCCCGCGCCACCAGGCCGAGCTCACCTCGTTCGAGCTGCGCTGGGACCGGATCGTGGTGCACGGCCGGCTCATCGCGCCCAAGGCGCCCCTTCAGGAGTACGTCGCGGAGGCGGTGCTGCGGCGCGGCAGCAAGGCGGCCGCGGTCACCCCCGAGTGGGACGGCGACCGTTTCACCTTCGACGTGCCGCTCGCCGAGATGGCGGTCGGCCGCGCCACCCGCACCTGGGACATGCATCTGAAGGCCGGTGGAAACCGGATCAAGATCGCCCGGCGGCTGACCGACGTACGTCACCCCAAGCAGGTCTACCGGACACCGTTCCGTATCGTCGCTCTCGACAACGGTTCGCTGGCGCGGGTGCACGCCTATGTGACCCCGGCCGGCGTGCTCGCCGTGTCCTGTACCGGATTCGGAACCGCCCCCCGTGGCGCAGAGGAAGTTGCATGAAGATCACGTTTCTGCTCACCTGGGGCGACGAGATGGGCGGCACCGAGATGGCCGCCTACACCCAGGCGATCCATCTCGCTCCCCGGCACGACGTCGAGGTGCTGAGCGTCTTCAAGACCCGCCCGGAGCCGTTCTTCGCCGCGGCCCAGCAGGTCAAGCGGCGTTACCTGGTGGACAGGACCGGATCCTACGGACGCCCGGTGCGCACCAGCGCCCTGGACGAGAACGCCTGCCGGACGCTGGAGTCGCTGCCGAGCGAACTGATCAAGCCGTCCTGGGAGTCCACGTTCGACCGGCTCTCCGACATCGAGATGACGGCCGCCCTCGGCTCCCTCGACTCCGACGTGCTGGTGACCACCACCCCGGCGCTGCTCGCGGCGGCCGCCGAGCTCGCCCCGTCCCGGGTCGTCACCGTGCACCAGGAGCACCGCGCCTCCCAGCTGCGCGGCGTCTCCGGTGAGCCGCTGCTGGTCTACGGCCCGCGCGTCGACGCGCTGGTGTCGCTGACCGAGCGCACCAACGACTGGTTCTCGGACTCGCTGCGCGAGGCGGCGCCCGAGCTCGCGGCGATCCCCAACGCGGTGCCCGACGGCTACCGTCCGCGCGCCGACCTGGAGTCCAAGACGATCGTCCTGGCTGCCCGGATGACCCCGGAGAAGCAGCTGGACCACGCCATCCACGCCTTCCAGCGGATCGCCACGGACTTCCCCGACTGGCAGCTGCGGATCTTCGGCGACGGCCCGCAGGAGGTGCGGCTGCGCCGCCTCGTCGAGGGCCTGGGCATGCACTCGCGCATCGAACTGGTCGGCCGCTCCTCGCAGATGGAGCAGGAGTGGGCCAAGGCCAGCGTCTGTCTGCTGCCCTCGCGCAACGAGGCCTTCCCGCTGGTGCTCCTGGAGATGTTCGCGGCCGGCGTGCCGGTCATCGCGTACGACATCGTCACCGGGCCCGCCGAGATCATCCGCCACGACGTGGACGGGCTGCTCGTGCCGCCCGGCGACATCGACTCGCTGTCCGCCGCGATGGCCCGCCTGATGGGCGAGGACGAGACGCGGCACGCGTTCGGCAAGGCCGCCCGCAAGGGCGTGTACGAGCGGTTCGGCGGCGAGGACATCACCGCCCGCTGGGAGCAGCTCTTCACCAAGCTGGTCGCCCGCCGCGACACCCCCGAGCGCCTCGCCCAGCGCGCCGACCGCACCGCGCTGCGCATCGCGGCCGGCGGCACCCGCAGCTTCAGCGTCGCCGCCCCCGTCTCGGCCCTGTCGAACTCGGCGGACGAGCAGAAGGCCCGCGAGGTGATGATCCAGGCGCAGGACCGCACCGGGACGCTGATCCGGTCGGCCGGCCGCCTCGCCGAGCAGCGCGACGACGTCACCGGTCCGCGCATGGCCCAGCTGAACCTGGAGATCACCGCGAAGGTCCTGGAGGACGCGGGGATCCCGTACATCGTGCTGCGTCACGACGCGGGCGTCGCCTACCGGGTGGCCGTGCCGGTGGAGATGCGCCGCCGGGTGATGGAGGCGATGTCGAGCGCCCTGCACGGCAAGCCCGTCTACGCGGAGCTCGTCACGCCGCGCGGCGCGGCGCCCGGCGCGGTGCTCGCCGAGCGCCTCGGCGACGTGGGCGAGGTCGCGGGTCTGCGCGTCTTCAAGCCGATCACCTCCGAGAGCCGCACCCTGCGGTACGGGCCGGCCTACGGGTGCAGCCTGGAGTTCTGGACGGAGTCGGAGGAGGACGGCTGGCGCGAGACGCCCCGGCTGACCACCCTGCTCGGCCGCCGTCTGCCGAACCTGGAGGCGACCGCGAAGCTGCGGGTCGGCGAGCGGGACTACCCGACGCTCGCGCAGTTCACCAAGCAGCTGATGTGGGACGTCGACTACCCGATCGACGTCGTCTACACCTGGGTCGACGACACCGACCCGGCCTGGCAGGGCCGCCGCGACGCGGTGCGCCGCAGCCGGAACATGCCGACCAACGACGCCGACAGCGGTGACGTGCGCTTCCGCAACCGCGACGAGCTGCGCTACTCGCTGCGCTCCCTGGAGATGTTCGCGCCCTGGGTGCGCACCATCTACCTGGTCACCGACGACCAGACGCCGGAGTGGCTGGACACCGAGCAGTCCGGCATCAAGGTGGTCAGCCACCGCGAGATCTTCAAGGACGCGGCGTGGCTGCCGACGTTCAACTCGCACGCCATCGAGAGCCAGCTGTACCGGATCGAGGGCCTGGCCGAGCACTTCCTCTACCTCAACGACGACGTGTTCATCGGCCGTCCGCTCAACCCGTCGTCGTTCTTCCTGAGCAACGGCGTGGCCAAGTTCTTCCGGTCGCCGACCGCCGTCCCGCCGACCGAACCGTCCCCGGACGACGAGGGCTACTTCGCGGCGGCGAAGAACAACCGGGCGCTCCTGGAGGAGGCGTTCGGGCGGACCGCGACGACGAGCTTCCTGCACGCGCCGCACCCGCTGCGCCGCAGTGTGCTGACCGAGATCGCCGAGAAGTTCCCGGAGGAGGTGGGCCGTACCGCGGCCAACCCGTTCCGCGCCAACTCGGACCTGTCGATCACGTCCTCGCTCCACCACCACTACGGCTACCTGATCGGCAGCTCGGTGCCGAGCGCGATCTCGTGCAGCTACATCAACGTGGGCAACTACGACCACCACACGGTGCTGACCCGGCTGCTCGCCGAGCGCGCCCACGACGTGTTCTGCATCGGCGAGTCCGCCGACGCGGAGGTGTCGGTGGAGGAGCAGGACCGCGTACTGCGGGCGTTCCTGAGCGCGTACTTCCCGGTGAAGTCGCGGTTCGAGCGGGACTGACGCGGCTGACGCGTCGGATACGGAGAAAGGGGCTCGCCCCGGCCTTTCGGCCGGGGCGAGCCCCTTTCTTTCGGGGGCGCGGGGAACTGCGCGAGAAGCGCCCACAGCCCGCGGCCGCGCGACGGCGGGCCCCGTCACCCCGGTAGGGCGCTACTTTTCGAACGGGCTCCGAACCGGGAAGTACGCGTCGAGGAACGGCGTGATCAGGTCCTTCTGCTCGTGCACGTCCTGCTCCGTGGAGACGGTGTCGTTGACGCAGAACACCGTCTTGTCGCGGTTGGCGAGCAGCCGGCCGAGCCGGGTCTCCGTCCACGGGTGCGTCAAGTCGAGGTAGGTGTACGGAAGTTCGGAGGGCACCGCGCGCTGCGTGTGGTACGCGTAGTAGTGGTGCAGGGACGACGAGATGGAGATGTCGTCCTCGGAGCGGAACCGGCTCGCCTCGGTGTAGCGGTACTCCGGCTCGAACTCCGTCTCGATCTCGGTGAGCAGGCTGCGGCGCAGCGGGTGCGGCATGTGCTTCATCTTCTGCACGACCACCGCCCCGTACCGCTCCTCGATGAGGCGGCGGTTGTTCTTGCCCGCGGCGGCCACCGGCGGGTCCTCGGGGGTGCGCGCGCCCAGCGGGACGAGGGCGGGCGAGGGGAAGAACTTGGTGAGGCCGCTGGAGAGGAAGAAGTCCTGCGGGGTGACCTCGTTGCCGAGCATCACGTCGTCGTTGAAGTACAGGAAGTGCTCGGCGAGGCCGTCGATGTGGTGGAGCTGGCTCTCGATGGCGTGCGAGTTGAAGGTGGGCAGCAGGCCCGGGTCGCGGAAGATCTCCTTGTGGCTGACGACCTTGATGCCGGGCTGTGTGGTGTCCAGCCAGTCGGGGGTCTGGTCGTCGGTGACGAGGTAGATGTTGCGCACCCACGGCGCGTACATGTGCAGCGAGCGCAGCGAGTAGCGCAGCTCGTCGCGGCTGAGGTAGCGCGCGGCGTTGGCGGCCTCGGCGTGGTAGGTCTCGCCCGCGAACTGGGCGCGGCGGCGCAGCCAGGCCGGGTCGGCGCCGTTCACCCAGGTGTAGACGACGTCGACCGGGAAGGTGATCTCGTCGGTGGGGTGGATGGCGAACTCGGCGCGGGTGCGCACCTGGGCGGCGTCGGGGGCCTCGCGGGGGGCGAGGTGGGTGAAGTACGCCTCGGAGACCTGGGCGGTGGGGCCCTCGGCGGCGAGCGTCTCGGCGAGCTTGCCGACGCGCGGCGGCACCAGCTGCCCGTCCTCCTCGTGCCAGAACTCGACGTCGCAGCCGTAGCGGTTGCCGAGGATGAGGCGGTGCGTGGCGTCCGTGCGGTACCAGGTGACCCTGACGGTCCCGGCGGTCTTGAACCGGCGCCAGGTGCCGTCCTCGTACCCCGGCAGGGAGGTCTCGGGGACCGGGTTGTTGCCCTTGACGTGGGTGACGTAGCCGGGCTGGTCGCCGCAGAGCGCCTCCAGCACCTTCAGCACGGCCGTGCGGTCGTCCTCGCGGACGGCGACGGCGGCGGCGGTCTCCGAGCGGCCGCGTACGCAGAAGTGGTCGAGGCCGGCCGCGTGCAGGGCGCGCAGCACGGCGTCGAGGTTGGCGCGGCGGGCCTGGAGCGGGGTCACGCCGGGGGTGACGAGGGCGACCTTGGGGTCCTTGCCGACGTGCACGACCGCGCGGTCGGGGCCGGAGGCGAGGGTCTGGTAGCGCTTGGTGACGCGGGCGGCCCGCATCTTCTCGGCGACGGCGGCGCCGCCGGCGATGCGCATCTTGACGCGGCGGCGCATGTCGGCGTCGACCTGCGAGACGATCGCCTTGCGGACGCTCTCGGGCACGGCCCGCCGGTAGACCCCCAGCAGTCTCGGTGCCTCGGGATTACGCACGGGGGGCTACTCCTTGACGTTCGTGGGACATCGTACGTTTGCTGAACGTGTCCAGTATGCCGCCGCCGCCGTGGGGCCCGGACGCGGGGTTTTCCCCCACCCCGCCCCTTCCCGCTGTGACATTGCGCGGCTCCGCCGCGGGGCCTCCGGCGGTCGTCGTCCGGCTGCGGACCGTGGTGGGTTGCTCGCTCCCCCCAAGTTCTCGGCTTCGCTCGAACAGGGGGGACACCCATCGCGGCGGAGCCGCACATGTCACAGCCCCGCGCCCCTGTAGGGGCGCGGGGAACTGCGCGGCCAGCCACAGACGGCCCGCAGCCGACCGACGAGCGGCCTCAGCCCACTAGAACGGCTTGAACTCGTCGTACTCCTGCTGCGCCTCGTCGCGCTCGGCATCCCGGTCGCGGCGACGCTGCGCGGCAGGCCGCGGCGCCTCCAGACGGTGGTCCTCGCCACGGCGGCCCAGCATCTCCGCCCCCGCCATCATCGTCGGCTCCCAGTCGAAGACGACCGCGTTCTCCTCGGGGCCGATGGCCACCGCGTCGCCCGCGCGGGCACCGGCCTTCATCAGCTGGTCCTCGACGCCGAGGCGGCTGAGGCGGTCGGCGAGGTAGCCGACGGCCTCGTCGTTGTTGAAGTCGGTCTGGCGGATCCAGCGCTCCGGCTTCTCGCCGCGCACCCGGTAGACCTCGGCCGCCTCGTCGTAGGTGACGGTGAAGCCCGCGTCGTCGACCGCCTTGGGGCGGATCACGATGCGCGTGGCCTCCTCGACGGGCTTCGCGGCACGCGCCTCGGCCACGATCTTCGCCAGCGCGAAGGAGAGCTCCTTCAGACCGGTGCGGGCGACCGCCGAGACCTCGAAGACCTGGTAGCCGCGCTGCTCCAGGTCGCCGCGGATCATGTCCGCGAGCTCCTGGCCGTCCGGGATGTCGATCTTGTTGAGGACGACGATACGGGGCCGGTCGTCGAGGCCGCCGTACTGCTTCAGCTCGTCCTCGATGACGTCGAGGTCGGAGACCGGGTCACGGTCGGACTCCAGCGTGGCGGTGTCCAGGACGTGCACGAGCACCGAGCAGCGCTCGACGTGCCGCAGGAACTCCAGGCCCAGGCCCTTGCCCTGGCTGGCGCCGGGGATGAGGCCCGGCACGTCCGCGATGGTGTAGACGGTCGAGCCCGCGGTGACCACGCCGAGGTTGGGGACCAGCGTGGTGAACGGGTAGTCCGCGATCTTCGGCTTGGCGGCGGACAGGACGGAGATCAGGGAGGACTTGCCCGCGCTCGGGTAGCCCACCAGGGCCACGTCCGCGACGGTCTTGAGCTCCATGACCACGTCACGGGCCTCGCCGGGCTCGCCGAGCAGCGCGAAGCCGGGGGCCTTGCGCCGGGCAGAGGCGAGCGCCGCGTTGCCGAGGCCGCCGCGGCCGCCCTGGCCCGCGACGAAGGTGGTGCCCTGGCCGACCAGGTCGGCGAGTACGTTGCCGTCCTTGTCGAGGACGACCGTGCCGTCCGGGACCGGCAGGACCAGGTCCTGGCCGTCCTTGCCGGAGCGGTTGTCACCCGCGCCGGGCTGGCCGTTGGTGGCCTTGCGGTGCGGGCTGTGGTGGTAGTCGAGGAGCGTGGTCACCGACTGGTCGACGACCAGGATGACGTCGCCGCCACGGCCGCCGTTGCCGCCGTCAGGGCCGCCGAGCGGCTTGAACTTCTCCCGGTGCACGGAGGCGCAGCCGTGGCCTCCGTTACCCGCGGCGACGTGCAGCTCGACGCGGTCCACGAAGGTGGTCATGGGCTTGCCTCCTGGGGGTCCCCCCGGCCGAAGGCTGGGGGAGTACGAATGTCTGTGTAATGCCGTGTTTCATTAGAAACACGCGAAAGGCGGACCCGCTTCCCGTACGGGCTCCGTACGGGAAGTGAGGTCCGCCTCAGCGAAAGAACCGGTCAGGCGACCGGAACGATGTTCACGACCTTGCGGCCACGGTGGGTGCCGAACTGCACCGCGCCGGCCTGCAGGGCGAACAGCGTGTCGTCGCCACCGCGGCCGACACCGGCGCCCGGGTGGAAGTGGGTGCCACGCTGGCGGACCAGGATCTCACCGGCGTTGACGGTCTGACCGCCGAAGCGCTTCACACCGAGCCGCTGAGCGTTGGAGTCGCGACCGTTCCGGGTGGACGATGCGCCCTTCTTGTGTGCCATGTCTCCTCAGTCCCTTACTTCGCAGCCGCGGGGATGCCGGTGACCTTGATCGCCGTGTACTGCTGGCGGTGGCCCTGGCGACGGCGGTAACCGGTCTTGTTCTTGTACCGAAGGATGTCGATCTTGGCACCCTTGTGGTGGTCCACGACCTCGGCCGTGACCTTGATGCCGGCCAGCACCCACGGGTCGCTGGTCACAGCGTCGCCGTCGACAACGAGCAGGGTCGAGAGCTCGACCGTGTCGCCAACCTTGGCAGTGGAAATCTTGTCAACCTCAACGATGTCGCCGACAGCAACCTTGTGCTGGCGACCACCGCTGCGCACGATGGCGTACACGCGGATCTCTCTCTCACTCGGGACGGAACCCCTGAAGCCAGCCGCGTCACACGGGCGAGCCCGTGATGATCCGGAATGGACGAGCGGCCTCTCCCCGCTACCGCGAACGGTGGCCGGGAGGGAGGTGCTCAGGGGCGGGCGCGCATGGAAACACGCCGAGGGTCAAGGTTACGGGCCGCTTTCCCAGGGGTCAAACCAGCGATCATCGGGCCTGTGGGCAGTCACCCTCCGGGCCCGTGGGCGATCACCCCCGGGCACGCGAGCCGGTCACCCTCCGGGCACGTGAGCCAGTCACCCCCGGGCACGTGAGCCAGTCGCCCCCGGGCCCCTGGGCCGGTTACCAGAGGTCACTGATTCAATAATCACTCGTGCACCTGCGTTCGCTGCTCTCCATGCCCCGCATGCTCCGCCACGGCTCGACCGTGGGCGCGGACCTGCCGCCCGACGAGGCCGTCACGCTCGACGCCCCGGACGGCCCCATGGGCGACGCGCTCGCCGCCGTGCACGCGGGCGACCGGGGCCCGGCCGCCGCCCTGCTCGCCGGGACCCGCGAGCGGGCCGAGTGGGAGCGCCGCAGCAGCTACGTCAGCCAGCTCGCCGCGGCCGCCCTGCACAGCCCCGGCTGGCTGGACGACTGGCTCGCCGAGTCGCCCGAGGACCCCGACGCCGTCCTGGTCAAGGCCGAGCTCTGCGTCCACCAGGCGTGGGAGATACGCAGCGCGGCGCGCGCCAGGGACGTGGCGCCCGAGCAGTTCCAGGCGTTCTTCGCGCTGCTCCAGGACGCCGTCCCGGTGGCCTCGGCGGCCGCGCGGCTCAACCCCACCGACCCGGTGCCCTGGCAGATCGCGCTCACCCACGCCCGGGGCAGCCAGGCCTCGCGCGAGGTGTTCGACGCGTACTGGGCGGAGGCCGTCGCCCGCTCCCCGCACCACTACGGCTGCCACGCGGCGGCCCTGCAGTACCTCTCCGAGAAGTGGTACGGCTCGCACGGCGAGATGTTCGCCTTCGCCGAGCGGGCCGCCGAGAGCGCGCTGCCCGGCTCCAAGCTGCACGCGCTGCCGCTGCTCGCGGCCGTCGAGTACGTGGTGGTCTCCGACGACCCGCGCCACAGCCCCGTCGAGCGGGCCAGGATCGACGCGGCCGTCGAGCGCGGCCTGGAGCTGTCCACCTGGTACGAGCCGGGCGACCCGGACGCGGCGGACTTCCGCAACCACCTCGTCCTGATGCTGATCCTGCACGAGCGGTGGGCCGAGGCGCTGGACGTGTTCCGGGCGATCGGGGTGCGGGCGCGGACGTATCCGTGGGCGTACCTGGGCGAGCCGCGCACCGAGTTCGTGGAGCTGCGCTCCGGGGTGCGGATGCAACTGGCTTCGCGCACGCCGCTGTTCTCCCGGCCCGGGCGGCCGGGCGGCCCGGACGCGGGCCCCGGCCCGGCCCCGGCCCTGGAGGCCGGGGGCTCCGGGCAGCCGCGCACGCTCGCGATAGCCGCGGCCGCGCCGCACGAGGTCGCCGAGGCCGCGCTGATGTGCGGCGTCTCCCTGCGGATCGCGCCCGCGCGGCCGGACATGAGTTACGTGGAGCTCGTCCCGGACCCCTCGCCCGGGCGGCGCGCGGCGCTGGCCCGCGACGACCGGCTGACGGCGGCAGCCAACAGCTTCACCACGGGCGAGAAGTGGCCCGCGCTCGTCCTGCGGCGCAGCGGGCCCCGGTACGGGCTCACGCTCCTGCAGAAGGGCAAGGAGACCGCGGCCCACCAGTGGGACCCCGCGGCCCCCGTCACCGACCACGCGGAGGCGTCCGCGACCGCGCAGGCCCTGGCGGCGGCGTTCTCGGTCCGCGACGCCCGGCCGCTGGTGGCGCTGCTGCGGGGCGCGGACTCCCCCGCCCGCCGCCAGGCCGGCCTGGTGGCCGCGCTCGGCCTGCCGCCGCTGCCGCCCGGCTTCGGCGAGCACGACGAGGTGCTGCGGACCGTCCCGGGCGCCCAACTCCTGGCCCGCCGGGGCGTGTTGCGCGGCATCCGCGACTCCCTCTCCACGGACCTGGGCACCCCGGCGATCCCGGTACCGCGCAGCCGCCGCTGGTGGCGCCTGCGCATCGCGGCCCTCACGGTGCTGGTCCCGACGTCCGCGTACGCCTGGACAACCCCGGACTGCTACCGCGCGACGATGCCGACGCTGGCGTCGTTGTTCCTGGCGAGCCAGTTGCGCACGGCGTGGAGGGGCAGGGGTTGAGCCCGGGGTTCACCTGCGGGCCAGTGGGGGCCGGCCGCGCCCACGGCCCGCACGTCCAGGGGTTAGGGGCGCGGGGAACTGCGCGACCAGCCCCCACCCACCCGCAGACAAACCGAAGGCCCTCCCCCGGCAGATCCGGGGAAGGGCCTTCGGTGTCGCGGCGTACCGACCGGCGTACCGGCCGTCCTACCTACCGCGCTCAGCTCTCCGAAGAGACCGGGTCGGCGGCCGTCTTCTTGGCCGCCTTCTTCGCCGTCGTCTTCTTAGCCGCGGTCTTCTTGGCCGCCGTCTTCTTGGCGACCGCCTTCTTCGCGGTGGTGGCCTTCTTGGCCGTCTTGCGGGCCGCCTTCTTGGCCGGGGCCGCCTCCTCTTCCGCGACGGGCTCGGCCGCGACGGGCTCGGCTGCGACCGGCTCGGCCGCAGTCGGCTCGGCCGCCGTGGCGGTCTCCACCACGACCACCGCCGCCTCCTGCGCACCCGACGGCGAACCAGCCGGAGCCGTGGCCTTGCGGGTCGCCCGGCGACGGGCCCGCGGCGGGGCGGCGACGGGCGCCTCCTCGACGGCGGGCTCGGCCACCTCGGGCTCGGCCACCACGGGCGCGGGCTCGGCGACCGGCTCCGCCACCACGACCGGCTCGGCCACGACGACCTCGGCCGGGGCCTCGGTGGCGGGCGGGCCCGCCGGGGCGGACGCCTTGCGGGTGGCCCGGCGACGGGTCCGGCCGCGCGGCGCCTCGTCCTCGATGAAGGACGCCACCGTCACCGGCTCCGCCGCGACCGGCTCGGCCTCGGTGACCGGCTCGGCGCCCCGCTTCGGCGCACCGGCCGGAGCCGACGCCTTACGGGTCGCCCGGCGCCGCGACCGGCTGCCACGCGCCGCGGCCTCCGCCTCGGCGGCGCTGCTGTAGAGCTCCTCGTCCGGGACGAACTCCGGCTCGGCGAGCGCGACGGGGGCCGCGACCTCGGCCGCCACCTCCGCCTCGGTCTCGACGACCTCGGTGTCCAGGGCCTCCTGCTCGTGCACCTCGTGCTCGTGCACCTCGTGGTCGTGCTCGGCACCGCCCCGGCCGCGCTTCTTGGAGCGCTTGCCGTTGCCGCCGCCACCGGTACCGGTCGGCTGCTCCATGTGCACGATCACGCCGCGCCCGTTGCAGTGGACGCAGGTCTCGGAGAACGACTCCAACAGGCCCTGGCCGACCCGCTTGCGGGTCATCTGGACCAGGCCCAGCGAGGTGACCTCCGCGACCTGGTGCTTCGTACGGTCACGACCCAGGCACTCCAGCAGTCGCCGCAGCACCAGGTCCCGGTTGGACTCCAGGACCATGTCGATGAAGTCGATGACGACGATGCCGCCCAGGTCGCGCAGCCGCAGCTGGCGCACGATCTCCTCGGCCGCTTCGAGGTTGTTCCTCGTCACGGTCTCTTCGAGGTTGCCGCCCTGGCCGGTGAACTTGCCGGTGTTGACGTCGACGACGATCATCGCCTCGGTCTTGTCGATCACCAGCGAGCCGCCGGACGGCAGCCAGACCTTGCGGTCCAGCGCCTTCATCAGCTGCTCGTCGATCCGGTACGTCGCGAAGACGTCGACCTCGGAGGTCCACCGGGAGAGGCGGTCCGCCAGGTCGGGCGCCACGTGCGAGACGTAGCCGTGGATGGTCTCCCAGGCCTCGTCGCCGCTGACGATGACCTTGGTGAAGTCCTCGTTGAAGATGTCGCGCACGACGCGGACGGTCATGTCCGGCTCGCCGTACAGCAGGCTCGGCGAGCTCGTCGAGATCTGCTTGGCCTTCTTGGAGATCTCCTCCCACTGGGCCTGCAGGCGCTCGACGTCACGGCGCAGCTCGTCCTCGCTCGCGCCCTCGGCGGCGGTGCGCACGATGACGCCCGCGTCCTCGGGGACGATCTTCTTGAGGATGGTCTTCAGCCGCGCCCGCTCGGTGTCCGGGAGCTTGCGGCTGATGCCGGTCATCGAGCCCTCGGGCACGTACACGAGGTAGCGGCCGGGCAGCGAGACCTGGCTGGTCAGACGGGCGCCCTTGTGGCCGATCGGGTCCTTGGTGACCTGCACCAGGACCGACTGGCCGGACTTGAGCGCGGCCTCGATGCGGCGCGGCCCGTTGGCCATGCCCAGCGCCTCGAAGTTGACCTCACCGGCGTACAGGACGGCGTTGCGGCCCTTGCCGATGTCGACGAAGGCGGCCTCCATCGACGGCAGCACGTTCTGGACCTTGCCCAGGTAGACGTTGCCGACGTACGAGGTGGCCTCCTCCTTGTTGACGTAGTGCTCGACGAGCACGTTGTCTTCCAGGACGCCGATCTGGGTGCGCTCGCCGCTCTGGCGGACGACCATCACGCGCTCGACGGCCTCGCGGCGCGCCAGGAACTCCGCCTCCGTGATGATCGGCACCCGGCGGCGGCCCTGCTCGCGGCCCTCGCGGCGGCGCTGCTTCTTCGCCTCCAGACGGGTCGAGCCCTTGATGGACTGCACCTCGTCGGACGGCTCGGCCTTCTCGCGGGCCGGGCGCGGCTCGCGGACCTTGACGACCGTACGCTCCGGGTCGTCCGCACCCGTACCGGCCTCGTGGTCGCCCCCGTCGCCGCTGCGACGACGGCGCCGGCGACGCCGGCGGCTGCTGCTGGTGCCGGCGGCGGACGGGGTGTCGTCGGACTCCTCGTCCTCGTCCTCGAACGCCTCGGCCTCCGCCTCGGCGGACTCCTCCGACTCGCTCTCCTCCGACTCGGCGGACTCGCCCCGGCGACGGCGGCGGCCACCGCGGCGGCGACGGCGCGAGGGACGGTCGTCCTCGTGCTCCTCGGCCTCGGCGCCCTCCGGCTCCTCCTCGGCGGGCTCTTCCTCGTCGGCCTCCTCGGCCACAGGGGCCTGCGGCTCGGGCGCGGCCTCGGCGCTCTCGCCGCGACGGCGGCGGCGACGGCGCGAGCCGCCCTGCGGCTCGGCCTGCTCGACCACCGGCTCGGCCGGGGTCTCCTCGAGCTCCTCCTCGTCCGCCACCTCGGTGGCCGCCTGGGCGGCGGCCGCGGCGGCGGTCTCGGGGGTCTGGAACATCGGCTCGTGGAAGACCGGCGCCTGGAAGACGGCGACGGCGGGGCGGGTGGCCCGGCGGCGGGAGCGGCCGGTCTCCGCCTTCACCGGCTCGGCCTCGGCCGCCTCGGGCGCCTTCACGGCCTCCTTGGCGGGCTCCTCGACGGCGGCCGGGGTGAACTGCGGCGCGGTCGCCTTACGGGTGGCGCGGCGACGGGTGCGCCCACGGGGCGCCTCGTCCTCGGCGGCCTCGGCGGCGGGCTCCTCGACGGGCTCGGCGGCCTCGACGGGCTCGGCGGCGGCCACGACGACCTCGGCCTCCTCGGCGGCCTTGGGCGCACCGGCCGGAGCCGTCGCCTTACGGGTCGCACGGCGACGGGTGCGCGCCGGACCGGCGGGCTCCTCAGCCTCGGTCTCGGCGGCGGCCACGACAGCGGCCTCCTCGGCCGGGGAGGCGACCGGGTCCTCGGCGGCGACGGCCGGCGGCGCGCCGAGGGCGCCCGGGGCCTCCTCGACGACGGGGGCACCGGCGGGCGCGGTGGCCTTACGGGTGGCACGGCGGCGGGTGCGCGCCGGAGCGGCGGGCTCCTCAGCCTCGGTCTCGGCGGCGGCGGGCTCGGCGGCGGCCGGGGCCTCGACGGGCTCGGCGGCGGCCACGACGACCTCGGCCTCCTCGGCGGCCTTGGGCGCACCGGCCGGAGCCGTCGCCTTACGGGTCGCACGGCGACGGGTGCGCGCCGGAGCGGCGGGCTCCTCGGCCTCGACCTCGACGGCGGGCTCCTCGGCGGGCTCGGCAGCGGCCGGGGCCTCGACGACCTCGACGGCCTCGGGCGCACCAGCCGGAGCGGTCACCTTACGGGTGGCGCGACGGCGCGGGCGCGCCGGAGCGGCCTCGTCGGCGGCGGGGGTCTCGGCCGGGGCCTCGGCGGCGGCCGGAGTCTCCTCGGCGGCAGCGGCGGGCGCACCGGCCGGAGCGGTCGCCTTACGGGTCGCACGGCGGCGCGCCGGACGCGCCGGAGCGGCTTCCTCGGCGGCGGGGGTCTCGGCCGGGGCCTCGGTGGCCGCGGCTGCGGTCTCGGGCGCGTCGGCGCCCGCGGCTCCCGGCGGACCGGCGGGCCGCGACGCCGCACGGCGCCTGCGGCGCGGCGGCAGCGTGTCGCTGGGGCTGTTGTTGTCGTCCCCGGTCACGCCGGGTTCGTTCTTCTCGTTCTCAAGCATGCGGGCGTAGCTCCCGTCACGCTCCCGGGCGCCGCGCCTGGTTCCGGTCCGGCGGCACGTCCGCGTGATGTGCGCGGGTGCCGCCGTCCGGGGCGCGGGCGCCGCACGGGAGCTGATATGTCCGGCTCGCCGGTTCCGTACGCGATGTACGTACGGCCTGGCGAAAGTCTCCTGGTCAGTGCGCGGCCCGACCCAGGTGGCTCCCGAGTACCAGGGCTGCGCTACAACGACTGCCCTTACGCGGCGGGACCTTCCGGCGCCGTCGCAGAAGCGGTCCCGGCGGCCTTGGGTGGAGCGGCCGGGGCTGCCTCGCGGTCGGGCGCGAGCGGGTCGGTCACCGTGCCGGACTCCTCGTCGAAGAGCCCCTGCGCCAGCCTGGTCACCGCTGCGGGGACCGGCGGCGCCAGGTCGGCCACAGCTCGGAGACCGGACAGGACGTCGTCGGGTCGCACGGCAGGTGTCAGGTGCCGTACCACCAGGCGCAGTATCGCACAGGGGGTGTCCACCGGCCTATCGGCCTGTGGAGGAAGCGCCTGGAGTCCGGCCACCGCGCCGCGCGTGTCGAAGGTGCGCACGCCGTTCTTGGTCTTGCGCTGGACCTCGACGGTCTCGGCGGCGAGGAAGGCCTCGACGGCCTTCTCGGCGTCCTCGACGGCGACGCCCTCAAGGCGCATCTCCCAGATGGAGGCCGTCAGCCGGTCGGCGAGGCCCGAGGTGCGGGCCTCCACGGCGTCGGTGATGTCGAGCCCGGTGGGCAGCGACTCGTCGAGCAGCGCGAGCAGCGTCGCCGGGTCGCGGTGCTCGGTGAGCGCGATCTCCAGGTACTCGGCCTCGGAGCCGGTGCCGGTGGGGGCCGCGTTCGCGTAGGACACCTTGGGGTGGGGGGTGAAGCCGGCCGAGTACGCCATGGGCACCTCGGCGCGGCGCAGCGCGCGCTCGAAGGCGCGCTGGAAGTCGCGGTGGCTGGTGAACCGGAGGCGGCCGCGCTTGGTGTAGCGCAGTCGGATGCGCTGCACCGCAGGTGCGGGCGGCGGGCCTTCGGGCTGTCGCTTGCCCAGTGGTTCTTCTCCTCGTGCGGGGCGGGCGCGGTGGGCGCCGCCCACCTGTCCTGTGGGGGCCCTCCGGTCACAGCCCGCGCGCCGACCGGCTCATCCCTCCGTCTTGTGGAGGGAGATCTCGGGGGCGGGCACCGCGCCGGAGGCAGTAGTTGTACTACCCAGAGTACGCGCCGGATGCGGCGCCGGTTCCCGGGGCGGCCCGCCGACGAGCGCGCGCCAGGCGTCGGCGCGGGCCTGCCGTACGGTCTCGCGGGCCGAAGCCAGCGCCTCGCGCGCGGCGCGCCGGGCCGTGCCGAGCGCGGCGCCCGCGATCCGCCCGGCCTCGACGGCGGCCCGCTTCACCGGGGCCCACACGGCCTCCCGCACCCAGTGCAGGACGGGCGCGCACACCGTGCGCCACACCCATCGCAGCGGACGCCCGACCAACTGCCACCCCAGCCACTTCAGCCCGCGCCCGACGGCCCGCGAGAGGTGTCCGGCGATCCGCCACGCGTGCCCGAACGCGGCGCCGACCTCGCGCGCGACGACCGCGACAGCGCGCCCCAGCGGCGTCAGCACCCACCGGTAGAACCACCCGAGAGGTACCACGAACAAGATCAAACCCACTCGTACGAGGGCACTCCCGACAGCCGAGACGACCACCGCGATCCCCCGCGCCACCCACGCGAGACCGGCCCACCCTGCGGCGGCGAGCCACGCGATGCCCCTGCCCAGCCATGCGAGGCCCGCCCCGACCCCGGCGGCGCCCCGGGCCAGCCCACCCACGAGCCACGCGATGCCGTGCCCCAGCGGAGTCAGGACATACCGGTACAGCAGGCTCGCCGGGGCCACCACCCCGTACCGCCACAGCAGGCTCGCCGGGACGACCACCCCGTACCGCCACAGCGGCACCGCCAGCCACCGCCACAGCCAGGTCAACGGGGCCACCACCAGCGTGTGGGCCAGCCAGGACAGACAGCGGCCCAGGAACACCAGCGGGGTGACGATCAGGGTGCGGCCCAGCCAGGCCAGCGCGCGGCCGACCGGACGCAGCAGCGAGCGGTGCACGGCACGCGCCGCCGCGGCCAGCGCGTCCCAGACCATGCGGACCGGCACGACCAGGACCAGGACGACGATCCGTACCGGGATCCGGATCGCGACGGTCAGACAGCCCTCGGGCTGCCTCGGCGGCGGTTGCTGCTGGAGTTCCATGCCCGTCAGGACGCGGCAAAGGCCCCGCACCGTTGCGGTGCGGGGCCTGCCGTGATCAACCGGTGATCGAGCGCGGCTACTTGACGACGGTCAGCGGAAGCAGCTTCTTGCCCGTCGGGCCGATCTGGATGTGCGTGTCCATCTGCGGGCAGATGGATATGGCCTGAAAACCGATTCTGCCGCCTCACGGCCCGTCCTACCGTCGAAGACA
The DNA here is from genome assembly GCF_040639555.1 of Streptomyces sp. NPDC023838. Lineage (NCBI taxonomy): Bacteria > Bacillati > Actinomycetota > Actinomycetes > Kitasatosporales > Streptomycetaceae > Streptomyces > Streptomyces sp. NPDC023838. The sequence goes on from NZ_JBFAAD010000021.1 coordinate 72,101, forward strand.
TGGGCAGACGTACGAGGACAAGGACGCAGGCCAGCCAGAGACAGTACGACGTCGAGACCGAGTGGACCGCCGCAGATCTCGCGCTCTTAGAGGAGTTGAAGAAGGCAGAAGCCCTCTTACCCGACGACGCTCCAAGGGCCCTGCTGTCGGTGCGGCTATCCATCCTCACCGACGAGACGACGTCACCGGTCCGGCAAGAGCTCGATCTTCGGATGCTGGCCCGCGAACGCGGCTATCGAGTGGTCGACGTCGCCAGTGACCTCAACGTGTCGGCAACGAAGGTGCCACCGTGGAAGCGGAAGAAGCTCGGGGACTGGCTCAACAACCGCGCGCCGGAGTTCGATGTACTCCTCTTCTGGAAGCTGGACCGTTTCGTACGGCGTCTCTCCGATCTCAGCACCATGATCGACTGGTGTCTGAAGTACGGGAAGAACCTGGTCTCCAAGCACGACGCGATCGATCTGACCACGACCGCTGGAAAGATCATGGTCACGATCATCGGTGGTATCGCCGAGATCGAGGCAGCCAACACCAGCACTCGCGTGGCGAGCCTCTGGGAGTACACCAAGACTCAGAGCGAGTGGCTCATCGGCAAGCCTGCGTACGGCTACGAGACAGCGGAGACCAAGGACGGAAAGATCGTCCTGATCATCAACCGGACCGCCTGCAGAGCGCTGCACTGGTGCCGCTACGTCGCCATGCGGGCCAAGCCCCTCTCCGCCCAGCAGATGGTGAGCGTCCTCGTGCGGACCGGTCTATGCGGGGCGGGGCTCACGGCGTCGACACTGCTCCGTCGGCTGAGGAACCCGGCCCTCATGGGGTACCGGGTGGAAGAGGACAAGAACGGTGGCGTACGCCGCTCGAAGCTCGTACTGGACGGCGACGGCAGGCCGATTCGAGTGGCAGACGGTGTTTTCACGGAGGAACAGTTCTACAGCCTTCAGAAAGCGTTGGACCGTCAGGGGAAGCAACAGCCCACCCGCAACCCCGAAGGGGCGACGAGGTTCCTCGGAGTCCTGATCTGTTCCGACTGCAAGGCCAACATGACCGTCCAGAAGACCCAGAGCAAGGGCCGGTCCTACGCATACCTGCGTTGCGGCAAGTGCAAGGGCGGGGGTCTGGGCGCGCCGAATCCCTATGAGGTCTATGCCCAGCTCGTCGAAGACGTTCTGAAGGTGCTCGGGGACGAGCCGGTCATGACGCGCGAGTACCGGCAGGGAGCCGAAGCGCGAAAGGAACAGCAACGCCTGGAACAGAGCATCAGCTACTACATGACCGGGCTGGAACCCGGGGGCCGCTTCACGAAGACACGCTTCACCCAGGAGCAGGCGGAAGAGAAGCTGGATGATCAGATCAAGCAGCTGGCCGCCATCGACCCCGAGTCGACCAAGGATCGGTGGGTGGCCGTGCACAACGGCAAGTCCTTCCGAGCCCGCTGGCAGGAGGGCGGGATGGAGGCCATGGGGGCCGATCTCCTTCGTGTCGGCGTGAAGTGCGAGATCACTCGGACCAAGGTCTCGGGCGTGCGCGCTCCCAAAATCCGCATGAAGATCATGATCCCTAAAGATGTGCGAGCCCGCTTGATACTCAAGGACGACGATTTCGCGGAAGCCTTCTGAAACACCCCGACCGCCGGACACGACGGACTGGGCTTCATCGCTCAGGCGAACCACTCATCCGGGTCGAACGGCTCTTCCATACCGTCGTCGTCGACGATCACAATCTCGCTCTCGATCAGGTTCGCGGCCCTGTCATCCACAGTTCCGAGCCGCCGCGCAGACCGATGCTGCGGGAACGCTCGTTCCGGCGGTGCGGTCATGGGCCCTGACCGGCTTGCTGGTAAGTCCGGCTATCAGGACTTGCGGAATACCGCTCGTGGCAAGGCCCTGCGACGCCCCATGAAGTTCTGCCGAATGACAGCATCGTGCGGTGCGTGCGCAAGATGAACCGAGTGTCAGGTGACGCATTGGCTGCCTGACCAGGCCCGGAGCGCACGAATGCCCTCACCAGGGGTGGTGAGGGCATCACTCACGCTCGGCGGGACGGAGACGGACGAGAACGTGTAACCGCTCTGCCGTCCGTGCCACCGGCTCAAGACGCGCGAGGACTTCGGGGCCGCTGGTGCCCCGTTCTCAAGCGTTCGGCCACGGCCGTTTTGAATCAGCGTGGCCGATGACCGGGACGAGAACACCATCCACGAGAACATCCACCAGCGCACAGTTGGCATCGCCGACCGAACCGGCGATCGGGATTCCGTTGAGGGTCTTACAGACGTCTAGGTCCAACCCTGGGGCTGGTGCGGCACTGGCGGGTGCGGTTAGGGCCCCGAGGAGAGCGGCAGCCCCAAGGAGAGAGTGGTGAGTGCCCGGCTGGTGTTATGCATGCCCAGCCAACGATCTTGACCCGTCGTGGTCACGACCGGCTCGCAGACACCGCCCCGTACCGGTCCTTACCAGACCGGTGCGAGGTGGAAGGGGTGCGGTGTAGGTGCGCACCCTGCCCCGGCACGGGCGTTGGGTGGCTCGTACCGGGGCGGATGGCTCAAGCTGACTGTGACTGTGCGCTTCAGATGGCGGATGAGTGCCCGAGTTGGCGGGGCTGAGCATCAGAGGTGGCGGCCCTGCGAGATGGCGCCAAGAGCGAGATACTCAGGACCGCCAACTGAAGCACTCATCCGCCAAGCCAAGCGCTCAGACGCAGTCGGTGGAAGCGTGGAGGCTTGCCGGTCTGGGAGTCAGCTGGTCTCCTTGACCACCACATGCTCCTTGAACTGGGCGGTGTACGGGTTCCCGTCGCTGTCTGTCGCCGAGGACATGGGGTCGGCCGTGGAGGGATCAGGCCGTCCGAGTGGACGACGCGAGCCCGCTTGTTGCCGGCGTCATTGACATACAGGTTCCCGAGCTCATCGACGACCACGGCATCAGGCCCGACCATGCCCACCTACAGGGCAGGAACGTCGTCCCCGTCGAAGCGCGCAGATCCGGTATTGGCGACCGTGGTGATGATCCCGCTGGGGTCGACCCTTCGGATGCGGTGGTTGTGGGTGTCGGCGATGTACAGGCTCCCGTGGGCGGCCAAGACTCCCTTCGGGTAGTACAGGTCGGCTGCCACGGCAGGCTCACCGTCCCCAGAGGACGCCGCACGTCCCGTGCCGGCATACGTGGTGATGATCCCGCTGGGGTCGACCAGCCGGATGCGGTGGTTGAGGGTGTCCGCGATGTACAGGCTCCCGTGGGCGTCCACGGCGACCGCCTGGGGGTAGTACAGGTGGCCTCCACAGCAGGCACGTCCTGCCCGTAGAACCCCGCACTTCCCGTACCGGCATACGTGGTGACGATCCCGCTGGGGTCGACCCTCCGGATGAGGTGGTTGAAGGTGTCGGCGATGAAGACGTTCCCCTGGGCGTCCGCGGCGACCGCGAACAGGCTGTTCAGATTGGCTTGGGCAGCCGCACTCTGATCGCCGCTGTGCCCGGTAACTCCGTTACCCGCCACCGTGATCCTCTCGTCCATCCAGTTCTTACGTCCTCGGGCGTTACCTCGGTGCGGCGATACGGGTTCGAACCGCTGTCGGAAGACTGCTCTATTTGTTCCCGAACCCCACGACGGCTGTTTGGATGGCGCTGGCCATCAACAGTTCGGCCGAGCCAGTCCGGGCCTGGGCCAACGGGCCTGCGGTGTAGGCGGCGACAGCGTTGCCGGACCCGTCCACAAGAGTGATCCCCGCTGGAAAGGCCGTCCCGCCGCTGATGACGAGAACGGGTTGACCGTCCACGTAGCGCAGGCTGAGCGTGCCTACGTCCTCGGGGTTGACCTCCGAGGCCGGGACCGGGGTTACGTCGATGATTTCGGGCGGCGTGTACTGCTCGTCAGACATGGCGCTACCTCCTCCTGGTCGGCTCACTACCGATCCGCACTGATCATTCCATGACGATCCGTAATGACGCCATCACTGTTGATGGATCGGAGGCCCCCATGCTCAGACGACCCCGCCCCCCCTTGCTCTGTCCCCGGGTGCCCTGAGCTGACCCGAGCCGGCGGAGGCCCACGGCGCTCCGCGAAGGTGTGCCCGTCAACGGCGTTGGGAGTCGCGTGCGCAAGCTGAATCGACTCTCAGGTGACACGTCGGCGTCTGACCGCCGCAAGGCGAAGGAAACTCCGTGATCGGTGCAACCCGACCGAGCCCCCTCCCTGATAGGGAAGGGGCTCAACGCGTCGTCCCACCGTTCATGAGCCTGGCGGGGTTCAGACCCACTCCACCTCGGAGACGATGTGAGGCGGGCCGCCAGCCTCCGGCAGCGGCGTGCGAGACACCACCGGCGGCGCCGTAGGGCGACGACGAGAGGCACCAACCGCAGCAAGTACCGCAGCCGCCTCTTCCTCGCTGGCCACTGTCATCGCCTCAACCACCCGATCGAGTGCCCCGCTCACATCAGTGCGCGTGACCACTCGACGCGGGCGTCGGACCGGCGTTCTTGACCGTCAGAGGCAGAAGCTTCTTCCCAGTCGGCCCGATTTGTATGGCCGTATCCATCTGCGGACACACCCCACAGTCGAAGCACGGCGTCCAGCGGCAGTCCTCGACCTCGGTCTCGTCCAGCGCGTCCTGCCAGTCCTCCCAGAGCCAGTCCTTGTCGAGACCGGAGTCCAGGTGGTCCCAGGGCAGGACCTCCTCGTAGGTACGCTCACGCGTGGTGTACCAGTCGACGTCCACGCCGTACGACGGCAGCGTCTTCTCGGCGCAGGCCATCCAGCGGTCGTAGCTGAAGTGCTCGCGCCAGCCGTCGAAGCGGCCGCCGTCCTCGTAGACGGCGCGGATGACGGCGCCCACGCGGCGGTCGCCGCGCGAGAGCAGGCCCTCGACGATGCCCGGCTTGCCGTCGTGGTAGCGGAAGCCGATCGAGCGGCCGTACTTCTTGTCGCCGCGGATCTTGTCGCGGAGCTTCTCCAGGCGCGCGTCCGTCTGCTCGGCGGAGAGCTGCGGGGCCCACTGGAACGGGGTGTGGGGCTTGGGGACGAAGCCGCCGATCGACACCGTGCAGCGGATGTCGTTCTGGCCCGACACCTCGCGGCCCTTGGCGATGACGTTGACCGCCATGTCGCCGATCTGGAGGACGTCCTCGTCGGTCTCGGTGGGCAGGCCGCACATGAAGTACAGCTTCACCTGGCGCCAGCCGTTGCCGTACGCGGTCGCGACCGTACGGATCAGGTCCTCTTCGGAGACCATCTTGTTGATGACCTTGCGCATGCGCTCGGAGCCGCCCTCGGGGGCGAAGGTCAGACCGGAGCGACGGCCGTTCCTGGTCAGCTCGTTGGCGAGGTCGACGTTGAACGCGTCCACGCGGGTCGAGGGCAGGGACAGGCCGATCTTGTCCTCGGTGTACCGGTCCGCGAGGCCCTTGGCGATCTCACCGATCTCGGTGTGGTCGGCCGAGGACAGGGACAGCAGGCCGACTTCCTCGAAGCCCGTCGCCTTGAGACCCTTCTCCACCATCTCGCCGATGCCGGTGATGCTTCGCTCCCGCACGGGGCGCGTGATCATGCCGGCCTGGCAGAAACGGCAGCCGCGGGTGCAGCCGCGGAAGATCTCGACGGACATGCGCTCGTGGACGGTCTCCGCGAGCGGCACGAGCGGCTGCTTGGGGTAGGGCCACTCGTCGAGGTCCATGACGGTGTGCTTGCTGACCCGCCACGGCACGCCCGACTTGTTCGGGACGACTCGGCCGATGCGGCCGTCGGGCAGGTACTCGACGTCGTAGAAGCCCGGGACGTAGACGTTGCCGGTCTTGGCGAGGCGGAAGAGGACTTCCTCGCGCCCGCCCGGGCGGCCCTCGGCCTTCCACGCGCGGATGATCTCGGTCATGTCGAGGACGGCCTGCTCGCCGTCGCCGATGACCGCGCAGTCGATGAACTCCGCGATCGGCTCGGGGTTGAAGGCCGCGTGGCCGCCCGCGAGGACGATCGGGTCGTCGATCGTACGGTCCTTGGACTCCAGCGGGATGCCCGCGAGGTCCAGGGCCGTGAGCATGTTGGTGTAGCCCAGCTCGGTGGAGAAGCTGAGGCCGAAGACGTCGAAGGCGCCGACGGGGCGGTGGCTGTCCACGGTGAACTGGGGCACGTTGTGCTCGCGCATCAGCTCTTCCATGTCCGGCCACACGCTGTACGTGCGCTCGGCGAGGACGCCCTCGCGCTCGTTCAGCACCTCGTAGAGGATCATGACGCCCTGGTTGGGCAGCCCGACCTCGTACGCGTCCGGGTACATGAGCGCCCAGCGGACATCGCAGCTTTCCCACGGCTTGACCGTGGAGTTGAGCTCGCCGCCGACGTACTGGATCGGCTTCTGCACATGCGGGAGCAGGGCTTCGAGCTGTGGGAAGACGGACTCGGCGGCAGTCATCTCGACGAACTTTCGTGAGCTGGCAGGGGGGCGACTCTCTAGCGTAACCCGCTCGGGAGGTGCCTCTCGCCCGCCGCGATGCCCCGGCTCAGGGCCCCAGCCGCTCGCGCAGCTTCGGCCGCGACGCCCTGCGCCAGACTTCCGGCAGTTCGCGCTCGCGGTCGGCCGCCGTCGCCGCCTCCCGCCCGTACAGGAGTCCCCAGGTGAACGCGGACTCCCCCGCCAGGTGGGCCTGGATCGCCAGGCCGCGCAGCGCCTCGCGGGCCACCACGCTGTCCTGGTGGTCGCCCAGGACGGTCTGGACCTTCTTCATCCGCTTGGCGAACTTCTTCGCGGGGGCGCCGAGCGCGGGCTTGGCGGCCTCGGCGGCGTACCGGGCGCGCTTGGCCGCCTTGCGGGCCTCGTGCATGGCCACGTCGCGCGGCTCGCCCGGGTCGAGCTCCAGGGCCCGCGCCATGCGGTCCGCCAGCCGCTCGTAGTCCTTGATCACCGCCTTGGGCAGAACCTGCGCGGCCGGCCGCCGGGCCGCCGGGCGCAGCGGCGGGGCGTCGAGCAGCGCGTCCAGGGTGTCGAGCAGCGCGAGGTAGCGCCGGCTGTCCAGGACGGCGATGGTCTTGCGGCGCGTACCGGAGCGGCGGGCGACGCTCCAGATGCGCAGCCGTCCCCGGACCGGTCCGAGCAGGAGGGGGCGGGGCAGGGCTGCGATGCGGGTCTGGAGGCGTTCGGTGAGGACTTCCTGGTCGCGGTCGACGCCGAGCTCGCCCGCGAGCCACTTCAGCTCCTCGCCGAGGGGGTCGGTGACGGTCCGGTCGAGGATTTTGCGGTACGACTTGAAGGCGCTGCGCAGCCGGCGCGTGGCGACCCGCATCTGGTGGACGGAGTCGGGCAGGTCGCGCCGGACGGCCGGGTCGAGGCCGACCAGGGCGTCGCGCTGGGCGCGGAGGTAGCCGAGGATGTGGTCACCGGCGGTGGTCCCGCCGGTGGCGGGCGGCTCGGGGAGGTCCGGTGGGGCCGGGGCGGTCTCGGCCAGCGCCCGTGCCAGCTTCGACGCGTTGTGCGAGGGCCGCAGACCCGCCTTGCGCAGGCGCTTCTCGACGCGGTCGAGGAGGGCGGGATCCGCCTCGTCGGCGAGCTCCACCTCGACCTCGGTCCAGGCCGTCGCGGGGCCCGCGCTACCGGGGCCGAGCCGCTGCGCGCGCACCGCGTCGACGCTCACCTCGGCGAGCAGCGCGCCGTCCCCGTCGAGCAGATGGCGTACGTGGCGGGAGGACAGCAGCCGTACGACAGGGGTCAGTCGGGCGTCGCGGACGCGGGAGCGCAGGAGGGCGGCCAGGGTGCGGGGGACGTCCGGGGAGAGGGGGGCGCGGATCTCGTCGCGGATGCCGGTGGCGACCGGGAACTTCAGGTGCCAGCCCGCGTCGTCGCCGCCGGTGCGGCGGCGCAGGGTGAGGGAGTGTGCGGCCAGGCGCAGGTCCTCGGTGTCGTAGTAGACGGCGTCCAGCTCCGCCACGCCCCGGTCGACGACGCTCGCGACCTCCGCGGCCCTGGTGAGGTCGGGGAGCCGGACGGCGTCGCCGGTGGCTTCGTACTTCCGCTCGATCTCGCGCTTCGTCTCCGCCATGAATTGAATCTAGACGCGAAACCGGACCCTAAACAGGCACCGGACCAGCCATCGCGGCCGGTCCGGTGTCCCGCGTGGCCCTCGGCGGGCGCTACGCCGTTATCGGCCGCTGCACCCTGATCGACTGGAGGAGCCCGATCGCCACCCAGACCGCGAACATGGACGATCCGCCGTACGACACGAACGGCAGCGGCAGGCCCGCCACCGGCATGATGCCGAGCGTCATCCCGATGTTCTCGAAGGACTGGAAGCCGAACCAGGCGATGATCCCGGCCGCCACGACCGTGCCGTACAGCTCGGTCGTCTCGCGGGCGATGCGGCAGGCGCGCCACAGGACCACGCCGAGCAGCACGAGGATCAGGCCCGCGCCGATGAAGCCGAGCTCCTCCCCCGCGACCGTGAAGACGAAGTCCGTCTGCTGTTCGGGGACGAACTGGCCGGTGGTCTGGCTGCCCTTGAACAGTCCGGTGCCGGTCAGTCCGCCGGAGCCGATGGCGATACGGGCCTGGTTGGTGTTGTAGCCGACGCCCGCCGGGTCGAGGCTGGGGTTGGCGAAGGCCGCGAAGCGGTTGATCTGGTACTCGTCGAGCAGCCCGAGCGCCGCCACCGCGACCGCGCCCGCCACGCCCGCCCCTATCAGGCCGAGCACCCACCGGTTGGAGGCTCCGGAGGCGAGCAGCACGCCCAGGATGATGATCACGATGACCATGACCGAGCCGAGGTCCGGCATCATCATGATGATCAGGATCGGCAGCGCGGCGATGCCCAGGGACTTGAGCACCGTGCGGTGGTCGGGGTGGGGTGTGTCCCCGGCGTCGACGCGCGACGCCAGTATCATCGCCATCCCCAGGATGATCGTGATCTTGGTGAACTCGGACGGCTGGAGCGAGAAGCCGCCGCCGATGATGATCCAGGCGTGCGCGCCGTTGACGGTCGCGCCCAGCGGGGTCAGTACGGCGAGGATCAGCACCACCGAGAGCCCGTAGAGCACCGGCACCGCGCCCCGCAGGGTGCGGTGGCCCAGCCAGATCGTGCCGATCATCAGGCCGAGCCCGATGCCGGTGTTCATGGCGTGCCGGACGAGGAAGTAGTACGGGTCGCCCTGGTTGAGCTGGGTGCGGTTGCGGGTCGCGGACCACACGAGCAGCGAGCCGATGAAGGACAGCGCGAGCGCGGACAGCAGCAGCGGCAAGTCGAGCCGGCGCAGCACCGAGTCGCGCGCGGTCAGCTTGGCGAAGGTGGAGCGCTCCGGCGCGTAGCGCTGGACGGAGAAGCCGGCCATGGTGCTCAGTCCCTCCGTCCGTGGCGCGCGCCGTTGCGGTTGTCGGTGTTGGCCGCGGCGAGCTGCTGCTCGCCGGTCTTCTCGGGGGCCTTCTGCGAGTTGGGGTCGTACGGCTCGATCTTCGGCGCGTCGATGGAGCCGTCGGCCTGGATCCTGGGCAGGGACTGCTGCGGCTCGGGCAGCAGGGCGCGCTTGAGGTCCTGGTTGCCCGCGTCGTCGAGCCCGTAGAGCGCGTCGTAGATGTTGCGCACGGCGGGGCCGGAGGCGCCGGAGCCCGTACCACCCTGGGAGATCGTCATGACGATCGAGTAGTCCTTGGTGTACGTGGCGAACCACGAGGTCGTCTGCTTGCCGTAGACCTCGGCGGTGCCGGTCTTGGCGTGCATCGGGATCTGCTTCTGCGGCCAGCCGCCGAAGCGCCAGGCGGCCGTACCGCGGGTGGCGACTCCCGCGAGGGCTTCGTCTATGTCGTCGCGGGTGGCCTGGCTCATCGGCAGCTTGCCGTGCGCCTTGGGCTTGATCTCCTTGACCGACTTGCCGTCGGCGCTGATGACGGCCTTGCCGACGGTCGGGTCGTAGAGGGTGCCGCCGTTGGAGATCGCCGAGTAGATCGTCGCCATCTGGATGGGGGTGACGAGGGTGTCGCCCTGGCCGATGGAGTAGTTGACCGAGTCACCGGCGCGCATGAGGTTGCCCTCGAGGCAGTTCTCGTACTCGATCTTCTCGACGTAGTCGCCGTCCTTCTTGCCGTGCTTGCACCAGGCGTCCTTGTTGGCCTCCCAGAACCGCTGCTTCCACTGGCGGTCGGGGACCCGGCCGGGGACCTCGCTGGGCAGGTCGATGCCGGTCTTCGAGCCGAGCCCGAAGTCGTGGGCGGTCTTGTAGAACCAGTCGGCGGCGTCCTTCTTCGGCTTCATGCCGCCGTCCTTGAGCCACTGGTCGTGCGCGAGGCCGTAGTACACGGTGTCGCAGGAGACCTCCAGGGCCTGGCCGATGGTGATGTTGCCGTGGCCCTGCGACTCGAAGTTCTTGAAGACCTGGCCGCCCACCGAGTACGAGCTGGGGCAGGGGTAGCTGCCGCCGAAGGGGTATCCGGCGCGGACGGCGGCCGCCGAGGAGACCACCTTGAAGATCGAGCCGGGGGCCGCCTGGCCCTGGATGGCCCGGTTCAGCAGCGGGTAGTTGGAGTCCTTGCCGGTCAGGGCCTGGTAGTCCCTGGCGGAGATGCCCCCGACCCAGGCGTTGGGGTCGTAGTTGGGCAGCGAGGCCATGGCGACGACCCGGCCGGTCTTGGCCTCCATGACCACCACGGCCCCGGCGTCGGCCTTGTAGTTCTCGTTGGTGTTCTTGTCGAACTCCTTGCGGGCCTCTTCCATGGCGTGGTTGAGCTCGTACTCGGCGACGGCCTGCACCCGGGCGTCTATCGAGGTGACGATGTTCGAGCCGGGCTCGGCCTTGTCGCTCTGCGCCTGCCCGATGACCCGGCCGAGGTTGTCCACCTCGTAACGGGTCACCCCCGCCTTGCCCCGCAACTGCTTGTCATAGGTGCGCTCCAGGCCGGAGCGGCCCACCATGTCCGAGCGCAGATACGGCGAGTCGGTGTCCTTCGCCTTGATGATCTCCTCGTCCGTCACCGGCGAGAGGTAGCCGAGCACCTGGGCCGTGTTGGCCTTGCCCGGCGCGGCGTAGCGGCGCACCGCGGTGGGGTCGGCCGTGATGCCGGGGAAGTCCTCCGAGCGCTCACGGATCTGCAGGGCCTGCTGGGTGGTGGCCTTGTCGGTCACCGGGATCGGCTGGTACGGCGAGCCGTTCCAGCAGGGCTTGGGCGTCTTGGCGTCACACAGGCGGACCTTGTCCATCACGTCCTGCGGCTTCATGCCGAGCACCGCCGCCAGCCGGCCGAGGACCGCCTTGCCCTTGTCGGGCATCTTCGTCAGATCGGTCCGCGAGGCGGACACCACCAGACGCGTCTCGTTGTCCGCGAGCGGCACACCGCGCGCGTCCAGGATCGCCCCGCGCACAGCCGGCTGGACCACCTGCTGCACATGGTTGTTCTTCGCCTCGTCGGTGTACTCCTGCCCGTTGCGGATCTGGAGGTACCAGAGGCGCCCGCCCAGGGTCAGGAGCAGGGAGAAGACGAGGACCTGGATGATGATGAGCCGGATCTGCACCCGGGGGGTGCGTCCCGTCTCGGGGATGTTGCTCACGCCGTGGCCCCCTCGTTCACAGTCGCTTGACGCCCTTGATGCGGCCGGCCCGGGCCGCGCGGTTGCGGGCGGCCTTCACCCGCAGGCCGCCCTTCTGGTTGCCTATCCGCAGCCCGGTGCCGCCGGAGAGCCGGCCGGAGGCGATGCTGCTGCCGTTCTTGGCCGAGCCGCCGCCCCCGGACGACTCGGCGAGCGGGTCGTTCTCGGCCCGTCTGGCCAGCGCCATGATCAGCGGCACCGTGAACGGGGCGAGCAGCAGGTCGTAGACGGCGGCCGTGAACAGCAGGTTCACCAGGCCGACATGGCGGGCCGCGGTGTCGCCGACGAGGGCGCCGACGCCCGCGTAGAGCAGGGTGGAGCCGATGGCCGCGCAGACCACCACGACCATGGGTCCGGTGGCCGAGCGCAGCCGGCCGTGGTCGGGCTTGGCGAGCCCCGCCGCGTAACCGATCACGCAGAGCACCAGGGCGTACCGCCCGGCGGCGTGGTCGGCGGGCGGGGCGAGGTCGCAGAGCAGGCCCGCGCCGAACCCGACGAAGGCGCCGCCGAGGTGTCCGTAGACGAGGGCGAGGCCGAGGACGGTCAGCAGCACCAGGTCCGGGACGGCGCCCGGGAGCTGGAGCCGGGCGAGGACGCTCACCTGGACGACGAGGGCGACGACGACCAGGGCGGAGGAGAGGATGACCCTGTTGATGCGCATCTGGATCAGCTCCTACTGGTCGCCGTCGGCGGCGGCGTTGTTGTTCGCGTTGCCGTTGTTCGCGGGGCCGTTGGGGTTGGCGTTGGGATTCGCGGCGCCGTTGGGGTTCGCGTTGCCGTTGGGGTTCGCGTTGTTCGGGTCGCCGCCCGGGATCGGCACGTTGGGGTCCGCCGCGTTCGGGTTCGCCTGGTTCGGGTTGGGGGACGGGGTGACCGTCACCGTCACGGTGAGCGTCGGGGTCGGCTTGGGCTTGGCGGGCAGCACCTGGTCGCGCGGGTCGGTGCGCGGGGCCTCGACGACGACGCCGACGATGTCGAGCTTGGTGAACCCGACGTACGGACGGACGTAGATGGTGCGGGTCAGATCGCCGCCGGAGGGGTCGACCTTGACGACCTCGCCGACCGGGACGCCGGGCACGAACGGCTTGTCGGACTGCGAGCCGAAGGTCACCAGCCGGTCGCCCGCCTTGACCTTGGCCTTGCCGTTGAGCAGCTGCACCGACAGCGGCCGGTCGCCCTGGCCGGTGGCGAAGCCCAGCTCGTCGCTGTTCTCCATCCGGGTGCCGACCGTGAAGTCCGGGTCGTTGGCGAGCAGGACGGTGGCGGTGGACGGGCCGACGGTGGTGACCCGGCCGACGAGCCCCTCCCCGTTCAGTACGGTCATGTCGCGCTTGATGCCGTCGCGCGAGCCGGCGTCGATGGTGACGGTCCAGGAGAAGCCCTGGGCCGCTCCTATCCCGATGACCTGCGCGGCCTTGATGCCGTACTGGCCCTCGCCGGCGGTCTTGAGCATCGCGTCGAGCTGGTTCAGACGCGAGCGGTTGCGGGCGTCGCTGCCGAGCTTCTGCTTCAGCACCTCGTTCTCGCGCTGGAGGTCGGCGATCTTGTTGTGCCGCTCCCCCGAGTCGCGCACCGCCCCGATGGCGTTGCCGACCGGGTCGACGGCGGCCGCCATGCCGTTCTCCACCGGCCCGAACACCGTGGCGGCGGCCTGCCGGGCGCCGTCCACCGGTGAATTCTCCCCACCCCGGATGTCGACCGTGATCAGCGCGAACGCTACGGCGATCAGCAGCACCAGGAGCAGCCGGCTCTCTCGTGTGTCCCTCACGTGCGGCGGCCGTGCCTTCCTCGTCGGAATCTGTTCGATCTGTATATCAACGATCCGCCGTACGGGTTGGCAGTGGCCCGTACGAGCGGTCCCCCCGGGCCACTGGATGACCCGGGGGGACGGCGGCCGGTGGCGCTTATCGGCGCGGCTGGGCGTCGAGGACCTGCTGGAGCGCCTCGAACTCCTCGACGCACTTGCCGGACCCCAGAGCGACCGAATCCAGCGGGTCCTCCGCGATGTGGATCGGCATGCCGGTCTCGCGGCGCAGCCGCTCGTCGAGGCCGCGCAGCAGGGCGCCGCCGCCGGTGAGGACGATGCCGCGGTCCATGATGTCGCCGGAGAGCTCCGGCGGGCACTTGTCGAGCGTCGTCTTCACGGCGTCGACGATCGCGTTGACCGGCTCCTCGATGGCCTTGCGGACCTCGGCGGCCGAGATGACCACGGTCTTGGGCAGCCCGGAGACCAGATCGCGGCCGCGGATCTCGGTGTGCTCGTCGTTCTCGAGGTCGTACGCCGAGCCGATGGTGATCTTGATCTGCTCGGCGGTGCGCTCACCGAGGAGGAGGCTGTACTCCTTCTTGATGTGCTGGATGATCGCGTTGTCCAGCTCGTCGCCGGCCACCCGGATGGACTGCGCCGTGACGATTCCGCCGAGCGAGATCACCGCGACCTCGGTGGTGCCGCCACCGATGTCGACGACCATGTTGCCGGTCGCCTCGTGGACGGGCAGGCCCGAGCCGATGGCCGCGGCCATGGGCTCCTCGATGATGTGCACCTGACGGGCGCCGGCCTGGGTGGAGGCCTCGATGACGGCACGGCGCTCGACTCCGGTGATGCCGGAGGGAACGCAGACGACGACGCGCGGGCGGGCCAGGTAACGCCGCTTGTGGATCTTCAGGATGAAGTAGCGGAGCATCCGCTCCGTGATCTCGAAGTCGGCGATCACGCCGTCCTTCAGCGGTCGTACGGCCACGATGTTGCCCGGCGTACGACCGATCATCTTCTTCGCCTCGGCGCCGACCGCCAGGATGCCGCCGGTGTTGGTGTTGATGGCGACGACGGACGGCTCGTTCAGGACGATTCCGCGGCCCCTGACGTACACCAGCGTGTTGGCGGTCCCGAGGTCGACAGCCATGTCACGGCCGATGAACGACATGTTGTTGCTCCCCATGAGGATGCGTCCGGCCTTCCCTAATCGAGCGTTGACGGCTTTTCAGGTCGGCGAGGTGGGTGCTGTGGGCGTGAGGCTCCATCGTAGTGCCGCCTGCACGGACACGGCGCGTTGGTCCACCTCTGGTAATGGTGACGACGTGTCGAGGCGATGCGTTCCCGACTTCGTCCCGCATATGCCGAGGGGCGACCGAAATTCCATCGGTCGCCCCAGGTCATGAGCGCTATATGGCTGACAACCGGTCAGGAAGTCAGACGCGACCCGGGAAGAAGATCTTCAGTTCCCGTTCGGCCGACGCCTCCGAGTCCGAGGCGTGGATGAGGTTCTCCCGGACGATGGTGCCGAAGTCGCCGCGGATGGAGCCGGGCGCCGCCGCGATCGGGTCGGTGGGACCCGCCAGCTGGCGTACGCCCTCGATGACCCGCTCGCCCTCGACGACGAGGACGACGACGGGGCCGGAGGCCATGAAGCCCATCAGGGGCTCGTAGAAGGGCTTGCCCTTGTGCTCGCCGTAGTGCTGCTCCAGGGTGTCCTGGTCCAGGGTCCGCAGCTCCATCGCCGGGATGGTCCAGCCGGCCTTGCGCTCGATACGGCCGATGATCTCGCCGATCAGGCCGCGACGGACGGCGTCGGGCTTGAGGATGACGAGAGTGCGCTGGGTCATGGTGTACGGCTCCTTGCGGCATACGTGTGCGGTGAAGGCGAGGCTACAGGGGGCGTCTCGGGCGCCGACACCCGGACCGGCGCGGGGGCGCGGGGAACTGCGCGACCAGCCCAGCACGGTCCGCAGCCGAAAGACGCAGGCCCCCGGGCGCCCCCCGGACCGCCTACGCCTGCGGCTCCGGCTCCACCTCGGCCTGGCCCGCGAAGCGGGCTTTCGCCGCGTCCACCTGCCGGCCGTAGTGGATCGAGGCCCACCACAGACCGGCGAAGACCGCACCGAGGAAGAACATGTGCGGGACGACGAAGCCGCTCGCGATCAGGGCGATCTGGAGCGCCCAGCCCAGCTGGAGGCCACCGGGACGGGTCAGTACGCCGCACAGGAGCAGCGAGAACAGCATGGCGATGCCGCTGACCGTCCACACCGTGGACACCGTCAGGTCCTGGTCCTTCATGGCGACCAGTCCGGCGAAGCCGATGACGAAGAATTCACCGATGAGGGTGGAAGCGCAGAGCGTGCGCATCGGGCGTCAGCCCCTTCCCAGGAGCAGCCGGGCCTCGCCGACCGTGATCACGGAACCGGTGACGAGGACTCCCGCACCGGCGTACTCGTCCTCTTCCTCCGCCAGGGTGATCGCCGCCTCCAGCGCGTCGTCCAGGCGCGGCTCGACCACCACCCGCTCGTCGCCGAAGACCTCGACGGCGATCGCGGCCAGCTCGTCGACGTCCATCGAGCGGTGGCTGGTGTTGGCGGTGACGACGACCTCGGCGAAGACCGGCTCGAAGGCCTCCAGCAGGCCCTTCACGTCCTTGTCGGCGCTGGCCGCGACCACGCCGATCAGCCGCGAGAACCCGAACGCCTCGGTCAGGCCCTCGGCGGTGGCCTGGGCGCCCGCCGGGTTGTGGGCGGCGTCCAGGACGACGGTGGGGCTGCGGCGCACCACCTCCAGGCGGCCGGGCGAGGCCACCGAGGCGAACGCCTTGCGGACGGTGTCGACGTCGAGGGGGCGGGCGTGCTCGGAGCCGATGCCGAAGAACGCCTCCACGGCGGAGAGCGCCACCGCCGCGTTGTGCGCCTGGTGGGCGCCGTACAGCGGCAGGAAGACGTCCTCGTACTCCCCGCCGAGGCCGCGCAGCGTCAGCAGCTGGCCGCCGACCGCGACCTCGCGCGCGACGATGCCGAACTCCATGCCCTCCCGCGCGACCGTCGCGTCCGTCTCGACGGCCTTCTTCAGCATCACCTGGGCCGCGTCGACCGGCTGCTGGGCCAGGATCACGGTGGCGCCCTGCTTGATGATCCCGGACTTCTCGACGGCGATCTCGGCGGGCGTCGAGCCGAGGCGGTCGGTGTGGTCCAGGGAGATGGGGGTGACCACGGCCACCGACGCGTCGATCACATTGGTCGCGTCCCAGCTGCCGCCCATGCCGACCTCGACGACGGCCACGTCGACGGGGGTGTCCGCGAACGCGGCGTACGCCATGCCGGTCAGCACCTCGAAGAAGGACAGCCGGTACTCCTGCTGGGAGTCGACCATCTCCACGTAC
Organism: Streptomyces sp. NPDC023838; assembly: GCF_040639555.1. Taxonomy (NCBI): domain Bacteria; kingdom Bacillati; phylum Actinomycetota; class Actinomycetes; order Kitasatosporales; family Streptomycetaceae; genus Streptomyces; species Streptomyces sp. NPDC023838. The sequence goes on from NZ_JBFAAD010000021.1 coordinate 88,790, forward strand.
GGCTTGATGTCCTCGTACGTCTCGATGAAGCGCTCGGCGGTGATCGGCGCGCCGTCCAGGCTGATGCGCTCGGTGATCGACTGGACGTGGGGGGAGGTGTACCGGCCGGTGCGCAGGTCGAAGGCGGCGAGCAGCGCCTCGATCATGCGGGCGGTGGACGTCTTGCCGTTGGTGCCGGTGATGTGGATCGAGGGGTACGCCCGCTGGGGCTCGCCCAGGACGTCCATCAGCGCCGCGATGCGGGCGACGGAGGGCTCCAGCTTGGTCTCGCCCCAGCGCGTCGCCAGCTCCGTCTCGACCGCGCGCAGCGCCTTGTCGACCTCCGGGTCGGCGGGGCGGGCGGGGACGGGGTCGCCCTGCGGCGCGCCGCCGTGGGTGCGCAGGGTGCGGCTGCCGGCCTCGATCACCGCCAGGTCGGGGTCGCGGTTCGTCTCGGCCTCGACGATGTCGTCGAAGTGGTCGTCGGGGCTGCTGCTGCGGTCGGGCTGCTCGGTCACGCCCCCAGTCTACGGAGCCCCACCCCGCCCCTTCCCTGAACCCTCCGGGGGTGGGGGGTGGCGGAGCCGGTTTCCCCCGGGAACCCCGGGCGGGACCTGCGGCCCCTGCACCCCACCCACGGGGCTCCGCCCCGGGCCCCTGTTGGTCTGCGGACCGGGGTGGGCTGGTCGCGCAGTTCCCCGCGCCCCTGAGAACGCGGCTCCGCCGCGTGGGCGCGACCAACCCACCCAACAGGGGGGCGGGGCTGCGCCCCGCCAGAAGGCACATGGAAAGGGGCCCCGGGCCGTTCTTCACGGTTCGGGGCCCCTTCGCCGACTTCGCTACGCCTGCGGCAGGTTCGCCAGCTGCGTCGTGATCCGGTCGATGTCCGCCTCGGCCTTGGCAAGGCGCGTACGGATCTTGTCGACCACGTTGTCCGGAGCCTTCGCCAGGAACGCCTCGTTGCCGAGCTTGGCCGTGGCCTGCTGCTTCTCCTTCTCGGCCGCGCCGAGGTCCTTGGCCAGGCGCTTGCGCTCGGCCTCGACGTCGATCGTGCCGGACAGGTCGAGCGCGACCATGGCACCCGCGACCGGCAGCGACGCGGTGGCGTGGAAGCCCTCGCCCGCCGGCTGGAGGCGCAGCAACTGCCGGATGGCCGCCTCGTGCGGGGCCAGGGCCGTACCGGTCAGGGTCAGCTCGGCCGGGACCTTCTGGCCGGGCTGGAGCCCCTGGTCGGAGCGGAACCGGCGGACCTCGGTGACGACCTGCTGGACCAGCTCGATCTCACGCTCGGCGGCGTCGTCGCGGAAGCCGCTGTCGCTCGGCCAGTCGGCGATCACCAGGGACTCGCCGCCGGTCAGCGTCGTCCACAGGGTGTCGGTGACGAACGGGACGATGGGGTGCAGCAGGCGCAGGGTGACGTCCAGGACTTCACCGAGAACGCGGCCGGAGACCCGCGCCGGCTCGCCGCCCTCGAAGAACGTGGTCTTGGAGAGCTCGACGTACCAGTCGAAGACCTCGTCCCAGGCGAAGTGGTACAGCGCCTCGGACAGCTTCGAGAACTGGTAGTCCTCGTAGAGCGCGTCCACCTCGGCCACGGTCTTGTTGAGCCGCGACAGGATCCAGCGGTCGACCGCCGACAGCTGCTCCACGGGCGGGAGTTCACCCTCGACCGTGGCGCCGTTCATCAGCGCGAAGCGCGTGGCGTTCCAGATCTTGTTGGCGAAGTTGCGGGACGCCTGGACCCAGTCCTCGCCGATCGGCACGTCCACGCCCGGGTTGGCACCGCGCGCCAGGGTGAAGCGGACGGCGTCGGAGCCGTACGTGTCCATCCAGTCGAGCGGGTTGACCGCGTTGCCGAAGGACTTCGACATCTTCTTGCCGAACTGGTCGCGGACCATGCCGTGCAGGGCGATGGTGTGGAACGGCGGGGTGCCGTCCATCGCGTACAGACCGAACATCATCATCCGGGCGACCCAGAAGAAGAGGATGTCGTAGCCGGTGACCAGGACGGAGTTCGGATAGAACTTCGCGAGGCTCTCGGTCTGCTGCGGCCAGCCGAGGGTGGAGAAGGGCCACAGGCCCGAGGAGAACCAGGTGTCCAGGACGTCGGTGTCCTGGCGCCAGCCCTCACCCGTCGGCGCCTCCTCGTCCGGTCCGACGCAGACGATCTCGCCGTTCGGGCCGTACCAGACGGGGATGCGGTGGCCCCACCACAGCTGGCGCGAGATGCACCAGTCATGGAGGTTGTCGACCCAGTCGAAGTACCGCTTTTCCATCTCCTGCGGGTGGATCTTGACCTTGCCGTCGCGGACCGCGTCACCGGCGGCCTTGGCGAGCGGGCCGACCTTGACCCACCACTGCATCGACAGACGCGGCTCGATGGTGGTCTTGCAGCGCGAGCAGTGGCCGACCGAGTGGGGGTACGGACGCTTCTCGGCCACGATGCGGCCATCGGCGCGCAGGGCGGCGACGATGGCGGAGCGGGCCTCCAGCCGGTCCAGGCCCTGGAAGGGGCCGTGGACGGTGATGACCGCGTGCTCGTCCATGACGGCGAGGTTGGGCAGGCCGTGGCGCTGACCGATCTCGAAGTCGTTCGGGTCGTGCGCCGGGGTCACCTTGACGGCGCCGGTGCCGAACTCGGGGTCGACGTGCTCGTCCGCCACGACCGGGATACGGCGGCCGGTGAGCGGCAGCTCGATCTCGGTGCCGACGAGGTGCCGGTAGCGCTCGTCCTCGGGGTGGACCGCGACGGCGGTGTCGCCGAGCATCGTCTCGGCGCGGGTGGTGGCGACGACGATGGACGCGTCCCCGTCCCCGTACCGGATCGAGACGAGCTCGCCGTCGTCGTCCTGGTACTCGACCTCGATGTCGGAGATCGCGGTGAGACAGCGCGGGCACCAGTTGATGATGCGCTCGGCGCGGTAGATGAGCTCGTCGTCGTAGAGCTTCTTGAAGATGGTCTGGACGGCCTCGGACAGGCCCTCGTCCATGGTGAACCGCTCACGCGACCAGTCGACGCCGTCGCCGAGGCGGCGCATCTGGCCGGAGATCTGGCCGCCGGACTCGCCCTTCCACTGCCAGACACGCTCGATGAACGCCTCCCGGCCCAGGTCGTGGCGGGACTTGCCCTCCTTGGCCAGCTCGCGCTCGACGACGTTCTGGGTGGCGATACCGGCGTGGTCCATGCCCGGCTGCCACAGCGTCTCGTAGCCCTGCATGCGCTTGCGGCGGGTGAGGGCGTCGATCAGCGTGTGCTCGAAGGCGTGGCCCAGGTGCAGGCTGCCGGTGACGTTCGGCGGCGGGATGACGATGGTGTACGGAGGCTTGTCGCTCTTGGCGTCCGCCTCGAAGTAACCGCGCTCTACCCAGCGCTCATACAGCTCCCCCTCTACCTGGGCCGGCGCGTACTGGGTCGGCAGTTCGGTGGTGGGCGCTGGGTTCTGGTGCTGAGTGTTCTCGGTCACGGGGTCAGTTTAGGGGCGGCGGCAGCCGACGATGAAACGGGAATGTTTGTTGACATCCTCTCCGCGGTGACATGCGGAGATTCCTCGCCCCCACTGGAGAGGGGAGCCAGAGGTTCACGCGTGCGCCCGGCTCCGGAGCCGGGCATGACCGGCCGGGTGCGGCCGGTCGGTGCGTGCTGTTCACCGCAATGCCCTGCGGCAAAGGCCATGCCCGCCTCGCTCCGGAGAGCACGGCCGAGCGTCACGACCGAGGCGTTGTGGTCGGCGTCGTCCACGTGTCCGCATCGGGTGCAGACGAACCTGTCCCGGTCGATGCGGGATGCCGGGTCGCGGTGCAGACAGATCCCGCACGTCTGCGAAGTGCCTGCCGCCTCCACCGCGACCAGCGCTGCCCCGTACTGGGGGCACTTGTACGCGAGCTGACGGCGGCGCTCCCCCGGCAGATTGTCGAGGATGCCCCGGTTGAGCCCCGCCTTCTGCGAAACGTGCTGCCCGGGGATCTGCGCCGTCCCCTTGGCACTCTTCGTCATGGCCTTCACCCGCAGGTCCTCCACCGCGACCAGTCCGTGGTTCTTGGCCAGATCAGCGGTGAGCTTGTGCGTGAAGTCCAGTCGGCGCCGAGCCTGGCGGGCCTTGAGCCGGGCGATTTCCCCCAGGGTCCGCCGCAGACGCCTGCTGTATCTGCCGCCGCGATGTCTGCGCGCGTGGCGGATCTGGCGTGCCTTGCGCCGTTCCAGCCCTTCCAGCCGCCTCTGCTCCCCCTCACCCAACGACGGCTGCATGAGCCTTGGCTGTGTCTCGTCGGAGAGGTAGGCGGACTGCTTGACGCCGAAGTCGACTCCGACGGCTGGGAGCCCGTTCGCGGGGGCGGCCTCCTTGCCGGTGCACACCGCGAAGCTGATGAACCACCGTCCGGAAGCGTCGGTACGAATGGTTGCGTTCCTGACCTCGCCCCCGAGGGGACGGGAGAGACGGAACTTCACATCCCCGAGTTTCGGGATGCGAACGGACGCCCACTTGCGGTTCAGCTGCGCCACTCGGACCGCCTGACCGGGAAGCGGGATGGAAAGGCGGGCGCCTCGCTTCTTGAACCGGGGGAAGCCGGCCGGGTGGTCCTTGTTCCAGAAATTGTCGTACGCGCGGTCCAGACGCCGCAGGATCTGCTGCGGCGCCTGTGAGGGGAGCTCCCCGATCCAGTTGAGGTCGCGTCTGGCCTGTGTCAGGTACCGGCACTGTTCGTCGGCCCGCAGGCAGTGGCGCCGCTGCTGGTGAACGTAGATCCAAGCCCAAGGGCCAGGTTCCACACGGCGCGGCAGGTATGGCCCCATCGGCGGAGGGCGTCGGTCTGAAGCGGAGTGGGGTGCAGGCGGTACCGACGACCGGCGTCCGCCGCTTTCGTCGATCGCCGCGCCACTCCCCCGCCTCCCTGCTCCTCAACTCCCGCCCCGGGAATGGCTTCCCCGAACCCGAACAGGCCATGCGGGAACCCACTGAAGAGACCAGGGCCCGCGTCGACGATTTCACCGGGACCTGCGACCACGTCCGCGCGGTCGTCCGCTACCCGGCCGACATCACCGTCGCCGACTTGACCAGGAGGCTCAGGAGTACCTCGGAACGCGCCCTGCGCCCCAGGGGCGCGTCGCAGGTCCGGGCCGCTTCATTCTTCGTCGCCTCCGGCGGAGCGGATACGTGCGCCCGGAACGACGAGTACGTGAAGGAACAGGAACAAGTCATCAACAGCCAGACATCAGGACACCCCGGGTAGTGCACGCTCCTGCTGCGTCCGCCAGGATGTCGGGATCGGATAAGCATTCCTAGGGGGATTCCCAGCAATGAGCTACAACCAGCCGGGCCCGTACGGCGGCCAGCCCCAGCAGCCCGGCCCGTACGGTCAGCAGCCGCCGCAGCAGCCGTACGGGCAGCCTCAGCCCGGCTACGGATACCCGCAGCAGCCCCCGCAGGGCGTCCCGCCGCAGCAGGGCTACGGCTACCCCGCCCAGCAGCCCCAGTACGGCCAGCAGCCGCCCTACGGCGCCCCGGTGCCGCCGCCCGCCCCGGCCAAGAAGAAGAAGACGGGCCTGATCGTCACGGCCGTCGTGGTCGCGATCGCGGCCGTCGGCGGCGGGGTGTACTTCGTGACGAAGGGCGGCGGAAGCAGCGTCGCCGATGACGGCGCGCACAAGCTGATCACCCCGAACAGCGTGATCGCGGGCGCGTACAGCATCAACAAGAAGGACCCGTCCGACGAGACCACCGAGAAGGACAAGAAGGACTTCGAGAAGGCCGGGATCAAGAACCCGACGACGGTCAAGACGAGTTACAAGGCGTCGAGCGGCATGCCGGCCAAGCAGATGAGCTTCAACGGCGTCTACGGCCAGATCGCGGACCCGGAGAAGTCGATCGACGCCGTCTTCGCGCAGCTCAAGAGCAACGCGGAGAAGGACAAGGACGACAAGGGCACCTTCATCGGCAGCCCGGAGACGAAGTCCCCGGCGGGCCTCGACGGGGCCATCATGAAGTGCCAGTCCGCGAAGATCACGGCCAGCAAGAGCACCGGCGGCAAGGACCTGGAGTTCCCGGTGTGCCTCTGGGCCGACCACAGCACCCTGGGCATGGTCACCCTGATCGACCCGGCATCGATCCTCGCCGGCACGAAGGGCGTCTCGCTCGACGAGAACGCGGAGACGACGGCGAAGCTCCGTAAGGACGTGCGGGTTCCCGCGAAGTAGTTCGCGACGCAAGACCGCCGAAGGGCGCCCGACGGACTCGTCGGGCGCCCTTCGTTCTCCGGCGTCGTCCTCCTGCTGCCCGCGGCGTGAACGGCAGGATCGAGCCAATCCGGCCACAAGCCGTTGAAAGCCATGAACTCGTCATGATCGACTAGAGGCTCGTTCCGGAGCGAACCGGCGATTTCCCCCCTTTGTGACGAGGAGTGTTCTTGTGCTGCGCGCAACACGGCGTGTCCTGACGACGGTGGCTTTGGCGTCGACGACCGCCGCCGCATCCCTGCTCATAGCGACACCGGCATCCGCCGTGACGGACGAGTGTGTGAAGGTCGTGGAGGGAGCGGGATTCCCGGTTGGTTCGAAGACGCAGGCCGCCTGCCGGTACCACGCGATCGGCTCCTCCCCCGTACACCTTCCCAACCCCTTCTGCATCACGGGTCTCGAAGCGCTGCGGGTGCCTTCCGGCGTAGCAGCTGACGCATGCTCGCGTGCATGAGATGACTGAGCTGTCGAGCGGTCGGCGCGCCCTCAGTTGATTTGAAGGCGCCCGACAGAAGGGCGCCCGGCCGGTTGGATCTCCAACTGGCCGGGCGCCCTTCTGTGTTCGGCTGTCGGCTACGCCGACTTCTCGTGCCGCCCGTCGTTCTTCACGATCCGCGGCTCGCGCGGGACCAGCGTCGGGTTGACGTTGTTGTGGACGACGTCGGACGTGATGACGACGCGGGCCACGTCCTTGCGGGACGGGACCTCGTACATCACGGACATCAGGACCTCTTCCATGATGGCGCGCAGACCGCGCGCCCCCGTGCCGCGCAGGATCGCCTGGTCGGCGATGGCCTCCAGGGCCGGGCGGTCGAAGTCCAGCTCCACGCCGTCGAGTTCGAAGAGGCGCTGGTACTGCTTGACCAGCGCGTTGCGCGGCTCGACGAGGATCTGGAGGAGCGCCTCGCGGTCGAGGTTGTGGACCGAGGTGAGGACGGGCAGGCGGCCGATGAACTCGGGGATCATCCCGAACTTCACCAGGTCCTCCGGCATGACCTCCTGGAACTGGTCGCTGGCCTCGATCTCCCGCTTGGAGCGGATCGTCGCGCCGAAGCCGATGCCCTTGGCGCCGGCCCGGGACTCGATGATCTTCTCCAGACCCGCGAAGGCGCCGCCCACGATGAACAGCACGTTCGTCGTGTCGATCTGGATGAACTCCTGGTGGGGGTGCTTGCGTCCGCCCTGCGGGGGCACCGACGCCGTCGTGCCTTCCAGGATCTTCAACAGCGCCTGCTGGACGCCTTCGCCCGACACATCGCGCGTGATCGACGGGTTCTCGCTCTTGCGGGCCACCTTGTCGATCTCGTCGATGTAGATGATCCCCGTCTCGGCCTTCTTGACGTCGTAGTCGGCGGCCTGGATGAGCTTCAGGAGGATGTTCTCGACGTCCTCGCCCACGTACCCCGCCTCCGTCAGCGCCGTCGCGTCGGCGATGGCGAACGGGACGTTGAGCATCCGGGCGAGCGTCTGGGCGAGCAGCGTCTTGCCGGAGCCCGTGGGGCCGAGCAGCAGGATGTTGGACTTGGCGAGCTCGATCGCGTCGTCGCGGCCCTGGGCGCCGCCGTTCTCGCCGGCCTGGACGCGCTTGTAGTGGTTGTAGACCGCCACGGAGAGCGCCTTCTTGGCGGGCTCCTGGCCCACCACGTAGCTCTCCAGGAACTCGTAGATCTCGCGCGGCTTGGGCAGTTCCTCCCACCGCACCTCGGAGGACTCGGCGAGCTCCTCCTCGATGATCTCGTTGCAGAGATCGATGCACTCGTCGCAGATGTACACACCGGGGCCTGCGATGAGCTTCTTCACCTGCTTCTGGCTCTTCCCGCAGAACGAGCACTTGAGCAGGTCGCCGCCATCACCGATGCGTGCCACGAGGTGCTTCCCCTTCGCCTGGGAGACGCCACGTTCAGCGGCTCCTGGTGCCTCATATCCGACGGTACCTTGCCTGGCCCCCCGTTCGGGCCCCCCTTGGCGCGGTTCACTTCGACGGGGACCGCCGTGTGTACCGCGCCAGGGGCTCCGGCTGCGTCAGGCGGCCGCGGCCGACGTCGTCTTGCGGGTCGACACGATCTGGTCGACCAGACCGTACGCCAGGGCGTCCTCGGCGGTGAGGATCTTGTCCCGCTCGATGTCGTCCCGGATCTTCTCGATGGGCGTGGTGGAGTGCTTGGCCAGCATCTCCTCCAGCTGGCTGCGCATGCGCAGGATCTCGTTGGCCGCGATCTCCAGGTCGGAGAGCTGCTCGCGGCCGGTCTGCGAGGACGGCTGGTGGATCAGCACGCGCGCGTTGGGCAGCGCCATGCGCTTGCCGGGGGTGCCCGCGGCGAGCAGCACGGCGGCGGCGGAGGCCGCCTGGCCCATGCAGACCGTCTGGATGTCGGGCTTCACGAACTGCATCGTGTCGTAGATGGCCGTGAGGGCCGTGAACGAGCCGCCGGGGCTGTTGATGTAGATCGAGATGTCGCGGTCCGGGTCCATCGACTCCAGGCACAGCAGCTGCGCCATGACGTCGTTGGCAGACGCGTCGTCGATCTGCACGCCGAGGAAGATCACGCGCTCCTCGAACAGCTTCGCGTACGGGTCGTACTCGCGCACGCCCTGCGAAGTGCGCTCGACGAAGCGCGGCACGATGTAGCGGTTGTCCACCTGCGGGCCGGTGTAGAGGCCGCTTGCGGAGAGGTTGTTCTGCATGTCGGGGTTCACCATCCTGGTGGCGTTCGTGGGCTCAAGGCTTTCGGGGGCCGGGGCTGGGGTTCCCCGGCTCGGGGAGGTACGCGGCCCGGGAGGGGCCGGGGAGTCTCCCGCGGAGCCGGGGAGAGGGGCTCAGGCCCCGGTGCCGCCGCCGCCCGGAACACCGGCCGCGTGGGCCATGATGTCGTCGATGAGGCCGTACTCCTTGGCCTCCTCCGCCGTGTACCAGCGGTCGCGGTCGCCGTCGCGGATGATCGTCTCGACCGTCTGGCCCGAGTGGCGGGCGGTGATCTCCGCCATGCGCGTCTTCGTACGCAGCAGGTACTCGGCCTGGATCTTGATGTCCGAGGCGGTGCCGCCGATGCCGGCGGAACCCTGGTGCATCAGGATGTCGGTGTTCGGCAGCGCGAAGCGCTTGCCGGCGGTGCCGCCGGTGAGCAGGAACTGGCCCATCGAGGCCGCCATGCCCATACCGATCGTGACCACGTCGTTCGGGATGTACTGCATGGTGTCGTAGATCGCCATGCCGGCCGTCACCGAGCCGCCGGGGCTGTTGATGTAGAGGTAGATGTCCTTCTCCGGCTCGGCGGCCAGGAGGAGGAGCTGTGCGGTGATCTTGTTGGCGATGTCGTCGTCGACCTGCTGGCCGAGGAAGATGATGCGCTCGTTGAGCAGCCGGTTGTAGACATGGTCGCCGAGGCCACCACCGAGGGACGGCTCGCCGGCGGCGTAAGGCATCAGATTCGTCACGTATCCACCTGCTCGTCTCTGACGGCTTCGGCCGTCTCAGCGTCTTCATTCAGAGGGCGGGACCTTCGCGGCCGACTCGTCACCGGCTGACTCCACGCCCCCGTATTCATGGACCCTAACGCGCAGGTAGGACAACGCCATCCCGGTTCCCGAACTGTTCGCTCGGAGCGCAAGGTGGTTGAAGGCCGGGCCGCGATGGAATCGGCCGTTGGGGCGCCTGGGCGCGGGCCCGCTCCGGGTACGCGGAAGGGCCCGGACGCGGCAGCGTCACGGGCCCCTCTCTACGCACTTCTGCGTACTCCGTACTCAGTACGTACTTCGTACGTGGTCAGGCGTTGTCTGCCGGACGAGGCAGGACCAAGGCTCAGGCCTCGGTCTTCTCCTCGGCGGCGTCGGCCTCGACGACGGCCTCGACGGCCTCGGCGGCGGCCTCGACCTCGTCCTCGTCGTCCTCCAGGTCGACGGGCTCACCGTTGGTGTCGACGACCTTGGCGGCCTCGACGACCACGGCCAGCGCCTTGCCGCGGGCGACCTCGCCGACGAGCATCGGCACCTGGCCGCCCTCGACGACGGCCTGGGCGAACTGGTCGGGGGACATGCCGGAGGAGGCGGCACGGCGCACCAGGTGCTCGGTGAGCTCCTCCTGGTTGACGTTCAGCTTCTCCTTGTTGACGAGCTCGTCGAGGATGAACTGCGTCTTGATGCCCTTGACGGCCGCTTCCTCGGTCTCGGCGTCGAACTCTTCCTGCGTCTTGCCCTGGATCTCCAGGTACTTGGCGAGGTCGAGGCCCATCTGGCCGAGCTGGTGGTGCTCGAGGTTGTGCTTGCGGGTCTGGATCTCGTCCGCGAGGAGCTTCTCGGGGATCGGGACCTCAGTGATCTTCAGCAGCTCGTCGAGCACGCGCTCCTGGGCCTGGGTGGCCTGGTCGAACTGCTTCATGTTCTCCAGGCGCTTGCGGCTGTCGGCCTTGAGCTCGTCGAGGGTGTCGAACTCGGAGGCGAGCTGCGCGAAGTCGTCGTCCAGCTCCGGCAGTTCGCGCGCGGCGACCTGGGTGACCTTGACGCTGACCTCGGCGTCCTTGCCCTCGGCGGAGCCGCCCTTGAGCTGCGAGGTGAAGGTGGCCTCGCCACCGGCCTCCAGGCCCTTGACGGCCTCGTCGATGCCGTCGAGGAGCTCGCCGGAGCCGATGGTGTACGAGACACCCTCGGCGACGCCGTCCTCCAGGACCTCGCCGTCGACCTTGGCCTCGAGGTCGATGGTGACGACGTCGCCGTCCTGGGCGGCGCGCTCGACCGGGGAGGTCGAGGCGAAGCGCTCGCGCAGGTCCGAGACGGCCTTCTCGACGTCCTCGTCGGAGACCTCGACGGCGTCCACGGTGACCTCGATGCCGGAGTAGTCCGGGATCTCGATGGTCGGGCGGATGTCGACCTCGGCGGTGAAGTTCAGCGTCTCGCCGTCCTTCAGCTCCGTGATGTCGACCTCGGGCTGGCCCAGCGGGTTCAGCTCGGCCTCGTTGACCGCCTCGGTGTAGAACTTCGGGAGGGCGTCGTTGACGGCCTCCTCCAGCACAGCACCACGGCCGAACCGCTGGTCGATGACGCGGGCCGGGATCTTGCCCTTGCGGAAGCCCTTGACCGTGACCTGCTGGTTGATCTTCTTGTACGCCGCGTCGAGGCTGTCCTTGAGCTCCTCGAAGGGCACCTCGACAGTGAGCCGAACCCGGGTCGGGTTCAGGGTCTCCACGGCGCTCTTCACGGTTCGGTCTCCTTGTGGCTGACTTCTGGGGGGTTCTACCCGGTGGCCGACGGCCGCGGGCGGATCGGGCCCGGTTCATCGGATTCATCAGACACACGGGCACGCAGCTTGCATAGTAACCGCAAGCGGGATGCCACCCACAATGTGATCTTGTGCGCGGGGCCTGGGGAGGGGCGCGAGATGCTGCTGGTCGGGGTGGCGGGATTTGAACCCACGGCCTTCCGCTCCCAAAGCGGACGCGCTACCAAGCTGCGCCACACCCCGTCGGTGCGACACGTAGGGTACATGCCCGCGGGGAATCCGTCGGCCGCTTTCCCCACCGGGCCGCGCGGCCGGATGCGGTGTGCGCGCGCGGGGGGTGACCCGCTACGATGCTCTTCGTGCCGCGGTCCTTCCCGACCTGCGACGCGACGCACGCGGGCGTAGCTCAATGGTAGAGCCCTAGTCTTCCAAACTAGCTACGCGGGTTCGATTCCCGTCGCCCGCTCCACTGCCCCGGGCCCGGTGACCAGCTCACCGGGCCCGCGGTGTTTCCCGGGCCCGGCGCCTTCCGTGAACGCGGCGCCTTTACGTGAACGCGTCGCCTTCCGTGAACGCGGGCCGGGTCAGAACTTGATCTGGTTGATCGTGTCCGCCAGCGAATTGAGAAAGCGCTGTATGGACGGCGCCATCCCCGTCGACGCCATGAAGAAACCGAAGAGCGCGGCGACTATGGCCGGGCCGGCCTTGATGGAGCCGCCGCGGATCATCACCACGAGGACGATCGCCAACAGCAGCACCACAGACAGTGAAATGGCCACAACTGATCACACCCTTGGTCGGTCCGCCTTGCCGGCCCGGAGTGTGCCGCCGAGCACACCCCGCAGGGTCCATCGTGCCACCAACACCCCTGTAGGTGCTGCCGCCTGACGCATCGGCAAGGTATGGATCACGCCAAGGGGCCGTGCGGGTCCGGAAGGCCCAGGAGGGCGCGGGTGGTGGCGTATTTGCGCGTGAGGCGGGTACGGGTGGGCTCGTCCAGGGCGGCGAGGCGGGCCGGGTCCGCGTTGTGGGCCAGGTCCGCCTCCTTGACCAGCAGCGCCCCTGGCGTGGAGAGGATCCGCGCCGTGTAGGCCGGCAGGTCCTCGCCCGGCCGCTTCGAGAGCGCCCTCACCATCTCCTTGACGGAGTCGGTGAGTTCGGCGCCCTCCAGCCACTCCTCCGGGACCGCCCCGTCCTCCACCGCGTCGTGCAGCCACGCCGCCGCGATCTGCTCCTGTGTGCCGCCACGCGCGCGTACGCCCTCGGCCACGGCCGCCAGGTGCTCCGCGTACGGGCGGCCCGCCTTGTCGGTCTGGCCCTCGTGGGCGGCGCGGGCCAGGGCCTCTACCTCGGGGAGTGTGAGCATGCGGGTCAGCGTAGGGCCGCCCGGGCCGGGAGCGCCGTGGAGGCGAGGCCCAGGCCGAGGATGCCGAGGGCGAACGAGCCGTACAGGAGTGGCGGGATGTACGGGTCCTCGCCCGTCAGGCCGTTCGTCATGGGGATCAGGGTCGCCAGCGCTATCGCCGTGCCCAGGATCAGGCCCGCCGACGTGACCAGGAGTGCCTCCCAGCGGATCATGCCCATGACCTGCCGGCGCGTCGTGCCGATCAGGCGCAGCGTGCCGAGCTCGCGGCGGCGGTCCAGGACCGTCATGACCAGCGTGTTCGCCGCCGCGACGGCCGCGAAGCCGCCGAGGACGGCCGCCATGGTGGTGTTGGCCCAGGCGTTCAGGTCGCGGTCCACGCTCTTGGCCGTGGCGTAGCCGGCCGCGTCCGTGACCGTGTCGCCGAGCGGCGCCAGCGCGGACGGCCCGGCGCTCCCCTTCACCAGGAGTTCCGTCGGCATCCCCACCGTGGTGGTGTGGGACGCCAGGCCCGCCTGCGGGAGCGTCACCTGTGACAGGCCCAGGCCCCTGTCGTACGTCGCCACCACCCTCAAGGACGCCTTCGCCCCGTCGGGGAGGACGACGTCGAGGCGGCCGCCGACGCGCTTGCCCAGGTCGTTCGCCAGGGTCTTGTCCAGGGCCACCGTTCCCGGGCGCATCGCCTCCAGCGAGCCCTTGCGTACGCCCAGGTCCTGTACGCGCGCCAGGTCCGCGCCCGTCCCCGTGAAGCCCTGCGTGGAGACCGACTGAAGGCCGCCGCCCATATGGACCAGGACGTTCGTACGGGTGATGCCCACCGCCGTCTCGACCCCCGGCGTCACCTTCGCCCGGGCCACCGCGTCCGGGGCCAGGCCCGACGGGCCGGTGACCACCCGGTCCGCGACGAGACCGGCGCGCTGCTGCTTCTCGGTGACGCGGTCCTCGCTGGTGTGCAGGAAGACGAGGGTGGAGGCGAACGCCATGGCCAGCACGATCGGGGTGATCGCGGAGGCGAGACGGCGGGCGTTCGTACGGGCGTTGGCCGCCGCCAGCGCCGCCGGGGCGCCCGCCGCGCGCAGCGGCAGACCGAACAGTCCCGCACACGCGCGGGCGATCAGCGGGCCGAGCAGGGCGACCGCGAGCATGAAGAGCATGACGACGCCGAGGGCCGCGTTCGCCGCGTCTTCGCCCTTCTCGGACGCGGCCACGCCCGCGAGGGCGATGCCGCCGCCGAGGGCCGCCAGGCCCAGGGGTGTACGGATCCAGCCGGCCCGCAGCCGCTCGACCGACGCGTCCCGCAGCGCCTCGCCCGGCTTGGTGCGGGACGGGCGGCGGGCCGCCATGTACCCGGCGACGAGCGAGGTCAGTACGGCCGCGCCGCCCGCCGCCACCATCGGGATCCACGACACCGCCAGGTCCACGGCCTCGGGCACCGCGCCCTTGTCGCGGAGCCGGCCGAACCACCAGGTCGCGAGCGCCACGCCCGGAAGGCAACCCAGCGCGCCCGCGAGCGGGGCGACCAGCAGGGTCTCGCTGGCGATGGTGCGCCGGATCTGGCGCGGGGTCGCGCCGATCGCGCGCAGCAGGGCGTACTCGCGGCGGCGCTGTCCGACGGAGAGCGTGACCGTTCCGGCGGCCGTGAAGACGGCGACCGCCGTGGCCATGCCGCCGAAGGAGCCGCCGAGCCCGGTCAGCAGCTCCTTGGCGAAGGCGAGGCCGCGCGTCTCGACCGCGCCGCGCCCGTCGCCGGTGTGCACCTCGGCCGCGTTCCCGAGCCGCTCGGCGACCTGGGTGGCGAGGGTGGCGGCGGAGGTGCCGGGCTTCGCGAGTACGGCGATGGCGTCGGCCTTGCCCGGGTGCCCCGACAGGGCCATGGCCTGGGTGTCGGTGAACCACATGGTGGCGGGCTCACGCGTGGTGCCGGACACCGTGAACTGCCGCTTGCCGGACGGGGTGTCGACGGCGATCCGGTCGCCGACGGCCGCGTCGCCGTCCGCCGTCACCACGTCACCCGTACGGGGCGGGGTCCCGGCGGTGAGCTTCGTGCCCGTGAAGGCGGTCGAGCCCCAGCCGTGGGCGGTGGCGGGCGTGTGTCCCGTACGCACAGGAAAGGAGACGTCGGGGATCGCGGCGGCCGCGCCCGGGGCCGTCGCCGCGCGGGCCGTCAGGGCGGCGTCGAGCCGCGCCTTGTCCGGCAGCGGGACGGACTCGGTGTCCCGGTCCTCGCCGCTGCCGGTGGTGTAGTGGGCCTGCTGGTCGGCGGCGACGATCACGGGGGCACCGGCGTACCGCTCGGCCGGGACGGATGCGCGCGCGCCCGTCTCCAGGAGGATCCCGCAGGCCGAGACGATCATCGCGGCCATGAAGAGGGCGATGAAGGTGCCGGCGAAGGCGGAGGGTTTGAAGCGGAGGGCTGCGCGGGCGAGGCCGTTGGGGCGGGGGCTCATGGTGGGGTCACTCCTGTGGGGTGGGTGTTGCGGGTTGCGGGTTGCGGGTACGGGTTGCGGCTGCGCCTGCGGCGGGCGGGATTCCCCACCCCGCCCCTTCCCGAAAGCCCTCTGGCGGGCGGCCGGTGGTGGGTCGGGCGGGCTGCTGGGGGCTTCGCCCCCGGACCCCCTTGCTTCGCCTGCGGACCGTAGGTGGCTGGTCGCGCAGTTCCCCGCGCCCCTTATCAGGCCGGTGTTCGTCTGCAGGTCGTGCTGGGTTGCTCGCGCCCACGCGGCGGAGCCGCACATGTCACAGCCCCGCGCCCCTTATCAGGCCGGTGTTCGTCTGCATGTCGTGCTGGGTTGCTCGCTCCCCCAAGTTCTCGGCTTCGCTCGAACAGGGGGGACCCCCATCGCGGCGGAGCCGCACATGTCACAGCCCCGCGCCCCTACAGGGGCGCCCCGCAGGGGCGCATTTAGGGGCGCGGGGAACTGCGCGACCAGCCCCCACCGGCCCGCAGCCGACGAAACAAGCCGCCCGGCCAAGGGCTTTCGGGAAGGGGCGGGGTGGGGGGATTCACGCCGCCATCCCCGCGTACGCCGTCGTCGGCGGCGCCGTCAGCGACGTCATCCGCGCCGCGATCTGCCCCGCCGACGCGCCCGTCAGGGCATCCGCCAGCGATCCGTCCGCAAGAAAAAGGACCTGGTCGGCATAGGCGGCGGCAGACGGATCGTGCGTGACCATGACGACCGTCGTCCCCATCCCGTCCACCGCGTTCCGCAGCAGCGCGAGCACCTCCGCCGCCGTCCTCGTGTCCAGCGCCCCCGTCGGCTCGTCCGCGAAGACGACGTCCGGGCGCGTCACCAGCGCGCGGGCGATCGCGACGCGCTGCTGCTGCCCGCCGGACAGCTCACCGGGACGACGTCGCCCCTTCCCCGCCAGCCCCACCTGCCCCAGCAGCTCCTCCGCCCGGCGCCGGTCCGGCCGCCGCCCCGCCAGCCGCATCGGCAGCAGTACGTTCTGCTCCACCGTCAGCGACGGCAGCAGATTGAACGCCTGGAAAACGAACCCCAGCCGGGCGCGCCGCAGTTCGGTCAGCTTGTTCTCGCTCATGCCCGTGATCTCGGTCCCCCCGAGCCGTACGGACCCGTCCGTCGGCCGGTCCAGCCCCGCCGCGCACTGCAAGAACGTCGACTTCCCCGACCCCGACGGCCCCATCACCGCCGTGAAGCTCCCGCGCGGCAGCCTGAGGTCGATCCCCCGCAGGGCGTGTACGGCCGAGCCGCCGCGCCCGTACTGACGCCGCACCCCGCGCAGCTCGACGGCCCAGCCGGGGTCGCCCTCGACGGCCTCGCCCCGTGCCGCCCGCCGCTTGCCGCGTCCCAGTGCCATTGCCTCGACCCTCTCCTCGTCCGTACGTTGCCGATGTCTCGAACGTACGGATTCGGGCCGGTCCCGAGCCATGGCGGTTCCCGGCGGATCGGGGGTGGGGACATCCCCACCTCTGTACGGGAGTTGTCCCGTGCTGAGCTTCTGCGGCCGCCCGCGGGTCGTTCACCCTCCTCCGGCTCGGCGGCGAGCCCGACCTGCTCCGTACGGAGAGCTACGACATCGGCCGCATGACCGCCAACGCCCCACTGAGCAGGGAGCGTTCAGTCGGTTACGCTCGCCGGCGACGGCGACTGCGTAGAGGTCGCAGATCTCCCCCACGCCGTCGCCATCCGCGACTCCAAGCGGCCCGAGGCGCCGCGCTCACCGTCGGCCCGGGCGTTCACGGCCTTCGTGCGACCTCACGCGTCACGCCTGATCAAGAGCAGCGCACGGTCGTCGTTGACGTCCTTCGCGACCGCCTCGATCAGGTGCCAGGCCGCGCCGTGGAAGCCCGTCGTGACGTAGCGGTCGGCTTCGCCCGTGAGGCGGTCGATGCCCTCCGCGATGTCGCGTTCGGCCGTCTCGACGAGGCCGTCCGTGAAGAGCATCAGGACGTCGCCGGGGCCGAGTGAGCCCTTGACCGGGTGGAACTCGGCCCCGTCGTACACCCCGAGCAGCGGCCCCTCCCCCGACACCTCGCGCCAGCGGCCGGAGCCCGCCTGGAGGTGGAGGGCGGGGAGGTGTCCGGCGGAGAGCAGCTCGTAGTCGCCGGAGTCGAGGTCGAGTACGAGGTGGATCGAGGTCGCGAACCCCTCGTCCCAGTCCTGGCGGAGCAGATAGCCGTTGGCCGCCGGGAGGAAGCCGTGCGGCGGGAGCGAGCCGAGCAGGCCGCCGAACGCGCCGGACAGGAGCAGCGCGCGCGAACCCGCGTCCATGCCCTTGCCGGAGACGTCGGTGAGGACGACTTCGAGCGTGCGGTGCCCGTTGGTGCGGGCCGCCACGACGAAGTCGCCGGAGAAGGACTGCCCGCCCGCCGGGCGCAGGGCCATCTCGCGGTGCCAGCCGCGGGGCAGGCGGGGCAGGGCGGACTGGACGCGGATGCGTTCGCGCAGGTCGAAGAGCATCGTGCCGCCGCGCCGCCAGGGCACGCCGACGCGCGCCCGGAACTGGGCGATCAGCAGGCCGAAGAGACCACAGGCGGCTACCACGAGGACCGTGCCGGGGGTCACCCTGGCGGGGCCCTCCGTGTACGGACCGAGGCGTACGGATTCCACGATCAGGGCGAGGGCGGCGGCCGCGTACAGGCCGAGCAGGCTCGCGGGGCGGAGCAGGACGCCGCCCGCGACGATCGGCAGGACCAGCGCGCTCGGCGCGCACCAGACCGGTGAGACGAGGGTCGCGCAGGCGATCGCGGGGACGGTCAGGAGCAGGCCCGCGAGCGCGATCCAGTCCGAGCCGTCGCCCCGGAAGTAGTCGACCCCGGACTTGCGCAGCGCGATACGTGCCCGGTGCGCCGACTTGCGCCACCGGGCACTGTAAGAATCCGCTCCCACGCGACGTGCCATTGCCGGTGACCCTATCCAGCCGACGCCGCCGTGCGCAGGGGGACCCCTCTGGCCGTACGTTCGAAATCCGGTCGACCGGATCTCATACCCGCTGGTAGTCATGGCGTATGACTGTGGATGTACGTGCCCTGGACCCCGCCGACTTCGATCAGTGGTACGGGGTGGTGGAGCGGGCGTTCGGGGGCGTGCCGGAGGGTCCGGAGCTGGAGGAGTTCTGGCGCACGGTGATCGATCCGGCGCGCTGCCTGGCGGCGTACGAGGGGGCGGCCGTCGTCGGGACGACGCAGACCTTCGCGCTGCCGGTGTCGGTGCCGGGCGGCGGGTTCGTGCCGACCGGGGCGGTCAGCGCGGTGAGCGTCGCGGCGACGCACCGCCGGCGCGGGATCCTCACGTCGATGATGCGCAGCCAGCTGGACGTCCTGCGCGAGGAGGGCGTCCCGCTCGCCGTCCTCACCGCGTCCGAGCCGGGGATCTACGGGCGGTACGGGTTCGGCCTCGCCACCCAGCAGATGAGCCTGGAGATCGACTCCTCGCGGGTGCGGGTGGAGGTGCCTTCGGCGGGCGGGGCCGACGTGACCCTGCGGTACGCGTCCGTCGCGGAGACCGCCTCGGCCTGCGAGGCGGTGTACGGGCGTGCGGTCGGCACGCGCGCGGGGATGTTCCTGCGCACGCCGGGCTGGGAGCGGCATCCGCTGCTCGACCCGCCGGGCTTCCGGGACGGGGGGTCGCCCGCGCAGTGCGTCCTGGCCTCTCGGGGCGACGAGGTCGTCGGGTACGTGCGTTTCCACACCAAGCCGGAGTGGGACGCGGCGGGCCCGAAGGGCGTGGTGACGCTGCGGGACATCAACGCGGACTCGCCCGAGGTGTACGGGGCGCTGTGGCGGTTCCTCTGCGACATCGACCTGACGTCGACGGTCAAGGCGGGCAACCGCCCGGTGGACGATCCGCTGCTGCACCTGGTGTCCGATGTGCGGCGGTGTGGGGTGCGGGTGCGGGACGGGCTGTACGTGCGGCTGGTGGAGGTGGGGGCGGGGCTCGCGTCCCGTACCTACTCCGCCCCGGTCGACGTGGTCTTCGACGTCTCGGACGCGTTCTGCGGGTGGAACGCGGGGCGGTGGCGGTTGAGCGGGGACGGGAAGGGGGCGGTGTGCTCGCGCACGGCGGACGCGGCGGATGTGGCGCTGTCGGTTCGGGACCTGGGGGCGGCGTTCCTGGGCGGGGTGTCGCTGGCGGCCCTGGCGGGGGCGGGGCGGGTACGGGAGCTTCGCGAGGGGGCGGTGGCGGAGGCGGGGGTGGCGTTCGCGACGCGGGTGGCGCCGTGGCTGCCGCACGGTTTTTAGGGGGGATGAGCCCCACCCCGCCCCTTCCCTAAACCCTCCGGGGGTGGGGGCTCCCGGCGGCGATGCCCCCGGACCCTGAGGCGATGCCCCGGACCCCTGAGGCGGGGCCTGCGGCCCCTGCACCCCGCTCCGTTCGTCTGCGGGCCGGCGGGGGCTGGTCGCGCAGTTCCCCGCGCCCCTTGAATGCCGCTGCGCGGCAATCCCCTGGGCGCCCCGAAGGGGCGCATCCAAAGGGGCGCGGGACTGTGACATGTGCGGCTCCGCCGCGTGGGCGCGAGCAACCCAGCACGGTCCGCAGACGAAGCACCGGCCGCCCGCCAGAGGGCTTTCGGGAAGGGGCGGGGTGGGGGCTGGTCCCCGTCTACGCGCGGCCCTGGCAGCCCGGGCACCAGAACAGGTTCCGGGCCGCCAGGTCCGCCGTGCGGATCTCTGTCGCGCAGATGTGGCACGGCAGGTGCGCGCGCCGGTACACGTACACCTCACCCCCGTGGTCGTCGACCCGCGGCGGACGACCCATCGCCGCCGGCATGTGCTCCGGCCGCACCGTATCGATGCGGTTCAGGCGCACACCCTCCCGCATGAGCAGCACCAGGTCCGCCCACATCGCGTCCCACTCCGAACGCGACAGCGAGCGACCCTCCCGGTACGGGTCCACGCCGTGCCGGAACAGGACCTCCGCCCGGTACACGTTGCCGACACCCGCGATGACCTTCTGGTCGAGCAGCAGCGCCGCGATCGTCGTGCGGCTGCGCGAGATCCGGGCCCAGGCCTTCTCGCCGGTGTCGGCGGCCCGCAGCGGGTCCGGGCCCAGACGGGCATGTATGGACGCCTTCTCCGCGTCCGTGATCAGCGCGCAGGTCGTGGGGCCGCGCAGGTCCGCGTACCCGCCGGGACCGGTCAGGCGCAGCCGGACCGTCTCCGTGGCCGGCGGCGCCGGGCCGTCGCCCAGCGCGTACTTGCCGAACAGGCCCAGGTGGATGTGGATCCAGCCCACGGCCTCACCGAAGCCCAGGAAGAGGTGCTTGCCGTGCGCCTGCGCGCACTCCAGCACCTGCCCGTCCACCAGCGCCGCCCCGTCCGAGAACTTCCCCTGCGGGCTCGACGCGCGCACGCGGCGGCCGCCGAACCACTTCTCGTGGTCGGCGGCCAAGCGGTGGATCGTGTGACCCTCGGGCATAACGCCAGGTCAGCCCTGCTGCGGGTGGTGCGCGGGGATCTCGGGGAGTTCGCCCGTGCTCTCGTAACGCGCCAGCATCTCGATGCGGCGGGTGTGGCGCTCCTCGTTCGAGTACGGAGTGCTCAGGAACACCTCGACGAACTTGGTCGCCTCCTCCTGGGTGTGCATCCGCCCACCGATGGAGATCACGTTCGCGTTGTTGTGCTCGCGGCCCAGCGCCGCCGTCTGCTCGCTCCAGGCCAGGGCCGCCCGTACGCCCTTCACCTTGTTCGCGGCGATCTGCTCGCCGTTGCCGGAGCCGCCGATCACGATGCCCAGCGAGTCCGGGTCCGCGGCCGTCTTCTCGGCGGCGCGCAGGCAGAACGGCGGGTAGTCGTCCTGGGCGTCGTAGATGTGGGGACCGCAGTCGACGGCCTCGTGGCCATGGGCCGTGAGCCACTCGACCAGGTGGTTCTTGAGTTCGTATCCGGCATGGTCTGAACCGAGGTACACGCGCATGCCCCCGAGTGTGGCATGCGATCCGGCGGGCAGGGTTCATCGGGGTGAGGACCGGTAAGGAGCTTCGTCCCGGAGAACTGATGACCTTGTTCCCCTCATCACGATTCGGAGTCAGGCCTTCCGTACCTGGGAGTACCGGGCTTCAATGCGTTGGTTCGTAACCCGAGCGACCCTTAGACCTAAGGATTCGTCCATGACCTCGCAACCCTCCCTTGCGAAGGAAGACGGCCGACCGGGCGATCCCGGAACGCCCGACTCCCCCGTCGTCGGCGCCCCGCACGGCTCCAACGGCCTCCAGGCCGGTCTCAAGAACCGTCATCTCTCGATGATCGCCATCGGCGGTGTCATCGGAGCCGGGCTCTTCGTCGGCTCCAGCTCCGGCATCGCCGCCGCCGGGCCCGCCATCCTGCTCTCGTACGCGCTCGTCGGCCTGATGGTCGTCTTCGTCATGCGCATGCTGGGCGAGATGGCCGCCGCGCGACCGACCTCCGGCTCCTTCTCCGCCTACGCCGACCGCGCGCTGGGCCGCTGGGCCGGGTTCTCCATCGGCTGGCTCTACTGGTTCTTCTGGGTCGTGGTGCTCGCCGTCGAGGCGACCGCCGGAGCGAAGATCCTGCACGGCTGGGTCGGGGCGGTCCCGCAGTGGGGCTGGGCACTGATCGTGATGATCGTGCTGACCGCCACCAACCTGGTGTCGGTGTCGTCGTACGGCGAGTTCGAGTTCTGGTTCGCCGGGATCAAGGTCGTGGCCATCGGCGCGTTCGTCGCCATCGGGCTGCTCGCCGTCTTCGGGATACTCCCGGGCTCGGACAACCCCGGCGACGGGTTCGCGCATCTCACCGATGCCGGCGGATTCATGCCGAAGGGCGCCGGGGCGATTCTCACCGGTGTGCTGATGGTCGTCTTCTCCTTCATGGGCAGCGAGATCGTCACCCTGGCCGCCGGTGAGTCCGAGGACCCGCAGCGGGCCGTCACCAAGGCCACCAACAGCGTGATCTGGCGTATCGGCGTCTTCTACCTCGGCTCGATCCTGGTCGTGCTCAGCCTGCTGAAGTGGAACGACCCGGCGATCGTCAAGGACGGCTCGTACGTCGCGGCGCTCAACTCGATCGGCATCCCGCACGCGGGCCAGATCATGAACGTGATCGTGCTGACGGCGGTGCTGTCCTGCCTCAACTCCGGCCTGTACACCGCTTCCCGCATGGCCTTCTCGCTCGGCCAGCGCGGTGACGCGCCGCGCGCCTTCGCCCGTACCAACGCGCGGGGCGTGCCGCAGGCGGCCATCCTCGGCTCGGTCCTCTTCGGGTTCGTGGCCGTCTTCTTCAACTACAAGTGGCCCGACACCGTCTTCGACTTCCTGCTGAACTCGTCCGGCGCGGTCGCGCTGTTCGTGTGGCTGGTCATCTGCTTCACGCAGCTGCGGATGCGCGGGATCATCCTGCGCGAGACGCCGGAGAAGCTGACGGTGAAGATGTGGCTCTTCCCGTATCTGACGTGGGCGACGATCGCGATGATCTCGTTCGTGCTGGTGTACATGCTGACGGACGACGCCGGGCGCAAGCAGGTGCTGCTGTCCCTGCTGGTCGCGGCCGTCGTGGTGGCGATCGCGCTGGTGCGGGACTTCACGCAGCGGTCGGCTCCGGTCCCGGCCGTCGAGGTCGCTCAGAGCGGTGTGAACGACGAGGTCACCGCGGAGTAGGTGCGCAGGGCGTCGTCCTCGGTGGCGGCGAGGTACCAGATGTTGACCTGGTACGACTTGCCGCCCTCGTCGAAGCCCATCTGGCGGGCCTTCCAGGGGGCGCCGTCCTGTGTGAAGTAGTAGTCCCAGACGACGGCCGGGCGGCCGTCGAAGGTGGTCCGCTCCAGGCGGATGTTCCGGTAGCCCGGGACGTCGTGGGAGCCCTGCTCGGCTTCCTGCCACTGGGGCATGAGATCGCCGCCGCGTGCGAGTGCGTACGAGGCGGCGATTTCCTGTTTTCCGCCGGGTGAGTGGTAGTGGATGTTGGACGGGCTCTTGGCGGTACGCGTCCAGCCCTCGGGGGGCGCCCAGGCGAAGCCGGTCTCTCCTCGGGTGCCGGGGGGTGGGGTGGTGGGAGTGCTGGGGGGTCGGGCCGTGCCGGCGACGGTGCTTGTCACGCTGGGGCGCGTGTGGGGGCCGGGGGTGTTGGTGCTGCCGGCGGTGCCGGTGCCGGCGCCGTGTGTCGTGGCCAGGACGACGAGGGTGGCCAGGGCCGCGGCTACGGCGATGGCCGCGGTGGTGGCGAGGCGTCGATTCCCCCACCCCGCCCCTTCCCTGAACCCTCCGGGGGTGGGGGTGGGTTGAGGTGGGAGTGCGAGCGAACTCTCCGGGGGCTGCGCCCCCAGCCCCCCAGCGGGGGCTCCGCCCCCTGCACTCCTGGTGGGGGGCGGGGCGGGCGGGGCAAGCGTGGAGGCCCCGGGGCCGCTTGCGGGGGCTTCGGCCGCTGCGCCCCCGGTGGGCGGGGGCGGGGCGGGGACGCCCGGCCCGGGACTGTCCGCGAGGGCCGCGCCCCCGGCGGGCGGGGGCGCGGCTGGCACGCCCGGCCCGGGGCTGTCCGCGGAGGCTTCGCTCCCCGCGCCCCCTACGGGGCTTCGCCCCGGCGTCCGGCCGGGGTGGGGCGCAGCGGGGTCGCCGGGGCCCCCGGCGGGTGGGGGCAGCGTCGGGGCCCCGGACCCGCTTGCGGAGGCTTCGCCCCCCGCAAGCGGGTGCCTTGGGTCCCGTTTCGTTGCGGGGTGGGGCGTCGGGGGTGGCCGCGTGAGGGTGGGGGTCGGGGGGGTCGCTATCGGGGTCAGGAGTGTGGACAGGGCGTCCAGGGTGGGGCGTTGATCCGGGTCCTTCACCAGGAGCGATGCCAGCGCCGGGGACAACGGGCCTGCTGAGAGCGGGAGTTCGGGCTCCTCGTACAGGACCGCGTGCAGCGTCGCCAGCGTCGTCTCGCGGGCGAACGGGGACTGGCCGCCCACCGCCGCGCACAGCGTCGCCCCCAGGGACCACAGGTCCGACGCCGGGCCCTGGGGCCTGCCGCCCACCCGTTCCGGCGCCATGTAGTCCGGCGAGCCGACCAGCATCCCCACCACCGTCAGCGCCGTCGCGTCCTGGATCGCCGCGATGCCGAAGTCGGTGAGGACCACTCGGCCGGTGCGGCTCAGGAGCACGTTCCCGGGCTTGATGTCTCTGTGTAGGACTCCTACCGCGTGTACTTCCCTCAGCGCCTCCACCAGGCCCAATCCGATCCGCGCCGCCTCTCGCGGGGGCACCGGGCCGTCCTCGACCAGGAGTTGCTCCAGGGAGCGCGCGTCCACCAGCTCCATCACGATCCAGAGGCGGTCGGACTCCTCCACCACGTCGTAGACGCGCACCACGTTCGGATGGTCGATGCGGGCCGTCGCCCGCGCCTCGCGCAGGGTGCGTTCGCGGCGGATGCGGCTGTCCTCGGCGTCGAGGTCGTTCATGCGCATCTCTTTTACGGCGACCTGGCGGTCCAGGATTTCATCGAACGCCCGCCACACCCGCCCCATTCCACCCTGGCCGATCGTGACGTCGAGTCGGTATCGCCCCGCGACCAACAGCCCCCGAATTCCCGGCATTACCGCCCGCCCCCTCAGTACCTGGTGCGACCAGGACAGAAACACGAACTTGCCACCATCACAGCATAATTCCGCGAAATCTTGTGGGACCCTGCTGAGCACTGCTCTCAGTACGCCGGCCGAACAACTCGGCTGAGGGGGATGGGAAATGCGTTCGAAGAAACACTGGGGCTCCGTGGCCGCCGGCCTGTTCGCCGGACTACTCGTACTACCTCTGGGATCACTGGCCTTTGCCGCCGACCCCACACCCGGCAGTGATCAGGGCGGATCGCCCGGGCCCAGCGCCCCGGCCGAGCTCAAGATCTCCACCGAGCTGCCGAAGGAAATCAAGGTCGACAATTCTTCCGGAAAGACCACGCTCACCGCGAAAATCCTCAACAAGGGGACCAAGGACACCGGCCGGGTCACCCTCACGGTCCTCGGCCTCGACGGCATGCGGATCACCGGCGTGGACGGGTGCGTGACGGTGCCCGAGAACCGGCTGCCGAAGGGGACCAATACCGGATTCGCCTGTGTCATCGACAACGTGGCCGCCGGCGCCGACAAGTCGTACACCGTATCCGCCACATACGACCTGAAGAAGACAGGAAAGATCTGTCTTCCGGTCACCGAGGGCACCGGCGAGAAACTGCTGTGGCAGCAGGGGCCGGTCCCGTTCGGGACGACCAAGCCGACGCCCAACGCCCCCGACACCCCCCTGCTGCTCGGCACCGACAACGTTCCGGCCGCGCCGCCCAGCGGCTCCGCCACCCCGCCCCCGACCGCACCCGTCCCGACCGGCAGCCCCGCTCCGACCCCGCCGTCCCAGCTCCCCAAGACCGGTGTCAATGACGGCGTACTGCCGCTGCTCGCGGCCGCCGGACTGCTCCTCTTCGTCGGCACCACCGGCATCTGGTGGGCCAACACCCGCCATCACCACCGTCGGCGCACGCACTGACGGAGAAGGAATCTGACGGAGAAAGCAAAAAAAGGGGCCTGGAGCGCGCGCCAGCGCCTCCAGGCCCCTTCCCTGTGACCGCCCGCGTCCTACTTGCGGCCCACGAACTTCCACGCCGTCGGCAGTGCGCCCATCGCCAACGCCGCCTTCAGCGCGTCGCCCAGCAGGAACGGCGTCAGGCCCGCCGCCACCGCCTGGTTCATCGACATACCGGTCGAGGCGGCCAGGTACGGGACGCCGACCGCGTAGATGATCGCGGAGCCGAGCACCATCGTGCCCGCGGTGCGCAGCACCGAGCGGTCGCCGCCGCGGCGGGCGAGGGCGCCCACGACGGTGGAGGCGAGCAGCATGCCCAGGACGTAGCCGAAGGACGCGCCGCCCGCGCCCGAGGTGCCGCCCGCGAACCACGGCATCCCGGCCATGCCGATCAGCGCGTACAGACCGAGCGAGAGGAAGCCGCGGCGGGCGCCGAGCGAGGTGCCCACCAGCAGCGCCGCGAAGGTCTGGCCGGTGACGGGGACCGGGGAGCCCGGGACGGGCACGGCGATCTGGGCGGCCACGCCGGTGAGCGCCGCGCCGCCGAGCACCAGGGCGATGTCCCGGGTGCGGGCGCCGGGCAGCAGGTCGGCGAGGACCTTTCCGGTGCGGGGTGCTGCGGCGGGGGCGGGGGCAGTGGTCGTGGCCATCGTGGGCTCCGCGGGGTCGGGGACGGGCAGTTACGTGCTGGGGACACCGTGACGTTAGCCGAGCGACTCTGACTCGATCACCATCAGCGGCCCACAAAGCAGTGGTTGAGCCCTTGGTGGAGATCACACAAAGGCCGGACTGCTTCCGTCCGTTGGGGTGACCCTCGTCACTGCATCGATGAGGAGTACGTACGGTTTTGCGGATCGGGCCGGAACTCGGGGAGACTGTAGGTTCCCCATAAATGATCAGTCACTGGCCGGTCACCGGTCAGTCGCTGGTACGAGAGTTACGAGCGCCATGCACGACGGCAAGACCACGGCCGGGGCCACCGCCGCCGACACCGCCTCGGTGGAGGCCGAGCCGCTGTCCCACGGGCTGAAGCAGCGCCACCTGACCATGCTGGGCCTGGGCGGGGTGATCGGCGCCGGTCTCTTCGTGGGGTCGGGGGCCGGGATCGCGGTGGCGGGGCCGGGGATCGTCGTCTCGTATCTGATCGCGGGCGCGATCGCGATGCTGGTGATGCGGATGCTCGGGGAGATGTCGTCGGCGATGCCCGCCTCGGGGTCGTTCTCGGTGCACGCGGAGCGGGCGCTCGGCCGGTGGGCCGGGTTCAGCGTCGGCTGGCTGTACTGGTTCCTGCTGGTGGTCGTCCTCGCCGTGGAGGCGACGGGCGCGGCGCAGATCGCGCACGGCTGGGTGCCGGGGATGCCGCAGTGGGCCTGGGTCCTGGTCTTCATGGTCGTGTTCACGGTGGCCAATCTGGCGGCCGTGAAGAACTTCGGTGAGTTCGAGTTCTGGTTCGCCACACTCAAGGTCGGCGCGATCGTGCTGTTCCTGGCGCTCGGGCTGCTGGCCGTTTTCGGGGTGCTGCCCGACACCGACCCCGTCGGGTTCGCCAACCTCACCGGGCAGGGCGGCTTCCTGCCCAACGGCTGGGACGGCGTGGTCTCCGGCGTCCTCGCGGTGATCTTCGCCTTCGGCGGTCTTGAGGTCGTCACCATCGCGGCCGCCGAGTCGGACGACCCGGTGCGCGCGGTCGGCCGCGCGGTGCGCAGCGCGGTCTGGCGCATCCTCTTCTTCTATGTGGGCTCGATGCTGGTCATCGTGACCCTGCTGCCGTGGACGTCGATGGAGCCCGGTCACAGCCCGTACGTCGCCGTGCTCGACTCGATCGGGGTCTCGGGCGCGGGGCAGATCATGAACGTGGTCGTCTTCGTCGCCCTGCTCTCCGCACTGAACGCCAATCTGTACGGCTCCTCGCGGATGGTCTTCTCGCTGGCCGAGCGCGGCGAGGCGCCGAATGGGCTGCTCAAGGTGTCGGGCGGCGGCGTGCCCCGGCGCGCGGTCATCGCGTCGGTCGCCTTCGGGTTCGTCTCGGTGCTGCTCAATCTGAAGTGGCCCGACTCGGTCTTCCTCTACATGCTCAACGCGGTCGGCGCGGTGCTCCTGTTCGTCTGGGGCCTGATCGCCGTCTCGCAGCTGCGGCTGCGGCCCCGGATCGAGCGCGAGGCCCCGGAGCGGCTCACGCTGCGGATGTGGGCCTTCCCGTGGCTGACGTGGGCGGCGCTCGCGGCGATGGCGGCCGTGCTCGTCCTGATGCTCCTCGACGACGACGCCCGGCCCCAGGTGCTGTGGTCGGCGGGCGCGACGGGCGCGGTGCTCGTGGTCGCCTTCGTACGGGAGTGGCGGGCGAGGACCGCTGAAGCGGCCGAAGTAGCCGACCGATCGTCAGGTCGGTAGTTACGGGCGGGTTTGGCGGGACCCACGAGGGTGGACGTGTAGATTCCGGGGACGAGATGTGCGCAGGGTTTCACGCTGTGTGAGTCGAGTGTCCGGATAGCGGTCTGGTGTTCCCTCTGATCGGTGCCACGCCCAGACTGTGGCTCCCGCCCCCCGTCTCAGCTAGTGAACAGGGCCTGCCCATGTCCCGGACAAACGCGCCCGCGACGACCGACGCACCGCCGAAGGTCGACTCCCCCCTCACCCACGGTCTCAAGCAGCGCCACCTCTCGATGATCGCCCTCGGCGGCGTCATCGGCGCCGGGCTCTTCGTCGGCTCCGGCGCCGGAATCGCCGCCGCCGGGCCCTCGATCGTCCTCGCCTACGGCATATCCGGCGCGCTCGTCATGCTCGTGATGCGCATGCTGGGCGAGATGTCGGCGGCCAACCCCGCGTCCGGCTCCTTCTCCGTACACGCCGACCGGGCCATCGGGCCCTGGGCCGGGTTCACCGCCGGCTGGGCGTTCTGGGTGCTGCTCTGTGTGGCGGTCGGCCTGGAGGGCATCGGCGCCGCCAAGATCGTGACAGGCTGGCTGCCCGGTACGCCCGAGTGGGCCTGGGTCGCGCTGTTCATGCTCGTCTTCACCGCCACCAACCTCGCGGCCGTGAAGAACTTCGGCGAGTTCGAGTTCTGGTTCGCGGCGCTCAAGGTCGCCGCGATCACCCTCTTCCTCGTCCTCGGCCTGCTCGCCATCCTCGGCGTCCTGCCGGACACGCCCGCCCCCGGCACCTCCAACCTCACCGGCGAGGGCGGATTCCTGCCCAACGGCTCCGAGGGTCTGGTGCTCGGACTGCTCGCCTCCGTCTTCGCGTACGGCGGTCTGGAGACGGTCACCATCGCGGCCGCCGAGTCCGAGAAGCCGGTCCAGGGCGTCGCCCGCGCGGTGCGCACCGCCATGTGGCGCATCGCCGTCTTCTACATCGGCTCGATGGCGGTCATCGTCACGCTGGTGCCCTGGAACGACAAGGCCGTGGTGGAGAAGGGCCCGTACGTGGCCGCGCTCGACCACCTCGGCATCGACGGCGCCGGGCAGATCATGAACGTGGTCGTCCTGGTCGCCCTGCTCTCCGCGATGAACGCCAACATCTACGGCGCGTCCCGCATGGCCTACTCGCTGGTCGACCGGGGCCAGGGCCCCAAGGCGCTCGGCCGGATCTCCAGCGGCGTGCCGCGCGTCGGGGTGCTGTGCTCCTCGGTCTTCGGCTTCGGGTGCGTGCTGCTGAGCTACTGGCGGCCGGACGACGTCTTCCCCTGGCTGCTGAACATGATCGGCGCGGTGATCCTGGTCGTCTGGATCTTCATCGCCGTCTCCCAGCTGCTGCTGCGCCGGCGCACCGAGCGCGAGACGCCCGAGAAGCTGGTCGTGAGGATGTGGCTGTACCCGGGGCTGACCTGGGTGGCGCTGGCGGCGATGGCCGGGATCTTCGTCCTGATGGCCCGTCAGCCCGACACCCGCGACCAGCTGATGGCGACGGGGGCGCTGACGGTGGTGCTGGCCGTCATCGGCTACGCGCGCCAGCGCAGGGGAGCCCGCCAGGAGGCCTGAGCCACCCCGCCCGAAGCCCGCGAGGCCCGCGCGAAGCCCGCGCGAAGCCCTGTGTCCGGAGGTCCTAGACCTGCGGGCGCAGGGCTTTTTGCTGAGGCCACCCCTGGCCGCGACTCCACGTACCTGCTGGTAGCGTGCACTTGCACATCAGTTGCAACAAGCAGTCGGAGGGGCTTCGGACATGGCCATTTACACGCTTCCTGAACTTCCGTACGACTACGCCGCGCTCGAACCCGTCATCAGCCCGGAGA
This sequence comes from Streptomyces sp. NPDC023838, assembly GCF_040639555.1. Lineage (NCBI taxonomy): Bacteria > Bacillati > Actinomycetota > Actinomycetes > Kitasatosporales > Streptomycetaceae > Streptomyces > Streptomyces sp. NPDC023838. The sequence goes on from NZ_JBFAAD010000021.1 coordinate 118,761, forward strand.
TCATCGAGCTGCACCACGACAAGCACCACGCGGCGTACGTGAAGGGCGCGAACGACACCCTGGAGCAGCTCGCGGAGGCCCGCGACAAGGACGCCTGGGGCTCGGTCAACGGCCTGGAGAAGAACCTCGCGTTCCACCTCTCCGGCCACATCCTGCACTCGATCTACTGGCACAACATGACCGGCGACGGCGGCGGCGAGCCGCTGGAGAAGGACGGCACCGGCGAGCTGGCGGACGCCATCGCCGAATCCTTCGGCTCCTTCGCCAAGTTCAAGGCCCAGCTGACCAAGGCGTCGGCGACGACGCAGGGTTCGGGCTGGGGCGTCCTCGCGTACGAGCCGGTCAGCGGCCGTCTCGTCGTCGAGCAGATCTACGACCACCAGGGCAACGTCGGCCAGGGCTCCACCCCGATCCTGGTCTTCGACGCCTGGGAGCACGCCTTCTACCTCCAGTACAAGAACCAGAAGGTGGACTTCATCGAGGCGATGTGGCGCGTCGTCAACTGGCAGGACGTGGCGAGGCGTTACGCCGCGGCGAAGGCCGCCGGGAACAACCTGCTGCTCGTCCCGTAGGGCGGAACCCGGCTCCGCCCGGCCCCCTGATCGCCCTGCTCGTGATCGTCTTCTCAGCCTTCGCGTGCGGGCGTTGTGAACGGACGGCCCCCGCGAGGACGTGACTCGCGGGGGCCGTTCGCTGCGCGTGCCGGGCCCGCTGCGCATGCCGTTCGGTCCCGTGAGCCGTCTCTTCCGTGCGGTGTCCGCTCCGGTACGCCGTTGTCAGTGGCGGGTGCCATGCTCGGAGCCATGGACACACAGGAGTTCTGGACGCTCATCGACGACGCCCGCGCGCAGGTGGTGCACGCGGCGGACGCCGAGGCGGTGGCGGCGCGGGCCGCGGCGCTGCTCTCGGCCCGGCCGGTCGACGAGATAGTGGCATTCCAGCAGGTCTTCTGGGACCTGATGGCCGCCTCCTACCGCCAGCCGCTCTGGGCCGCGGCGTACACGATCAACGGCGGGTGCTCGGACGACGGGTTCGACTGTTTCCGGGGCTGGCTGATCGCGCAGGGGCGCGAGGTGTTCGACCGGGCGGTGGCCGACCCGGACGAGCTGGCGGGCCTGACGGCGGTGCGGGACGCGGCGGTGGAGGGCTGGGAGATGGAGTGCGAGGAGGCGCTCGGCATCGCCTGGGACGCGCATCTGGCCGCCACCGGCAAGGAGCTGCCCGGCGACAGCTTCACGATCCGCTACCCGGAGCTGGACCCGGGCTGGGACTTCGACTTCGACGACACGGGGGAGATGGCGAGACGCCTGCCGCGGCTGGCAGCGCTGTACGGGGAGTAGGCGGGGGGTGCGGCACGGCCCCCGCGAGTGGGTGACTCGCGGGGGCCGTGACACCGGGGGCGCCGGATCAGTCGAAGATCGGGCCCGTCGTGCGCGTGCGCTTGATCTCGTAGAAGCCGGGCGTCGAGGCGACCAGGAGCGTGCCGTCCCACAGGCGCGCGGCGGCTTCGCCCTTGGGGGCCGGGGTGACGACCGGGCCGAAGAAGGCGATCTGCTCGCCGTCCGCGCCGGGCACCGCGATGACCGGGGTGCCGACGTCCTGGCCGACCTTGTCTATGCCCTCCTTGTGGGAGGCGCGCAGCTCGGCGTCGAACTCGTAGGCGCTGTTGTCGACGTCCGCGTAGTCGGCGAGCTCCGCGGGCAGGCCCGCCTCCTCCAGGGCGGCGACCAGCACCTCGCGGCCGGAGCCGAGGTCCTGGTTGTGGAAGCGGGTGCCGAGCGCGGTGTACAGCCTGCCGAGGACCTCCTCGCCGTACTTCTGCTGCGCGGCCATGACGACCTTGACCGGGCCCCAGGCCCGCGTCGTCAGGAACTCGCGGTAGGACTCGGGCAGCTCGTCGAGCCTGTCCTCGTTGAGGACGCCCAGGCTCATCACGTGCCAGCGGACCTCGACGTCGCGGACCTTCTCGACCTCCAGCATCCAGCGGGACGTCATCCAGGCCCAGGGACAGAGCGGGTCGAACCAGAAGTCGACGGGGGTCTTCCCGGTCTGGGGCGGGGTCTCGGACATGTCTCTCCTCATCGGGCCACGCTTGGGAAATCACCGGAGGGAACGTCTTTGGCCACCCGTCGCATTCCCGCGTGTCCGGGGTCCGGCGGGCATGGCAGGATCGGTGCTGTTCGAACGAGACACGAAGGAGTGCCCGTGCCCGGTGAGAATCTGTCCCGCGACGAGGCCCGTGAGCGGGCAGATCTGCTGTCCGTCGACGGGTACGAGGTCGCCCTCGATCTGCGGTCCGCGGTCGGGGACGCCCCGGACGGGCCGCGTACGTTCCGTTCGGTCACCACGATCCGGTTCCGCTGCGCGACCCCGGGCGCGGGCTCGTTCGCGGACCTGGTGGCGCCGTCGGTGAACGCGGTCACCCTGAACGGCAAGCCGCTGGACCCGGCCGCGGTTTTCGACGGCACCCGGGTGGCGCTGGCGGACCTGGCCGCGGAGAACGTGCTGGTGGTGGACGCGAACTGCGCGTACAGCCGCACCGGCGAGGGCATGCACCGCTTCGTCGACCCGGAGGACGGCGAGGTCTACCTCTACACCCAGTACGAGCCGGCCGACTCGCGGCGGGTGTTCGCGAACTTCGAGCAGCCCGACCTGAAGGCCCCCTTCCGCTTCGAGGCGACGGCGCCCGAGGGCTGGACGGTGTGGTCCAACGGCGAGGGCGCCCGGGGCGAGGACGGGGTCTGGCGGTTCGCCGAGACCAAGCCGATCTCGACGTACATCACGTGTGTGGTGGCCGGGCCGTACCACTACGTGACGGACACCTACCGCCGTACGTTCGACGACGGCAGCACGCTGGAGATCCCGCTCGGCGCGATGTGCCGCAAGGGCCTGGCCCGGCACTTCGACGCGGACGACGTGTTCCTCGTCACCAAGCAGGGCTTCGACTTCTTCCACGACCAGTTCGACTACCCGTACCCGTTCGGCAAGTACGACCAGGCCTTCGTGCCGGAGTACAACCTCGGGGCGATGGAGAACCCGGGCATGGTGACCTTCCGCGAGGAGTTCATCTTCCGGGGCAAGGTGACGCAGGCGGCGTACGAGCGCCGGGCCAACGTCATCCTGCACGAGATGGCGCACATGTGGTTCGGCGACCTGGTCACCATGAGCTGGTGGGACGACCTGTGGCTGAAGGAGTCGTTCGCCGACTTCATGGGCAGCTTCTCGCAGGTCGAGGCGACCCGGTTCACCAACGGCTGGATCACCTTCGCCAACGGCCGCAAGTCCTGGGCGTACCGCGCGGACCAGCTGCCGTCCACGCACCCGATCACGGCCGACATCCGTGATCTTGAGGACGCCAAGCTCAACTTCGACGGCATCACCTACGCCAAGGGCGCCTCGGTCCTGAAGCAGCTGGTGGCGTACGTGGGCCGGGAGGCGTTCCTGGAGGGCGCCCGGCGCTACTTCAAGCGCCATGCGTACGGGAACACGCGCCTGGGCGATCTCCTGTCGGTCCTGGAGGAGGTCTCCGGCCGGGACATGGCGGCCTGGTCGCGCTCCTGGCTCCAGACGGCGGGTGTCAACTCCCTCACCCCGCAGGTCACTTACGACGCGGGCGACCGCATCACCGAGCTCGCCGTGGTCCAGGAGGCCGTCGAGGCCCATCCGACGCTGCGCCCGCACCGGGTCGCGGTCGGCCTCTACCGCTCCGAGGCGGGCGCCCTGGTGCGGTACGCGCGCGCCGAGGTCGACGTGGACGGGCCGCGCACGGTGGTGGCGGAGCTGGCCGGGGCCGAGCGGCCCGAGCTGATCCTCGTCAACGACGACGACCTCACGTACTGCAAGATCCGCTTCGACGAGGGCTCACTCGCCACCCTGCGGACGAACCTCGGCGACATCACGGACCCGCTGGCGCGCGCCCTGTGCTGGTCGGCGCTGTGGAACCTGACGCGGGACGCGCTGATGCCGGCGCGGGACTTCATCGACCTGGTGCTCTCCCACTCCGGGCGCGAGAGCGACATCGGCGTGCTCCAGATGCTGCACGCCTGGACCCGCTCGGCGCAGACGCACTACGCGGCGCCCGAGGGGCGCGAGCAGGGCGGGCGGCTGCTCGCCGAGGGCGCGCTGCGCGAGCTGCGGATCGCGGCGCCGGGCAGCGAGCACCAGCTGGCCTGGGCCCGTTTCTTCGCCGCCACGGCGACGACCGACGCCGACTTCCAGCTCCTCGAGGGGCTGCTGGCGGGGACGGCCAAGATCGACGGCCTGGAGGTCGACCAGGAGCTGCGCTGGGTGCTCCTGGAGCCGCTGGCCGCGCACGGCCGCGCCGACGAGTCGGTGATCGGCGCCGAGCTCGCCCGCGACGACACGGCCTCCGGCAAGCGCCACCAGGTGCGGTGCCTGGCGGCCCGGCCGTCGGCGGCCGTCAAGGCGCAGGCGTGGGCGCAGGTCGTCGAGTCGGACTCGCTGTCGAACGCGCTGGTGGAGGCCACCATCTCCGGCTTCGGCCAGCCCTCGCAGCGCGAGCTGATCGCTCCCTACGCGCCGAAGTACTTCGAGGTGATCGAGCGCCTGTGGGCCGAGCGGTCCATCCAGATCGGCATGGACGTCGTGCGGGGGCTCTTCCCGAGCCTGCGGGACAGCCGATCGACGCTCGATTCCACGGACGAATGGCTCACCGCCCACCCGGACGCGGCCCCGGCGCTGCGCCGCCTCGTCCTGGAGGCCCGTGACGACCTGGCCCGCACCCTGCGCGGCCAGGCCTGCGACGCGGCGGCGGCCGCCCGCTGACGCCCGGCGGGGGGCCCGGCGACGGGCCCCCTGATCGGCACTCGAACGCCCGTACTTTAGGACGGGCTTGTCCGGAATTGTCGACGGGCTTGTAACAGCGGTTAAGGGCCGCTCCGGGCGCGGAACACCCCCGGGCATGAACCACAACACCCCGACCTTCGGCGGCGAGACCCCCTCCCCGCTCTCGCCGCGCCCCCTCAGCCACCTCACCGACATGCACCGGCGCGTCTACTCGGCGGCCCAGCTGCGCGCCCACGGCGTCCCGGCCGCCACCACCGCCGCCCAGTGCCGCCCCGGCGGCCCCTGGCAGCAACTGCTGCCCGGCGTCTACGTGTTGCACCCGGGACCGCCCACCAACGAGGAGCGGCTGCACGCGGCCCTGCTGTACGCGGGACGCCCGGCCCCCGAGCGCGCCAAGGCGATCCCGGTCCCGGGCCAGGCGCACGCGGCGCCCTGCGACGCGATCGTCACCGGGCTCGCCGCGCTCGCCCTGCACCGCTTCTCCTCCGCTCCCCCGCTGCTCTCGCTCGACCGGATCGACATGCTCGTGCCGCGCACCCGGCGGCTGCGCTCGACCGGCTTCGTACGGCTGGTGCGGACGCAGGTGATGCCGGTACCGGAGCCGGTGGCCGGGGTGCCGGTGGCGCCGGTGCCGAGGGCGCTGGCGGACGCGGTGGCCCAGCTCACCGACGCGCACGCGGTACGCCGACTGCTCACCGAGGCGGTACGCGGCGGGCACTGCGAACCGGCCGCGCTCGTACGGGAGTTGACCCAGGCGCGGCTGCTGACGCGGTCGCACGTGGTGGACGCGGTGGACTCGCTGCTCACCGAGGGGCGGGCCATCGCCGAGAACCGTCTCTACGAGATGGTGCGCACCCACGAGCTGCCCGACCCGCTGTGGAACGTGGACCTGCGGCTGCCGGGCGGGCCGCACATCGGGGGCGTGGACGCGTACTGGCCGGACCAGGCGGTGGCGGTGGAGCTCGACACCCGGTCGCCGCGCCAGCGGCGCCGGCGGAAGGAGGACGACGAGCTGTGGTGCGAGTACACGCAGAAGCGCGAGACGCTGGAGCGGCTGGGGATCACCGTCGTCCACCTCACCCCCCGGAAGCTGCGCGAGTCGATGGACCAGCAGGCGACGGTGGTGCGCACCGCCCTGATGGCCTCGGCGGACCGGGAGCCCGCCGCGTATGTGGTGGTGCTCCCCCGGTGAAGGGAACGAGAAGGGGAACGGGGGAGCACCACGAACGGGGAGCACCACGAACGGGGAGCACCCCGAAGTCACCTGACAGGCCCGGTCACTTGACCGGTTCGGCCGCCGGTGCGGTGCCGCAGAACTCGGCGACCACGACCGCCGCGCTGTCACCCGACCAGTCGCCGTTGAAGTTGAACGCCAGGGAGTGGCGCCCGTCCTTGGTCGTGAGAGTCACGGAGGACGAGCCGTGGATCCCGCCGTCGTGGCCCCAGACCTCGGTGCCGCAGGGCAGCTTGTTCTCCATCAGACCGAGCCCGTAGCCGGCGTCGGGGGTGTCGGACCCCACCGGGACGGTGGTGGTCATCTCCTTCAGCTGGCGCTGCGGCAGCAGCTCGCCGGTCAGCAGGGCGCGGTAGAAGCGGTTCAGATCGGCGGAGTCCGACACCATCTCGCCGGCCGAGCCCGCCATCGACGGATCAAGCGCGGTGACGTCGTACGTCCGGCCGGTCGTCTGCTGGGACAGCTTGGAATAGGCGCGGCCGCTGGGCCGCGGCATCCGGGAGTCGGTGCCCGGCAGCGTGGTGGAGCGCAGGTGCAGCGGGCGCAGGACGCGGCGGTCGATCTCGGTGGCGTAGGAGTGTCCGGTGGCCTTCTCGATCACCATCCCGGCCAGGACGAAGTTGGTGTTGGAGTAGTGCCAGGAGGTGCCCGGTGCGAAGTCCGGCGCATGCGTCATCGCGATGTCCACCAACTGCCGTGGTGTGTAGGTGTCATAGCGGTGCCGGAGGAAGTCCGCGGTGAAGACCCGCTGCCCGAAGGTCTGGTCCTGGGTGTAGTTGAAGATGCCGCTCGTGTGCTGGAGGAGCCGGCGCAAAGTGATCTTCGTGCCGTCGTGGCCGTTGCCCCGCACCACGCCCGGCAGCCAGTGCTCGACGCTGTCGTCCAGGCTCAGCCTGCCCTCGGCTTCGAGCTGGAGGACGACGGTGGCCACGAACGTCTTGGTGATGGAGCCGACCCGGTAGCGGTCCTCGGCCCGCCGCTCGCGGCCGGTGCGCAGATCGGCGACGCCCGCCTCCCCGGTCCAGCCGCGCCCGCCGTCCTGGGCGAGCCCGACGACGCCCGGCACCCCGGCGCGCACGGCCGCGTCCATGGCCTGCTGGGTGGCCCGGTGCGAGCCGGGCGCCGCGTCCCGCGCGGAGGCCGGGGCCGCGCACACCGTCGCGGTGATCCCCGCGGCCACGGCCACCCCGAGGGCGGCGGTCCTGACTCTCCTGCCCCTGCGTATGGACATGTGCTCTCTCCCTGTTCGCCCGCGGCGCCCCCTACGGCGCCGTCGGCGGACAGGACCCCGCCTGCGCCGGGCGAGTTGCCCGGCGGGCCGGGGTTGAGCGGATCTCAGCCGATCCTGGCCCCCTTCCGGGCGGTCGCGGAAGGCCCGGAGGCGCAACCGGTCACGTAACCTTGAGGGGTTAGCACCGTCGCCTTGAGGGGTTGGCACCGCCTTGAGGGGTCAGCACCGTCGCCTTGAAGGGTTGGCACCGCCTTGAGGGGTCAGCACCGCCGCCGCACGACCCCGTACGTACGAGAGGAGCCCGGGATGTCCGCGCCCGATCCGCGCCCACTCACCGGAGAGCCCGTCTCCCTCGACCTGCTGAACACGCGATGGACGCACGACGGGGAGCGTCAGGATCTGCTCGCCTCCGCCGACGGGCTCACCGTCTGGCTCGCCTCCACCGGCCTCGACGCCCGCTTCCCCGCCGACCGGGCCGCGCTCGGGCCATTGCTGCGGGCCCGGGACGCGCTGCTGCGGGCCGTGGAGCACCCCGGCGAGCCAGCGGCGGCCGCCGGTCTCGACGCGATCCTGGAGCACGGCCGCATTCGCGCCACTCTCTCCGCCGAAGGGCCGGGCGAGCGGGCCGAGTTCGCCGATCCGGCGTGGGGGCCCGCCTGGACGGCCGCGCGGGACTACCTCGATCTGCTGCGCACCGCGCCGGACCGGATCCGCGCCTGCGCCCATGACGCGTGCACCCTGCACTTCTTCGACACCTCGCGGAACGGCACCCGCCGCTGGTGCTCGATGGCCGCGTGCGGCAACCGTGCGAAGGCGTCCCGTCACTACGCCCGTACGCGCGAGAGCTGATTCGCCCCGTTTCACCCGGCCTCGCGCCCGATGGCGTATGGCGGGATCCCGCCATGTCCGATTCCGGACACGGTCAACTCTCCACAAACAACCGCCACATAGGCGATGCTCAGCGGTCATCCGGCACCGTATTCCGGACCCTTTCTGACCATTAGGGAAGCTGATGACCTCCGATTCACCGCGCGCCATACCCGGCGCTAGACGCACGGCCCAGATAGCGGCCGCGGCCGGCATGGTGGCCGCGCTCGTCGCCGCGGGCGCCGCCCCCGTCTTCGCCTCCGGGACGGCCGGTCCGACGCCCGCTCCGGTGAAGTCCACGCCCGCGAAATCCCCGGCGGATCCCGCGGCCAAGCTCGGCGCGGCCGACGAGCAGCGGCTCGCCGAGGCCGAGGCCAAGGGCGAGAAGACCGTCACCGTGATGGTGGCGACCGCCCCCGGCGCCACCGGCGCCGTCTCGCACCAGCTCGACTCGGTGCCGGGCGCCACCGTCGGCAAGACCGACGACAAGCTCGGCTATGTGCGCGCCACCCTGCCGACCGGCACCGCGGAGTCGGCCCTGAAGGCCGCCGCGAAGCTGCCCTCGGTCCACGGGATCGACCTCAAGCAGGAGATCCAGCTCGACGACCCGACCCCGTCGGCCGACAGCGCCAAGGGCGCGAGCGCGCCGCGCAAGTCCCTCTCGGGCTCGTTCGCGGCGCCAGGCAAGGACACCCCGGCGAAGAACCCGTACAACCCGTCCTTCGAGACGGGCGCGGTCGACTTCGTCAAGCAGCACCCCAAGGCCGACGGCCGCGGCATCACCATCGGCGTCCTGGACTCGGGCGTGGACCTGGGCCACCCGGCGCTGCAGAAGACCACCACCGGCGAGCGCAAGATCGTCGACTGGGTCACCGCGACCGACCCGGTGGCGGACGCCGACGGCACCTGGCGCCGGATGAACACCGCCGTGTCCGGCCCGGAGTTCGCCTTCCAGGGCCGCAGCTGGAAGGCCCCGGCGGGCAGCTACGACGTGAGCCTCCTCTCGGAGAAGGTGACCGCGGGCGGCGACGCCAAGGGCGACCTGAACCGCGACGGCGACACCACCGACACCTGGGGCGTGCTCTACGACCCGGTCGCCGAGACCGTGCGCGTGGACCTCAACAACAACGGTGACTTCACCGACGACGAGGCCATGAAGCCGTACAAGGACGGCTACCAGGTCGGCTACTTCGGTACGGACAACCCGGCGACCGACGTCGTCGAGCGCATGCCGTTCACCGTCGAGATCCGCAAGAACGTGAAGTACGACGCGGCCGGGCACACCTCCGACTACGTCAACATCGGCGTCATCGAGTCCGAGCACGGCACCCATGTCGCGGGCATCACCGCCGCGAACGGGCTGTTCGGCGGCAAGATGAGCGGCGCCGCCCCCGGCGCCAAGATCGTCTCCTCGCGGGCCTGCAACTGGTCCGGCGGCTGCACCAACATCGCGCTGACCGAGGGCATGATCGACCTGGTCACCAACCGCCACGTCGACATCGTCAACATGTCGATCGGCGGCCTGCCGGCGCTCAACGACGGCAACAACGCGCGCTCCGAGCTCTACAAGCGCCTCATCGACACCTACGGCGTCCAGCTGGTCATCTCGGCCGGCAACGAGGGCCCCGGCGTCAACACCATCGGCGACCCGGGCCTCGCGGACCACGTCATCTCGGTCGGCGCCACCATCTCGCAGCAGACCTGGGCCTCCAACTACGGCTCCAACGTGTCGAAGAAGTACGACATGATGCCGTTCTCCTCGCGCGGCCCGCGTGAGGACGGCGGCTTCACGCCGACGCTGTCGGCGCCGGGTGCCGCGATCAACACCACGCAGACGTGGCTGCCGGGCTCCCCGGTCAAGGAGTCGGGCTACTCGCTGCCGGCCGGCTACTCGATGCTCCAGGGCACCTCGATGGCCTCGCCGCAGGCGACGGGCGCCGCGGCCCTGCTGCTGTCGGCCGCCAAGCAGAAGCACCTCGACCTGGCCCCGGCCGACCTGCGCACCGCGCTGACGTCGACGGCCAAGCACATCAAGGGCGTTCAGGCGTACGCCGAGGGCGCGGGCCTGATCGACATCGTCGACGCCTGGGACGCGATCCAGGACGGCGCGACCGCGCACGAGTACAGCGTCAAGGCGCCGGTGAAGACCGCGCTCGACTTCGCGCTGAAGACGCCGGGCTTCGGCACCGGCATCTACGACCGCGAGGGCGGCCTCAAGGCGGGCGAGAAGAAGACGTACGACGTCACCGTCACCCGCACCACGGGCCCGGACAAGGCCGTGAAGCACAAGCTGTCGTTCAGGAACAACGACGGCACCTTCAAGGTCCTGGGCTCCGACGAGGTCGCGCTGGGGCTGAACACGCCGGTCACCGTCAAGGTGCAGGCGCAGCCGAAGTCGGCGGGCGTGCACAGCGCCATCCTGGAGGTCAACGACAAGCGGACCAAGGGCGTGGACCAGCAGATCCTCGCCACCGTGATCGTCGCCAAGCCGCTGGCCAAGCCGGCCTACACCTTCACGGACTCGTCCTCGGTGCAGCGCAACAGCACCAAGTCGTACTTCGTGAGCGTCCCGGCGGGCGCCAAGGCGCTTGAGGTCTCCATGGGCGCGCTGCGCTCGGGCAGCCAGACCCGGTTCATCGCGATCCACCCGTACGGCGTGCCGGTCGACGACACGGGGACGCCCAACTGCTACCCGAACTACGACAACCCGGCCAACAAGTGCCGCCCCGACCTGCGCTCCTACGCGGACCCGCAGCCGGGCGTGTGGGAGATCGAAGTCGAGTCGCGCCGTACGTCGCCCTACCTCGACAACCCGTACAAGCTGGACGTGGCGCTGCTCGGCGCCGTCTTCGACCCGGCCGTGAAGACCGTCCCGGAGGCCAAGGTCGGCACCTCGACCCCGGTCGAGTGGAAGGTCACCAACAACTTCGCCGCCATCGACGGCAAGCTGCAGGGCGGCGCGCTCGGCTCCGCGAAGGTCGCCAAGCCGACCATCAAGGCCGGTGAGGTCCAGACGAGCACGCTGACCATCGGCGAGGGCGTGGAGCGCCTCGACGTCGCCATCGGCGGCGTCTCGGACACCGCGGCCGACCTGGACCTCACGGTCCTCAAGGACGGCGTGCAGGTCGGCTCGTCCGCGGACGGCGACTCCGAGGAGGCCGTCAGCCTGGTGAAGCCGGCCGCCGGCACCTACACCATCCAGGTCGCGGGCTACGCGGTCCCGTCCGGGTCCACCACGTACAACTACCGCGACGTGTACTACGCGCCGTCGCTCGGCACCGTCAAGGTCGACGACTCCAAGACGGTCAAGCTCGCCAACGGCGCCACGGCGACCGTCGGCGCGCAGGTCCTGGTGAGCGGCGCGGCCCCCGAGGGACGCCAGTTCTTCGGCGAGGTCAAGCTGGTCAACGCGCGCGGCACCGCCGCGGGCACCGGCAGCGTCGTGATCGAGAAGGTCACGCCGTAACGGTGTGAGCACGTAGGGAGGGGCCCGGCGTTCTTCGTGAACGCCGGGCCCCTTCTTGTTCTTTTGCATGCGTACGTCTACGGGTCGTACGCGTACGTCTACGGGCTCAGCCCTTGAGTGAGCCCAGGTCCTGGGCGTAGGTGCCCACCGCGTGCGCGATGACGTCGATGTTGAGGTCGAAGTACGCGCGGTCGATGTTCTTGAGGGTGTCACCGGCCGCGTGGTAGTTCGGGTCGTACGGCTTGTTGGCCTCGCCGCCCGCCCCGGCCGCCTGCTCCTCGGTCTTGAGGCCCTCGGCGCCGGTGAAGGTGCCGCCCGCCGGGATGCCCTGCTCGATGAAGGGGCCGTAGTCGGAGCGGCCGTCGAAGTCGGTGCCCCAGTGCGGGACGCGCTTCTTGTCCAGGTAGCCGTTGATCAGCCGCTCGATCTGGGCGGAGCCCGCCGGGCCCGCGCCCTCGCCCACGTTGTCGGAGTTGTCGCCGTCGTAGACGAGCTCGGCGGGGTTGGGCGAGCCGATCATGTCGAAGTTGAGGTACAGCTTGATCCGCTGCTTCTGCTGTGCCGTCAGGGACTTGACGTAGTGCTCGGAGCCCAGCAGGCCCAGCTCCTCGCCCGACCACCAGGCGAACCGCACCTTGTTGGCGGTCGGCCTGGGGTGCTTCTTGGTCTGCTTGGTCTCCTTGGCGAGCTTGAGCGCGACTTCGAGCAGACCGGCCGAGCCGGAGCCGTTGTCGTTGATGCCGGGCCCGGCCGGGACCGAGTCGAGGTGGCTGCCGAGCGCGACGACGTTCGCCGGATCGCCGCCCTTCGTCTCGGCGATCACGTTGCGGGTCCTGTGGGCGACCGCCTCGGTGGCGACGTCCAGGGTGACCGTGACATCGCCCTTGGCGACCTGCGCGGCCAGCGCCTCGCCGTCGGCGAGCGAGATGCCGGTGGCGGGGATGTGCGCGTTGGCGGGGTCACTGACGGTGCCGTGGACGGGGGCGTCGCCGGAGTGGTTGTAGAGGATGATCCCGGCGGCGCCCGCCTTGGCGGCGACGGCCTCCTTCTCCTGGAAGGTGCAGCTGCCGCGCTTGACCAGGGCGATCTTGCCGGTGAAGGTGTCCGACGCGTAGTCGTCGAGCGCGCAGCCGGGGGTCGCGTCGACGCGGGCCGCCTTGACCTGGGCGGTGAGTCCGCCGGCCGGGCTCGCCTTGCTGAACTGGAAGGCGGCGGTCTTCAGCTCGCGCGGCCCCGCTGTCACGACGGTGAGCTTCTCGCGCAGGGTCTTGGACTCGTGGATGTCGAAGTCCTGGTACGCGACGTCGTACCCGGCGCCCTTGAGCTGCCCGTAGACGTACGCGGCCGAGGCGTCGTAGCCGGGTGTGCCCGCGGCGCGGGTGCCGCCGTTGGCGTCGGCGATCTTCTGGAACTGCTCCAGGTGGCGGTAGGCGCTCTCCCCCGACGCCTGCGACACCAGCTTCTTCGCCAGGCGCTGCGCCTGCTTCTGCGGGTCCTTGTGGGCGTGCGAGTGGGCGACGTGCGGGTGGGCGACGGCGGGGGCGGCTGCCGCCAGGAGTACGGGGGCTGCGGCCAGGGCCGCTATGGCCCGGCTGCGGCGGGGTGCGCGCACGGGGTTCCTCCGGAATGCGGGAAGCGATGACCGTTTATCGGTCCGGACGGCAGGACCGTAACCAGCGAATCGTCCGTCGGAAGGCATTTCGGGCCGGATGCAACAGAGCCGCCATGAACTCGTCACAAGTGGGCAGCTGTCCCACACCCCGGACAATGGATTGGACAAGTCCGGCGGGCGCCGACGCATGATGGGAGCGCCGGAGCCGTACATGCGCGTACAGAAGGAGTCACCGTGAGGGTCGGAATCGTCGGAGCCACCGGACAGGTCGGCGGAGTCATGCGCACCATCCTCGCCGAGCGGAAGTTCCCGGTCGACGAGCTGCGCCTGTTCGCCTCCGCGCGGTCCGCGGGCTCCACCCTCACGTGGGAGGGCCGGGAGATCACCATCGAGGACGCCTCCACGGCCGACTACACGGGCCTGGACATCGTGCTCTTCTCGGCGGGCGGCGCGACCTCGCGCGCGCTGGCGGAGAAGGTCGCCGGGCAGGGCGCGGTCGTGATCGACAACTCGTCGGCGTGGCGGCGCGACCCCGAGGTCCCGCTGGTGGTCTCCGAGGTGAACCCGGAGGCGATCAAGGACCGCCCCAAGGGGATCATCGCCAACCCGAACTGCACCACGATGGCCGCGATGCCGGTGCTGCGGCCGCTCCACGAGGAGGCCGGGCTGACCGCGATGGTCGCCACCACCTACCAGGCCGTGTCGGGCTCGGGGCTCGCGGGCGTGGCGGAGCTGCACACCCAGGCGTGCGCGGTGGCCGAGGCGGCGGACCAGCTGGCCTTCGACGGGGAGTCGGTGTCCTTCCCTGAGCCGAACGTCTACAAGCGCCCGATCGCCTTCAACGTGCTGCCGCTGGCGGGGTCGATCGTGGACGACGGGTCGTACGAGACGGACGAGGAGCAGAAGCTCCGCAACGAGTCCCGCAAGATCCTCGGCATCCCGGACCTGAAGGTCTCCGGCACGTGTGTGCGCGTCCCGGTCTTCTCGGGCCACTCGCTCCAGGTGAACGCGCGCTTCTCGCGGGCGATCGGGGTGGAGCGGGCGTACGAGCTGCTCCGCTCGGCGCCGGGTGTCGAGCTCTCGGAGATTCCCACGCCGCTGGAGGCCGCGGGCAAGGACGCGTCGTATGTGGGCCGGATCCGGGTCGACGAGACCGTCGAGAACGGTCTCGCGCTGTTCCTGTCCAACGACAACCTGCGCAAGGGGGCTGCGCTGAACGCGGTGCAGATCGCGGAGCTGGTGGCGGACGAGCTGCGCGGCTGACCCCCGGGTTTTTGGCCCCACCCCGCCCCTTCCCTGAACCCTCCGGGGGTGGGTGGGGGTGAAGGTGGCTCTCCCGGGGGCTACGCCCCCGGACCCCGCTGCGGGGCCTGCGGCCCCTGCACCCCGCTCCCGTTTGTCTGCGGACCACATGTGGCTGGTCGCGCAGTTCCCCGCGCCCCTACAGGGGCCAAGCCGTTCATCCAGGCGTACGACCCGGCCACCTGGCGCTCGCCCGCCGACGCCATGGCCGCC
>NZ_JBFAAD010000022.1:0-130800 GCF_040639555.1 Streptomyces sp. NPDC023838
TTGTACACATCCACCTGCGCCCGCCCACACGACGGACACGACACAATCTCCAGACGACGCTGACGCAGATTCAACGACTCCAGAATCTGGATCCCCACCTTGATCTCCTCCGCCGGCGGCGCCGACAGAGAAACCCGGATCGTGTCACCAATGCCCTGACTCAGCAGCGCACCGAAAGCCACCGCCGACTTGATCGTCCCCTGGAACGCCGGCCCCGCCTCCGTCACACCCAGATGCAGCGGATAGTCACACCGAGCCGCCAGCTGCCGGTACGCCTCGACCATCACCACCGGATCGTTGTGCTTCACCGAGATCTTGATGTCCCGGAAATCATGCTCCTCGAAAAGCGACGCCTCCCACAGCGCCGACTCCACCAGCGCCTCAGGAGTCGCCTTCCCGTACTTCTTCAGCAGCCGCGCATCCAGCGACCCCGCGTTCACACCGATCCGGATCGGCGTCCCCGCGTCCTTCGCCGCCCGCGCGATCTCCTTGACCTTGTCGTCGAACTGCTTGATGTTGCCCGGATTCACCCGCACCGCCGCACACCCCGCGTCAATCGCCGCGAACACGTACTTCGGCTGAAAATGAATATCCGCGATCACCGGGATCTGCGACTTCTTCGCGATCGTCGCCAACGCATCCGCGTCGTCCTGCGTGGGGCAGGCCACCCGCACGATCTGGCAGCCCGACGCCGTCAGCTCCGCGATCTGCTGCAACGTCGCGCCGATGTCCGACGTACGCGTCGTCGTCATCGACTGCACCGAGACCGGAGCATCCCCGCCAATGGCCACCGACCCGACCTGGATGCGCCGCGAGGGGCGGCGCATCGCCGGCGGCCGGGTCGGCAGCGCGGGGAGGCCCAGGGAGACGGGCTCTCCGGTCCTCATCACGTCACCCGCGGTTTCCCTGCACGGTCTCGCGGACCGCGCGCAGCGACTCCTTGAGCGACCCCATGGTCGCGAGGACGGCGGTGGGCTCGTAGCCGCAGTGCGCCATGCAGTTGGCGCACCGGTCGTCCTTGCCCCGGCCGTACTTGTCCCAGTCCGTCTCCTCGACCAGCTGCCGGTACGTCGGTACGTACCCGTCGCTCATCAGGTAGCAGGGCCGCTGCCAGCCGAAGAGCGAGTAGTTGGGGATCGCCCAGGCCGTGCACGGGAAGTCCGCCTTGCCCTCCAGGAAGTCCAGGAAGAGCGGGGAGTGGTTGAGCCGCCAGCGGCGCCGGTTGCCCCCGGCGAACGCCTTCTTGAAGAGCTCGCGGGTCTGCTCGACGCCCAGGAAGTGCTCCTGGTCGGGCGCCTTCTCGTAGGCGTACGCGGGCGAGATCATCATCTCGTCGACCTGGAGGTCGTCGTTGAGGAAGTTGAGCACCTCGATGATCGTCTGCGGGGTGTCGGTGTTGAAGAAGGTGGAGTTGGTGGTGACCCGGAAGCCCTGGCGCTTGGCCTCCTTGATCGCCGCCACCGCCTCGTCGAAGACGCCCTCCTTCGCCACCGACTCGTCGTGCCGCTCGCGCAGGCCGTCGATGTGCACGGCGAACGCGAAGTACGGGGACGGGGTGAACTTCTCCAGCTTCTTGCGCAGCAACAGGGCGTTGGTGCAGAGGAAGACGTACTTCCTCTTGGCCACCAACTGGCGCACGATCTCATCGATCTGAGGATGCATCAGGGGCTCGCCGCCCGCGATGGAGACCATGGGGGCGCCCGACTCCAGGACGGCGCCCACGGCCTGCGCCACCGGCATGCGCTGCTTCAGGATCCCGGCCGGATGCTGGATCTTCCCGCAGCCCTCGCACTTCAGATTGCAGGCGAAGAGCGGCTCCAGCTCGACGATCAGCGGGAACTTCTCACGCTTGCGGAGCTTCTGTTCAACAAGATAGGTCCCGACCCTGATGGACTGGCGAAGCGGCATGGCCATCTGGCTCACCTCCTGGGGAGCGGCAAAGAACGGTGCCATTCAAAGAAAGCGGGAAGGACGGCACGAAGAACGCGGAAAGCTGATATTCCACCGCGTACCGTGCCGATCCGGACGAGTTCATGTTCTGGAGCGTCCACGACCACCCGTACGGCCGCAACCGGACGCTCTCCGGCCCCGACGGCGCTCCACAGCGTCGCCGCGGACTCCATGTCCACGGCGATCGCCCCGGTCGCGCGCAGCTCGGCCCGTTCGTGACCACGCACCACGTGGTCGGAGCCGAGGAGCGGACCGGTGTGCACGGTGCGGCCAGGCAGCGCGGCTTGCAGCGCCTTGGCCAGCACCTCCGTACCCACGCAGGCGGTGGTGCCGCGCGGGTCGCGGGTCTCTTCGGCGACGACCAGGTCCCCGGGGTGCATCCCGGGGGCCAGGCCCGCACAGAATCCGGAGGCGATCACGGCCGCCTCGCGGTTCTCCGCCGTGCCCAGGCCCCGCAGCACGGCCCGTTCGGCGGCCTTCGGGCCCATACCGCTGCGCAGCACGGTCACCACCTGCCCGGGGGCCCGGCCCCGGCCGCCGCTGCGCAGCGCCAGCTCCTCGATGGTGAGCGCACAGGCGACGAGCAGCGGTACGGGTTCCGGGGGGACCAAGGGACGTACGTCCATCACTTCCCCTTGGGAGCGGCGAGGGAGAACGGTTCTCCATGGACATAGCGGCCGAGCGCGGTGAGCGGGAACACCTGGCGGTAGAGGTGGTAGTTGATCGAGAAGTCCCAGGGGAAACCGGTGCCGGTGAAGTACGGCTCGTCCCAGGAGCCGTCCGCCAGCTGGGTCCCGGCGAGCCAGGCGACGCCCCGCTCGACCGCCTTGCCGTCCCGCTCCCCCGCCGCGAGGAGCGCGAGCAGCGCCCAGGCGGTCTGGGAGGCGGTCGAGGCGCCGTGCCCGATCCACTCCTCCTCGCGGTAGGAGCGCAGGTCCTCGCCCCAGCCGCCGTCCTCGTTCTGCACCGACTCCAGCCAGGCGACGGCCCGGCGGATCGCCGGGTGCGAGGCGGGCAGCCCGGCGGCCGTCAGCGCCGGGACCACCGAGCCCGTCCCGTAGACGTAGTTGACGCCCCAGCGCCCGAACCAGGCGCCGCTCGCCTCCTGTTCGGCCAGCAGCCACTCGATGCCGCGCCGGGCGCGCGGCTCGTGGGCCCGGCCCTCGACCGCCAGCATCTCCACGACGTGCGCGGTGACATCGGCCGACGGCGGGTCGATGACCTCGCCGAAGTCGCAGAACGGCAGCCGGTTGGGGAACGGGCTGGTGTTGTCGGCGTCGAAGGCGGCCCACGCCCCGTTCCTCGACTGCATGCCGAGCGTCCACCGCGCGGCCCGGCGGATCGCCCCCTCGACCCGCTCGGGGTCGGGGTGGCGCACCCGGCGCAGCGCGAGGATCACCTCGGCGGTGTCGTCGATGTCCGGGTAGTTGTCGTTGTGGAACTCGAACGCCCAGCCGCCCGGCGGCAGTTGGGGCTTCTTCACCGCCCAGTCGCCCGGCCGGACGATCTCCTCGCCGAGCATCCAGTCCACGGCCTTGACCAGGGCCGGGTGGTCGGCGGGCAGCCCCGCGTCGGCGAGCGCGATGGTGGCGAGGCAGGTGTCCCACACCGGGGACTGGCAGGCCTCGATCATCCGGGCACCGTCCTCGCGCCACACCGCGAACCGGTCGAGGGATTCAAGACCGGCCCGCATCACCGGGTGCTGGAGGTCGTAGCCGAGCAGGTGCAGGGCGATCACGGAGTAGACGGCGGGCGGCTGGATCCCGCCCCAGCAGCCGTCGTTCTCCTGGCGCTCGACGATCCAGCGGGCTGCGGTGTTCATCGCGGCGCGGCGCAGCTTGCGCGGGGCGAGGCGGTGGTAGACGTGCAGCGCCTTGTCGAGCCGCTGGAAGACGCCGTCCCAGCTCGCGGCGGGGGCGAGCTTCTGGGCGGGGTTGGGGTCGCGCGCGTCGGTGTGCAGCTCGTCGAGCGCGAAGGGCGCGGGCCGCACCGGCCGCTTGGCGGAGACCACGGTGAGCGGCACGATGGTCTGCCGGGCCCAGCAGCCGAAGTCGTAGATGTTGAGCGGGAACCACTTGGGCAGGAAGATCAGCTCCGGCGGCAGCTCCGGCAGGTCGTCCCACTTCCACCAGCCGAACAGGGCCAGCCAGATCCGGGTGAAGACCCGGCAGGCGGCGATGCCTCCCTGGCTCCTGACCCACGCCGAGGCCCGCGCCATGTGCGGGTCGTCCGGCCGGTCCCCGGCGAGCCGCAGCGCCACGTACGCCTCGACGGTGGCGGAGAGCTCGGGCGGGCCGCCGTAGAACGTGGCCCAGGTGCCGTCCTCGCGCTGCTCGCCCCGGATGAAGAGCGCGGCCGCCCGGAGCGTCTTCTCGTCCTGGATCCCGAGGAACTGACGGAGCAGCAGGTCCTCGGCGTCCATGGTGACGTTGGTCTCCAGGTCGCCCTTCCACCAGCCGAGGGCGTCCTGCCTGCCGAGCAGGTGCTCGACCGCGCGGTCCGCCGCCCGCCGGGCGGCGTCGAGCACCTCGTCTTCGCCGGGGGGTGGTGCGGTCGGTTCGCTGGCCGCGGCGGCCGGGGGCCGCGGGGCCCCGGCGCTTCCGTCGGTCGTCGCTGTCATGGCTTCCCCTTAATGCAAGTGCAGTGGAACTTCTGCTGTGCTGGGGTCTCCGTCGGACGCGGCCCCCTGGCGGGCCCGCTCCGGCGACGTCGCGTCATATGCGAATGGTGATCATCTCTTCCGTACGACCACGAAGTCGGCCAGCGCGGTCAGCTGCGCCCGCACCCGCTCGGGCATGTCGACGGCGCCCAGCGCGTCGATCGCGATGGTGTGCTGCCTGCGCGCCTCCTGCGAGGTCCACTCCCGGCCGCCCGCCTCCTCGATGAGCGCCGCCCGGGTGGCGAACTCCTCTTCGGAGAAGGTGTCGAAGTCGTTGCTCTTGGCGTCGGCGGCGAGCAGCTCGCCCAGGCGCTCCGAGGCCGGGCCGCCGGCCGCGAGCGCGGCCACCACCGGCAGGGACTTCTTGCGCTGGCGCAGGTCGCTCCAGGTCTGCTTGCCGGTGGCCTCCGGGTCGCCCCAGATGCCGAGCAGGTCGTCGACGGCCTGGAAGGCGAGGCCGAGGTGGTAGCCGTACGCCTCCAGCGTGTCGGCCATGCGGTCGTCCGCGCCACCGAGCACCGCGCCGATGGAGCAGGCGCAGGCGAGCAGCGCGCCGGTCTTGTTGCCCTCCATCTCCAGGCACTCCTCGACGGTGACCCGCTCGCGGTGCTCGTAGGAGATGTCCTGGGCCTGGCCGTCGATGAGCTTGCGGGTCGCGGTGGTCAGCCGGCGGGTGGCGCGCCCGGCCTCGACCGTGCCGAGCTCCAGGAGGACCTCGTTGGCCAGCGCGAAGAGCGCGTCGCCGACGAGGATCGCCTGCGCCGGGCCGTGCACCTTCCACACCGTGTCCCGGTGGCGGCGCTGCTCGTCGCCGTCCATCAGGTCGTCGTGGAGCAGCGAGAAGTTGTGGACGAGCTCGACGGCGACCGCGCCGGGCACGCCGACCTCGGGCCGGGCCCCGGCCGCCTCGGCGGAGAGGAGCGCGAGCGCGGGCCGCACGGCCTTGCCGCCGTCGCCGTCCGCCGGGTTGCCCTGGGCGTCGATCCACCCGAAGTGGTAGGCGGCGACGGTGTCCATGGGAGCGGCGAGCCGGTCCACGGCCGTGCGCAGCACCGGCGTGGACAGCGTCCGCCCGCGCTCCAGAAGCGCGGCGACGTCCACGGTGTCGACAGCCGAGTTCGCCGAAGGCACAGTCGGCACGGTCTCTCCTCTTGTTCCAGTGCTGCTGACAGTCATGCCGCCTCCTGAAGCGGGTGGGCGTGGGAGCGGCCGAGTACGGCCAGAGCCGCGCCCGCGGCGCTGAATCCGCTGCGTACGGCGCCCTCCATCGTCGCGGGCCAGCCGGTGGCGGTCCACGCGCCGGCCAGGTAGAGGCCGGGAGCGTTGGTGCGCGCGCCCGGGCGCAGCCGTCCGACGCCGGGGGTGGGGGCGAACGTCGCCGTACGCTCCCGGGTCACGAAGAAGTCCCGTACGCCCGCGCCGCGCGCGGCGGGCAGCAGCCGTTCGAGCTCGGGCAGGTAGCGCGCGCGCAGCGCGGCCACCGGCGCGTCGATCTCGCCCTCGGCAGCCGACTGGGACACCGCCAGGTACTGGCATCCCCGCCCGCCGGGAGACCCCGTCAGCCCCGAGGACTCGGTGCGGTCGAAGACCCACTGCACGGGCGAGCCGAGGGCCGCGAAGAACGGCTGCCGCAGCACCTTGCGGTCGTAGACGACGTGCAGGTTGAGGATGGGCGCGGTGCCGATGTCGAGCAGCTTGCCCGGGTCGTCGAGCGCGCCGTGCGGAAGCAGGTCGTGCGCCTCGCGCTGCGGGACGGCCAGGACGACCACCTCGGCGTCCAGCGTCTCGCCGCCCACCTCGACCCGCCAGGCGCCGCTCTCGGTACGGGAGACGGAGTCGGCCTTGGTACGGGTCTCGACGCGGACCCCGGCCGAGGCCAGCGCCTTGCGGGCCAGCGTGTCGTGGAGCTCGCCCAGCGGCACGTGCGCCCAGCCGATGTCGGCGGCGCCCGGCTCGGAGAGGAGCCCGGTCTTGAAGACCATCGCGGCGAGCCCGAGGGAGGCGTGCGGCGCGGTCGCGTTCAGGGTCGCCACGCCCACCAGGTCCCACAGGGCCTCGACGGTGCGGGCGGACTGGCCGTGGCGGCCGAGCCAGGTCGCGAAGTCCACCCCGTCGAGCGCGGGGTCGGCCGGGTCGAGGCCCTTGAGCGCGAGTGCGGCGCGCCCGACGGAGGCCCGCTCGGCGAGCGAGAGGTGCGGATAGGTGGCGAGGCTCCTGGCCAGGTGCAGCGGTACGGGCAGGGCGCTGCGGCGCAGTCGGCCGAGCCGGGGGCCGCGCGGGTGGGCGACGTCCAGGACGGGCACGTCCAGGCGGTCCTGGAGGGGCGCGAGGTGGGCGCCGCCGACCCGGTCGAGGAACCAGCGGTAGGCCGTGCAGCAGCGCAGGTAGACGTGCTGGCCGTTGTCGACGGTGAGTTCGCCGCGCCGGAAGGAGAAGGCGAGGCCGCCCAGGCGCGGGCGGCCTTCGATCAGGGTCACGCCGAGGCCGGCGCCGGCCAGTTCGAGCGCGGCGGTGATTCCGGCCAGTCCTCCGCCGACGACCACCGCGCGTTCGGGCTGCGGGGTTGTCATGCGTCCTCCCCTCCGGCCGTGCCGGTGTCGTGCGCACGCCCGGCCGTCGCAGTCAGGGACGCCCTGGCCGGAGCGAGGGTTGCACGCCCTCCGCACGTAATGCTCCTCGGCCGCACGTCCAGGTGCCCATGGGCCATCAGGCGCGCCTCCTGGCGGTCTGCCGGGAGACGGTACGGGTGTCGAGCCCGGACAGTCCGCGTACCGCCACGTACGCCTTCTCCCGGCCGGGCAGCGAGACCCGGCCGCGCAGCACGGCCTCCGGGTCGCGCTCGATGCGGTCGAGCAGGCGGCGGTAGATTCCGGCCATCGCGGCGACACAGGCGCCGCTGCGCCGGTCGAGCATGGGCAGCAGCCGGTAGCCCTCGGCGAACAGCGCCCGGGCGCGGCGCACCTCGAAGTGGACCAGCCCCGCGAAGTCGGAGCCGGCGGGCGGGGCGGCGGTGTGGAAGCCGGCGGCGCACCCGAATTTCGCCAGGTCGTCGGCGGGCAGATAGGTGCGCCCGTTGCCCGCGTCCTCGCGAACGTCCCGGAGGATGTTGGTGAGTTGGAGGGCCAGGCCCAGCGTGTCCGCGTACTCTGCGGCGCGCTCGGTGCCCAGTGCGCCCGGTTGTGTACCGAACACGCCCAGGGAGAGCCGGCCGATGGCGCCCGCGACACACCGGCAGTAGACCTTCAGGTCGTCCCAGGTCTCATAGGCCTCGCCGTGCACGTCCATCAGGACGCCGTCGATGAGCTCGTCGAGCCCGTCCAGCGGGATCGGGAAGCGGCGTGCCGCGTCCGCGAGCGCCACGGCCACCGGGTCGGTGTCGTCCTCCTCGACCGCGCCCTCGGCGATCCGGCCGAGCAGCGCGCGGGTGTCCTCCAGGCGCTGCTTCTTGGCCTCGGGGGGCAGGGCGCCGTCGCCGATGTCGTCGACGCGCCGCGAGAACGCGTAGAGCGCGGACATCGCCTGGCGCTTGTCGGTCGGCAGCAGCCGGATGCCGTACGCGAAGTTGCGCGCCTGCTGTCCGGTCACCGCCTCGCAGTAGCTGTACGCGGCCTGTACCGGCGCGGACACGTGTGCGTGTGGATCCACGGTCCGGCTCACCCCTCTCTACGCGCTCTACGCAACACGGCTCCCACTTCGCGCAGCAGACTGGACTTGGTGGGCTTGGGCGGTCCAGGGAGTACGTCGTGGCCGGCGGCAGCGACCGCGTCGAGCGCGGCGCGTCCTCCGGCCACGAATCCGGCCAGCAGCAGTCTGAGTCTGCCGTGGACGCTACCCACCAGGGAGGTGCCTTCATTCAGCAGCTGTGCGGCGCGTTCCGCTTCGAACGCGACCAGGGCACGTACCGACGCGCCCCCGTGCGGCGCGGCCAGATCGGCCTCCGTGACGTGGAACCGCCGCATGTCCTCGGCGGGCAGGTAGACGCGGTCCCGCCCGAGGTCCTCGGCGACGTCCTGGAGGTGTTCGACGATCTGGAGCGCGGTGCAGACGGCGTCCGAGCGGCGGACGCGCTCGGGGCTCTCGGTGCCGGTGATCGCCAGCACCAGGCGCCCCACGGGATTGGCTGACAGTTCGCAGTACGCGACCAGGTCGTCGTAGGTCTCATACCGCCTGACCTGCTGGTCCTGCCGGTTCGCCGCGATCAGGCCGAGGAACGGGCCGGGGGTGAGCGAGCGGCGGCGGACCGTGGGCTGCAGGGCGCGCAGCAGCGGGTGGTGCGGGGTGGAGTCGAAGACGCGGCCCAGATCCGCCTCGAAGGCGTCGAGCATTACGAGCCGGTCGTCCGCGTCGGTGGGCGCCACGCCCAGGTACCGGGCGTCGGCGCCGCCGGGAGCCAGGTCGCCGTCGCCGATGTCGTCGACCAGGCGGGCGTAGCCGTACACGGCCATCAGGTCGTCGCGCCAGGCGCGCGGCAGAAAGAAGGGGGCCACCGGGAAGTTC
The DNA here is from genome assembly GCF_040639555.1 of Streptomyces sp. NPDC023838. Classification (NCBI taxonomy): domain Bacteria; kingdom Bacillati; phylum Actinomycetota; class Actinomycetes; order Kitasatosporales; family Streptomycetaceae; genus Streptomyces; species Streptomyces sp. NPDC023838. Next base: position 9,107 of record NZ_JBFAAD010000022.1, read on the forward strand.
TCCTCCGTGGCCTTGTCGAGCGTGGTGCGCGAGGGGGAGTCGGTGCGCACGTCCCGGACACCTGTCACCAGGGGCCGCCCGGTACGGGAACGGCGGAAGTCTCTCGTAGCTGGAGATTTCCCGTAGCCATTGCCGTCACATCTCCCGTTCTACACCGCCGACCCAAAACATCCCATTTCGGACACGCCGCCGAGCCTCCCGAGTGGAGGACGGCTCCCGCGCGGGCTGCCCGGGGCGGTACCGCCCGTCCGTCACGATCAACACCGGTACAGCTTACGTTGTACAACGCCTGACAACACGTCGGGGTGCTGCGCGCATTACAAGAACACTTCAATCCGCGCCAACCTTCCCCCGGCGCAGGCGACTTGACGCAGCCTTGACATTCCGGGCCGTCCTGCGGGCCGCCCCCAAGGACGCGAAGGCCCCCGCCGGGGTTGATCGGCGGGGGCCTTCGGCGTCGTTCGAACGGTGACCGCGTGTCAGCGCCCCGTCTCCTTCTGGTACGCCTTGACGACCTCGTCGGTGGGGCCGTCCATCAGGAGCTCGCCCCGCTCCAGCCAGAGCACCCGGTTGCAGGTGTCCCTGATGGAGCCGATGCTGTGGCTGACCAGGAAGACCGTGCCCGCGTGCTTGCGCAGCTCGCGGATGCGCTCCTCGGAGCGGATCTGGAACTTGCGGTCACCGGTGGCCAGCGCCTCGTCGATCATCAGGACGTCGTGGTCCTTGGCGGCGGCGATGGAGAACCGCAGCCGGGCCGCCATGCCCGAGGAGTACGTCCGCATCGGCAGGGTGATGAAGTCGCCCTTCTCGTTGATGCCGGAGAAGTCGACGATCTCCTCGTACCGCTCCTTGATCTCCTCGCGCGACATGCCCATGGCCAGGCCGCCCAGGATCACATTGCGCTCGCCGGTCAGCTCGTTCATCAGCGCGGCGTTGACGCCGAGCAGCGACGGCTGGCCGTTGGTGTACACCTTGCCCTTGGCGGGCGGCAGCAGCCCGGCGATCGCCCGCAGCAGGGTCGACTTGCCCGAGCCGTTGGTGCCGATCAGGCCGATCGCCTCGCCGCGGTACGCGGTGAAGGAGACGCCCCGTACGGCGTGCACCTTGCGCATGCCGCGGGACTCGCCCTTGTCCCCCTTCACTATCCGGCTCAGCGCGGCGGTGGCGCTGCCCCGGCCGCCGCCCGCGCCGTTGACCGTGTACACGATGTGCACGTCGTCGGCGATGACGGTCGGGATGCGCTCGCCGCTCGCGTCGGCGAGCCGGTTGTTGTCCTCAGCCACGGCCGTACTGCTCCTCTGCCTTCCAGAAGTACACGAAGCCCGCGGCGCCCACCACGAGGGCCCAGCCGACCGCCACCAGCCACACGTGCGGCGGCAGGTTGTGGGCGCCGTACCCGTCGATCATGGCGAACCGGGCCAGGTCCATGTAGACCGCGGCGGGGTTCACCTGGAGCACCTGGGCGAGCCAGTGCGGCTTGCCCTGGAGGACCACCTTGATGCTGAACATCACGCCCGACGCGTACATCCAGGTGCGCAGGACGAACGGCATCAGCTGGGCCAGGTCCGGGGTCTTGCTGCCGAGCCGCGCCATGATCATCGCGAGGCCCGTGTTGAAGACGAACTGGAGCGCCAGGACCGGCACCATCAGCAGCCACGAGGCCATCGGCATGGTGCCCGACGCGATCACCACGAGGACCAGGACGATCATCGAGAACAGCAGCTGCTGGAGCTGCTGCAGCGCGAAGGAGATGGGCAACGAGGCGCGCGGGAAGTGCAGCGCGCGCACCAGGCCGAGGTTGCCGGAGATCGCCCGGACGCCCGCCATCACCGAGTTCTGGGTGAAGGTGAACACGAACACGCCCGTCACCAGGAACGGGATGTACACGTCCGAGGGGATGCCCCGCTTGGCGTTCATCAGCACGCCGAAGATGAAGTAGTAGACCAGCGCGTTGAGCAGCGGGGTGGCCACCTGCCAGATCTGGCCGAGCTTCGCCTGGCTGTACTGGGCGGTCAGCTTCGCCTGCGAGAACGACAGGATGAAGTGGCGCCGCCCCCAGAGCTGGCGGCAGTACTCGAGCAGCCCCGGCCGGGCGCCGCTCACCGCCAGGCCGTGCTTGGCGGCGAGGTCCGCCGGGGACAGAGTTGTGTCACTCACAAGTGGAAACTTTCGCTTTCAAAGAAGTACGCCCGATGATCCGAAGTGCCCAGGGCCGGATGGCCCACACCCGAAGTGCTCAGACCCGAGAGTGTCAGATGACGGGCGGACGGCCCAGCCGGGTCAGCCGCCAGACCGTACGCCACCTCATGGGGCGGCGCGGACCACAGGGAGTGGTCCAGCCCTCCTTGAAGCCGCCGAACCACGCCTTGAGGGCGGGCCCGGAGGGCTTCCTGGCGAGCGTGAGCAGCATCCAGACCCCCAGATAGACGGGGACCAGCGGGGCCGGCAGATTGCGCCGGGCCAGCCAGACCCGGTTGCGGGCCACCATCCGGTGGTAGACCGCGTGCCGGGACGGCGCCGTCGTGGGGTGGAACAGGACCATGTCCGCGCGGTAGTCGATCATCCAGCCGGCGTCCAGCGCCCGCCAGGCCAGATCGGTCTCCTCGTGGGCGTAGAAGAACTCGTCGGGCAGCCCGCCGACCTCGGCGATGACCTTGGTGCGTACGGCGTTGGCGCCGCCCAGGAAGGTCGTCACGCGCGAGGAGCGCATCGGGTCGGAGGCGCGCAGCCGAGGGACGTGGCGGCGCTGGGTGACCCCGGTCTCCGGATCCGCGATGCGGAAGCTGACGATGCCGAGCTCCGGGTCGTCGGCGAACGCCTGACGGCACAGCTCGGCCGTGTCGGTGTTCGGCAGCAGCCCGTCGTCGTCGAGGAAGAGCAGGATGTCGACCTCGGCGCCGGACGGGCCGAACGCCTCGATGCCGACGTTGCGCCCGCCCGGGATGCCCAGGTTCTCGGGCAGCTCCACGGTCCGCACGCCCGCCGGGACGTCCGGGACCGGGGCGCCGTTGCCGACCACCACGACCTCGACCGGGTCGCCGTCCTGCTTGGCGACCGAGTCGAGCAGCGCGCGCAGCTCCTCGGGGCGGTTGCCCATGGTGATGACGACCGCGCCGACCTTCACCGGGGCGCTCACTTGAGCCTGCTGGAGGCGAGGATGGACACCAGGTGCAGCACGCTCTGCAGGAGCGCGATGCCCGCGAGGACGGCGACGCCGAGCCGGGAGAAGAACAGGTCGTCGCGTACGTGGTCCACGATCGCCAGGACCAGGATCAGCAGGGACGCCTCGATGCCGAGGATCAGCCGGTGGAACTTGAGCGCACCGGCGGCCCTGCGGGCCAGCGCCACGCCGGACGAGCGCGGCTCGGACGCCGCCTCCTTGACCGGCGGCATGCCCTGCTGGTGACGGGCGACGCCGACGAGGTCGGTCTCGGACTTGATCAGGACGGCGCCGAGGGCGGCGAGGGTGCCGAGGAAGGCCCACAGCCAGTCGATCCGCCCGGAGCCCCAGACGTCGGCGGCGCGCAGGCCGAAGCCGACGAGCACCGCGGCGTCGAGGACATAGGCGGCGACCCGGTCCACGTAGACGCCGACCATCGAGTACTGCTTCTTCCAGCGGGCGACCTCGCCGTCGACGCAGTCCAGGAGCAGATAGACCTGCGCCATCACCACGCCGAGCACGGCGCCCCAGATCCCCGGCACCAGCAGGGCCGGTGCGGCGAGGGCGGCGGCTACGGTCATCACGTAGGTCAGCTGGTTGGGCGTGACCCGCGTGGTCACCAGATGCCGGTCGACGCGCAGGGAGACCTCGCGCATGTAGAGCCGGCCCCCCCAGTGCTCGCCGCTCCGCCGGTCCTTGACGCCCGGAGGGTGCACGACCGGGCGGAGTTCAGCTACCGATGGCTTTTGCATAGTCGGCGTAAGCGTCCTTGATCTGGGCTGCGGACAGGTTGAGGTGTTCCAGGATCGTGAAACGGCCCGGCCGGGTCTGCGGCGCGTAGGCCACCGCCCGGACGAACTCGTCGGCGGAGAAGCCGATTTCCTCCGGCAGCACCGGCAGGCCGTGCCGCCGCAGTACCTCCGTGAAGAGACCGGCCTGTTCGGCGGCGCCGCGCAGGTGCATCGCGAAGGCGGCGCCGAGGCCGACCTGCTCGCCGTGGAGCGCGGAGCGCTTGGGGTAGAGCAGGTCGAAGGCGTGGCTGATCTCGTGGCAGGCGCCGGACGATGGGCGGGTGTCGCCGCTGATCGACATGGCGATGCCGGACAGCAGCAGGGCCTCGGACAGCACCGTGAGGAACTCGTCGTCGCCGACGCCGCCGGGGTGGCGCAGCACCGACTCGCCCGCGGTACGGGCCATGGCGGCGGCCAGGCCGTCCACCGGCTCGCCGTTGACCTGGTGCGAGAGCTCCCAGTCCGCGATCGCGGAGATGTTGGAGATCGCGTCGCCGATGCCCGAGCGGACGAACCGGACCGGGGCCTCGCGGATGACGTCGAGGTCGATGACCATGGCGATGGGCGTGGGCACGCCGTAGGAGCCGCGGCCGTTGTCGTTGTCCAGGGTCGAGACCGGCGAGCAGATGCCGTCGTGCGAGAGGTTGGTGGCGACCGCGACCATGGGCAGCCCGACCCGCGCCGCGGCGTACTTCGCCACGTCGATGATCTTGCCGCCGCCCAGGCCGACGACCGCGTCGTACCGCTTGCCCTTGATGTCGTCGGCGAGCTGCACGGCCGAGTCGATGGTGCCGTCCGCGACCGGGTACCAGTCGGCGCCCGGGAGCACCGGCGCCAGCTTCTCGCTCAGCGCCTGGCCCGAGCCGCCGCTGACGGCGATCGCCAGCTTGCCGGAGGCCGAGATCCGCTGGTCGGCGAGGAGGCCCGCCAGGCCGTCCAGGGCGCCCCTGCTGATGTCGACGACGACCGGCGACGGGATGAGCCGGGTCAGTACTGGCACGCGATCTCACGGCCCTTCGCGAGGTCGTCGTGGTTGTCGATCTCGACCCACTTGACGTCGCCGATCGGCGCGACGTCGATGGTGAAGCCGCGGTTGACGAGCTCCTGGTAGCCGTCCTCGTAGTAGAGGTCGGGGTCGCGCTCGAAGGTGGTCTTCAGCGCGTCGGCGAGCTCGTCGGCCGCGGAGCCCTCGATGAGGGTGACGCCGATGTACTCACCGGTGGCGCTCGCCGGGTCCATCAGCTTGGTGATCTTCTGGACGCCCTTCTCGTCGTCGACGATGACCTTCATCTCCTCGTCGGCGAGGTTCTTCACCGTGTCGAGGGCGAGGATGATCTTCTTGCCGTCGCCGCGGGCGGCGAGCAGCGTCCTCTCGACGGAGACCGGGTGCACGGTGTCGCCGTTGGCGAGGATCACGTCGTGCTTGATCGAGTCACGGCCGCACCACAGGGAGTAGGCGTTGTTCCACTCCTCGGCCTTGTCGTTGTCGATCAGCGTCAGCGTGAGGCCGTACTTCGCCTCCAGCGCGGCCTTGCGCTCGTAGACGGCCTCCTTCTTGTAGCCGACGATGATCGCGACCTCGGTGAGACCGATCTCGGCGAAGTTGCCGAGGGTCAGGTCGAGGATCGTGGTGTCGCCGTCGACGGGCACGAGGGCCTTCGGGAGCGTGTCGGTGTAGGGGCGCAGACGCCGTCCGGCACCGGCTGCGAGTACGAGGCCGATCATGCGGGTTCTCCTTCGTCATGTACTGCGGGTGCTCCGGAGGACACCCAGAAGCGGATGGACTCCACGACCACCAGGAGCGCGATGGCTACCGCGAGGGCGGTGAGCGCCAGGGTGAAGTCCGTGCCGCGGTCGGCGAGGGCCGCCGCGAGCACCGCGACCACCAGCGTCCGCCCCTCGTGGCCGCCGGCCAGCCGCACCAGCCAGCGCGGCGGCGCGCCGGAGCCGCCCTTGATGCGGTAGACCGTGTCGTAGTGATGGTAGGCGACCGCCGCGACCAGTCCGAAGGCCGCGGGCAGGGCCCCGTCCACCTCGGAGCGGGCGGCCAGCGCCAGGACCGTGCCGTATTCGGCGGCCCGGAAGAAGGGCGGCACCAGCCAGTCGAGGGCGCCCTTGAGGGGGGCGGAGACGGCGGCCGAGGCGAACAGCGCGTACACCGCCGCGCCGACGATCACGTACGGGCCGTCGAGGTCCTGGGTGAGGGCGGCGGCCACCACGGCGGCCGCGCCGAGCAGGGCGAGGACGGGCGCGGTCCAGGCGCCCCGCACCCGTGCCGCCTTCGCGAGGAGCTCCGCGAGCGGTCCGCTGTCCGCGAGGTCCGCCAGCGCCCGAGCGGCGCGGTCCGTCCGGGTCGCCCGGCGCGTCAGCGAGCGCAGCACGCGCCCGGCCGTGGTGTAGGTCGCCGCGAACGCGCAGCCGATGAGCAGCACGTAGAAGACGGTGCGGGGGGTGGTGACGGCGGTGAGGACCGCGATCATCGCCCAGCGCTCGCCGATCGGCAGCACGATCATCCGGCGCACCCAGACCGTCCAGCCGACCGAGTCGAGCTTGCCGGAGAGGGCGGCGGTGGGGCTGGTGTTGGCCGTGGCGTCGTGGTTGGCCTCGTTGAACGAGAAGTCCACGACGTGGCGGCAGGTCTGGAGCACCATCGCGCCGAGCGCCAGCGCCCACACGTCGTCGCCGCCGCGGGCCGCTCCCAGCGCCAGGCCCGCGTAGTACGCGTACTCCTTGGCCCGGTCGAAGGTCGCGTCCAGCCAGGCGCCGAGCGTGGAGTACTGGAGCGAGTAGCGGGCGAGCTGCCCGTCGGTGCAGTCCAGGACGAAGGAGAAGAGGAGCAGCACGCCGGCCGCGACGAAGCCGCCCCGGGTCCCGGTCGCCGCGCAGCCGGCCGCGATGAGCGCGGTGAGCAGCGAGGCGGTGGTGACCTGGTTGGGGGTGAGGCCCCGGCGGGCGCACCAGCGGGCGAGGTAGCGCGAGTACGGGCTGATGCAGAAGGTGGTGAAGAACCCGTCGCGGGACTTCACCGCCGTCCGCAGCCGGACGGCCTCGTCGTCCACGGCGTCCACGGCCTTGCGGGCGGCGAAGCCGGCCTCGGGCCCGGCGGGCACGGTGGCCACCAGCGAGCCGAGTTCTGGGCGGTGCACGGCTACGCCGCCGTCCTCCAGGGCGGAGGCGACGCGGTCGGTGAGGACGCCGGCGCCGGTGGCCGGGGCGTTCACGGCGACCGAGGCGCCCGCGGCGGCCGGAGCGGCGGGCCCGGTGAGGTCCGCGAGCGCGCGCGTGAGCGCGGGGCGGGCCTCCGCCTGGACCGCCAGGGCACCGGTGACCGCCGCCGCCGGGAACCGGGGGTCGGTCAGGGCGAGGCGCAGGGCGTGCGTGTGGCCCACGAAGGACGGGTCGACCAGGGCGACCCGCTCACCGGACGGAACCTCGGCGAGCAGGCCGGGCAGGTCCTCGGGCCGCTGGGCGGACCGTACGTCGAAGCCCAGCGAGCGCAGCTCGGGCCCGAGCTGCGACCCGGGGACCGGCAGGCCGGTCAGGATGGCGGTCGACAGACGAACTCACTCCTTGGAGCTGGCATGGCTGATGTCCGACGGCGCGGCCCGGCCCGGAAACAAGCGGCGGGGCGGCACGTCGGCAGAGGCTATCGGGAGGCTATCGGATGCGTGGAACCGGGAGTTCATCGCCTGTTTACGCCCCGATCGGGCCCTGCGGCAGGGGGTTGCCGCGTGGATCATCATCGTCGATCAAGGCCGCGCCCCACAAACCGCCCCCCGTCCGCCGCTCCCGGGGCTCCGCGCCGCGGCGGACGGCCGTGCACCGCTCTGACCTGCGACGCCTGTGCGAATGACGTACGAACTCGGCGCGGATGGCGTTTCCGCAGGTCAGGGCATATGACAACGGTGTTCAGTGCCGTGTTGCCCCATACCCCCCGCCCGTAGTTCACTGACCCCTCGTACGCAGATCGCACATCCTTGCCGACCGTCTGAGAGGTGGCCTTCCATGGGCGCTGGGCACGACCACGGGCACACCCACGGCGGGCCGCCGCCCACCGGGACGGCCGCGGCGGCGTACAAGGTGCGGCTGCGGGTGACCCTGGGCATCACGCTGGGCGTGATGGTGGTGGAGATCGTCGGGGGGCTGCTCGCGGACTCGCTGGCGCTGGTCGCGGACGCGGCGCACATGGCGACGGACGCGCTCGGGCTGGCGATGGCGCTGCTGGCCATCCACTTCGCCAACCGCCCGGCCGGCCACAACCGGACGTTCGGCTACGCCCGCGCCGAGATCCTGGCCGCGCTCGCCAACTGTCTGCTGCTGCTCGGTGTCGGTGGATACGTGCTGTATGAGGCGGTCCAGCGGTTCATGGAGCCAGCTGACACCTCGGGCCCCACGACGATCGTTTTCGGCCTGATCGGTCTGGTCGCCAACATGGTCTCGCTCTCGCTCCTGATCAAGGGCCAGCAGGAGAGCCTCAATGTGCGCGGCGCCTTCCTGGAGGTGCTCGCGGACGCGCTCGGCTCGGTGGCCGTACTGCTCTCGGCGGCGGTCATCATGACGACGGGCTGGCAGGCCGCCGACCCGATCGCCTCGCTGGTGATCGGCCTCATGATCGTCCCGCGTACGGTGAAGCTGCTGCGGGAGACGCTGAACGTGCTCCTGGAGGCCGCACCCAAGGGCGTCGACATGAGCGAGGTGCGGGCGCACATCGTGGCCCTGCCGGGCGTCGAGGACGTCCACGACCTGCACGCCTGGACGATCACCTCCGGGATGCCGGTGCTCTCGGCCCATGTGGTGGTCAGCCAGGAGGTCCTGGACTCGGTGGGCCACGAGAAGCTGCTGCACGATCTGCAGGGCTGCCTGGGTGATCACTTCGACGTGGAGCACTGCACCTTCCAGCTGGAGCCGAGCGGCCACGCGGCCCACGAGGCCCGGCTCTGCCACTGACCGGCACGGCACCGAAGCCCCCAACTCGCTCGCATGTTCGATGATTCCGCTCCGGCGCGGCTGGGCACGATCCCTTCTTCAGTGGTGTCGCGCACCCGACGCATTACGGACATGCGCCGCCCGTCGAAGTGCGGACACGCCGCTTTTGTACGGCAGACTTGGCAGCCGAGGACCGAAGCGAAGGATGGTTATGCCGACCACACCAGCCACTACGGCGAGCAGCTCGTCGAACGGGACCGCCGAAGAGATCTTGCTCGAACTGGTCGACGAGAGCGGCAATACCATCGGCACCGCGGAGAAGCTCTCCGCCCACCAGGCCCCCGGCAAGCTGCACCGGGCGTTCTCCGTCTTCCTCTTCGACCCCACGGGCAAGCTGCTGCTCCAGCGCCGCGCGCTCGGCAAGTACCACTCCCCCGGCGTCTGGTCGAACACCGCCTGCGGGCACCCCTACCCCGGCGAGTCCCCCTTCGCGGCCGCCGCCCGGCGCACCCACGAGGAGCTGGGTGTCTCGCCCTCGCTGCTCGCCGAGGGCGGCACGGTCCGCTACAACCACCCGGACCCGGACTCGGGCCTGGTGGAGCAGGAGTACAACCACCTCTTCGTCGGCCTGGTGCAGGCGCCGGTGCGGCCGGACCCGGAGGAGGTCTACGAGACCGCTTTCGTCTCGCCGCAGGAGCTGGCCGCGCTGCACGAGCGGGCCCCGTTCTCCGCGTGGTTCATGACGGTCCTGGACGCGGCCCGGCCCGCGGTCCGGGAGCTCACGGGGCCTGCCGCGGGCTGGTGACCGCACCGGGGACCGGCGCCAGCGGCAGGGCCACCCAGATGATCTTGCCGCCGCTCGCGGTCTGCTCGACGTCACAGGCCCCGCCCGCCTCACAGGTGATCTCGCGCACCAGCAGCAGTCCGCGCCCGCCCGTCTGCCCGTAGTCGGTCTCCAGGGCCTTGGGGCGGTAGGGGTGGTTGTCCTCCACCGAGACCCGGATCCACTCGGCGCCGATGGCGACCTCCACGGCCACCTGGGGGGAGAGCAAGGCCGCGTGTCTGACCGCGTTGGTGACCAGCTCGGAGACGATCAGGAGCAGTCCCTGGACGAGGTCGTCGTGGACGGGCACGCCCTGGCGGTGCAGCAGGTCGCGCACGGCGTGCCGGGCCTGCGGGACCGAGGCGTCGACCGCGGGGGCCGTGAAGCGCCAGACTCCCTCGTACGGGAACGGCCTGGCCGGTGCGGCGTCGGGTGGCACGCTCCCGCGGATCTCCATGTTCCGGCACCCACCCTCGCACTCGGCTGTCAGGCTCTTGGTAACGAGTGTTGGGAGTGGGATGGTCGACACCGCCCAGCTGAACAGAAGTCAGCGCGTATCGACGCCTTCTGATCGCCATCGCCCGCCGATGTCACTTCTCAAAGCGTCCCTGATCGCAGCCTGACGGCTTTGCCACGGCTTGCGGGGGTGTCTGCGGTACGGCTTCGGGCTCCCGGAGGCCGGTGTCGGTCCGCCCCCTCTTGATCACAGGAGCGGCCCGCCCGGATAGCATCCGGCGCATGGAGCCGCAGCTGGAGCACACCGTGGCGGACGGGGTGGCCACCGTCGTCATCAGCAACCCCGCCAAGCGCAACGCGATGACGGCCGGGATGTGGCGGGCGCTGCCGCCGCTGCTCGACGGGCTGGCCGCCGACCCGGACGTACGGGCCCTGGTGCTGACCGGCGCCGGACCGACGTTCTGCGCGGGCGCGGACATCTCCTCGCTGCGCGCGCCGGGGCCGGACGGGGACCCCCAGTCGCTCGCGGTGGCGGCCGAGGAGGCGCTCGCGGCCTTCCCCAAGCCGACGCTGGCCGCCGTGCGCGGCTACTGCGTGGGCGGCGGCTGTCAGCTCGCGGCCGCCTGTGACCTGCGCTTCGCCGAGGAGGGCGCCTCGTTCGGGATCACGCCCGCCAAGCTCGGCATCGTCTACGCCTCCTCCTCGACCCGGCGCCTGGCCGCCCTGGTGGGGCCTTCGGCCGCCAAGTACCTGCTGTTCTCCGCCGAGTTGATCGACACGGCGCGGGCGCTGCGGACCGGCCTGGTGGACGAGGTGCTGCCGGCCGGTGAACTGGACAAGCGGGTGGGCGAGTTCACCCGCGTCCTCACCGCCCGCTCGCAGCTGACGCAGGCCTCGGCCAAGGAGTTCGCGAACGGCCGCACCGACCGGGACGCGTACTGGAGGGAGCAGGCGCGCGGCAGCGGCGACACCGCCGAGGGCGTCGCCGCGTTCCTGGAGCGCAGGGCCCCGCGCTTCGGCTGGACCGCTTCGGGCTGAGGCGGCCCGCGCGGCCGGGTTACGCCACGACCGCGTGGTCGCCCGACCGCAGCCTCGCCACCAGCTCGGCCGGGGCCTTGGCGGGCGAGCCCGCGTCGTAGGGCGGCTGCGGGTCGTACTCGGTCAGCAGCTGTACCGCCTGCGCGTACTCGTCGCCCGCGAGGCGGCCGACCAGGGTGAGCCCCATGTCGATGCCGGAGGAGACCCCGGCGGCGGTGAGGTACTTGCCGTCGGTGACCACCCGCTCGCCGGTCGGCTCGGCGCCGAACGCGGCCAGGGTGTCGTAGCCGAGCCAATGCGTGGTGGCGCGCCGGCCCTTCAGCAGCCCGGCCGCCGCGAGCAGCAACGAGCCGCTGCACACCGACGTCGTCCAGGTGGTGGCGGCGTCGACGGCGCGCAGCCAGCCGATCAGGGCCTCGTCGCGGAGGGCCTCCCGGGTGCCGGGGCCGCCCGGGACGACCACGACGTCGGGGGTGCGCACCTCGTCGAGAGTCTTCTCGGCGAGGATGCGCAGGCTGCCCTTGTCGTTGGTCACGGGCCCGGCCTGCTCGGCGACGAAGACCGTCTCGGTGTCGGGCATGCGGCAGAGCATCTCGTACGGGCCGACGGCGTCCAGCGAGGTGAAGCGGTCGTAGAGCAGGATGGCGATCTGCATGGGGTTCCTCTCGTGACGGTGCATGGTCCTGACGGCGTGTGGATCTGACAGTGGACGATTCTGACGGGGTGTCAGTTGGCCGGGTGGAAGCGGCGTCGGTACTCGGCGGGCGCGGTTCCCAGGGCCCTGACGAAGGCGCGGCGCATCGCCTCCGGGGTGCCGTAGCCGCACGTGCGGGAGATCTCCTCGACCCCGTCGGCGGTGTCTTCGAGCAGCCGCCGGGCGTGTTCGACGCGGACGCGCTCGACATAGCGGCCGGGCGTCGTCCCGGTCTCCGCCTGGAAGGCGCGGGCGAAGTGGCGCGGCGAGAGCCGGGCACGGGCGGCCAGCGCCTCCACCGAGAGGTCCGCGCCGGGGTGCTCGGTGATCCAGTGCTGCACCTCGCGCAGCGGTTCGCGCCGGGCGGTCTGGGCCGAGAGCTGGGCGCTGAACTGGGCCTGGTTGCCGGGGCGGCGCAGGAACACCACCAGGTGCCGGGCCACGGCGAGCGCGGCCTCGCGCCCCAGGTCCTCCTCGACAAGCGCGAGGGAGAGGTCGATGCCGGCCGTCACGCCCGCCGAGGTGGCCACGTTCCCGTCGCGTACGTAGATGGGGTCGGGCTCGACGGTGACCTTCGGGTGGCGGCGCGCGAGGGACTCGCAGTACGCCCAGTGCGTGGTAGCGCGGCGTCCGTCGAGCAGCCCCGCCTCCGCGAGGAGCGCGGCCCCGGTGCAGACGGAGACCAACCGCTCGGCCCGGGGGCCGTGCTCGCGCAGCCAGCCGATCAGGGCCGGGTCCGGGTCGCGGGTGCCCCGGCCGCCCGGCACCAGCAGGGTGTGCGGCCCGGGCGCCGCGTCGAGGGCGGAGTCCGGGACGAGGACGAGCCCGCTGGAGCTGCGGACCGGGCCGCCGTCCAGCGAGGCGGTCCGGACGAGGTACTCGTCGCCGACGGCCTCGGCGAAGTGGCCCGCGCCCGTGAAGACCTCCATGGGACCGGTGACGTCCAGGCTCTGGACGTCCTCGAAGAGGACGATGAGGACCGTTCGTTGTGCCATGCCCCTGATTCTTCGGGGCGCCCCACGGTGGCCGCAATGACGAGTACCCCACCTTTCCTGCCACGGCGCGCCCGATCCGCCCCAGGGCTTCACGCCGTACCGACCAGTCGGTAACCTGCCGGTATGACGTCTCTTCCGCCGCGCGCAGGCCGCCGCTGTCACAACTCCGTCAACCCGCTGCACTCGACCGTGTACTTCTCCCCCGACTTCTCCAAGGAGCTCGCGGAGATCGGCATCGAGGACGAGCGCGCGTCCTACTTCGCCGGACGCGCCGCCGCGATGGGCGCGGTCGGTCCTGGCACGGTCACCGCCACCTTCTACAACTTCAACCACGAGCTGGTCGCCCTGCACGTGCCCGCCGTCTGGGACATCGCCTCCCCCGAAGCGGTCCTCGCCGCCCGACTGCGGGCCGCCGACACCACCCTGCGCCGCCTCCTCGGCGAAGAGGTGGTGGCCTCCCCGGAGATGGCCGAGGCCGCGCGCCTGGCGCTGCGGGCCGCCGAGGGCTGCACCCGGCACGCCCGGCCGCTGTACGCCGCCCACGCCGACCTGCCGGTGCCCGAGGAGCCGCACCTGGCGTACTGGCACGCGGCGACGCTGCTGCGCGAGCACCGGGGCGACGGCCACCTCATGGCCCTGCTCGACGCGGGGCTCGACCCGCTGGAGGCGCTGGTCAGCCACACCGCCACCGGCAAGGGCATGGCGCCGCGCTGGGTGATCTCCTCGCGCGGCTGGCGGCGCGCCGACTGGGAGGCGGCGGCCGACCGGCTGCGCGGGCGCGGGATCCTGGACGCCGAGGGCGAGCTGACCGAGGCGGGCACCGCGCTCCGCGCCGAGCTGGAGGACCGCACCGACCGCCTCGACCTCGCCCCGTACGAGCTGCTCGGCGCGGACGGCGTGGCCCGTCTCACCGAGCTGGCCCGCGGCTTCCTGATGACGGCGGTGGCGGCGGGCGCGTTCCCGGCCGACCTCACCGGCAAGGGCTGACCGACGATTGTCGGTGCCGCCTGCCACAATGGCGCCTCAAGCTCTGCGAGAAGGCGGTACGGGATCGTGACGACGTCCATCGAAGGCAGGATCGCCGAGGAACTCGGCGTACGGGAGCGGCAGGTGAAGGCCGCCGTCGAGCTGCTCGACGGCGGGTCGACCGTGCCGTTCATCGCGCGCTACCGCAAGGAAGCGACCGAGATGCTCGACGACGCCCAGCTGCGCACCCTGGAGGAGCGGCTGCGGTATCTGCGCGAGCTGGAGGACCGCCGCACGGCGGTCCTCGACTCCGTACGCGAGCAGGGCAAGCTCACCGAGGAGCTGGAGCGGCAGATCCGCGCCGCCGACACCAAGGCGCGCCTCGAGGACATCTATCTGCCCTTCAAGCCCAAGCGGCGCACCAAGGCGCAGATCGCGCGCGAGGCGGGCCTGGAGCCGCTGGCGGAGGGGCTGCTGACCGACCCGTCGGTGGAGCCGCTCGCCGCCGCGGCCGCGTTCGTCGACGCCGACAAGGGCGTCGCGGACCCGGCGGCGGCCCTGGAGGGCGCCCGCGCCATCCTCACCGAGCGGTTCTCCGAGGACGCCGACCTGATCGGCGAGGTCCGCGAGCGGATGTGGAGCAAGGGCCGCCTCGCGGCGAAGGTGCGCGAGGGCAAGGAGGAGGCGGGCGCCAAGTTCGCCGACTACTTCGACTTCGCGGAGCCGTTCACGGCGCTGCCCTCGCACCGCGTCCTCGCGATGCTGCGCGGCGAGAAGGAGGAGGTCCTGGACCTCGTCCTGGAGCCCGAGGCCTCCGCGGAGGAAGCGGCCGCGCCCGGCCCTTCGGCGTACGAGAACATGGTGGCGCGCCGCTTCGGCATCGCGGACCGGGGCCGGCCCGGCGACAAGTGGCTGGCGGACACCGTCCGTTGGGCGTGGCGCACCCGGATCCTGGTCCACCTCGGCATCGACCTGCGGCTGCGGCTGCGCACGGCCGCCGAGGACGAGGCGGTGCGGGTCTTCGCGTCGAACCTGCGCGACCTGCTGCTCGCCGCCCCGGCCGGCACGCGCGCGACGCTGGGGCTCGACCCCGGGTTCCGTACGGGCGTGAAGGTGGCTGTCGTGGACGCCACGGGCAAGGTCGTGGCGACGGACGTGATCTACCCGCATGTCCCCGCGAACAAGTGGGACCAGGCGCTCGCCAAGCTGGCGGGGCTCGCCAAGGAGCACGCGGTCGAGCTGATCGCCATCGGCAACGGCACAGCCTCCCGCGAGACCGACAAGCTCGCCGGTGAACTGATCACCAAGCACCCCGAGTTGAAGCTCACCAAGGTGATGGTGTCGGAGGCGGGCGCCTCGGTGTACTCGGCCTCGGCGTTCGCCTCCCAGGAGCTGCCGGACATGGACGTGTCGCTGCGCGGCGCGGTCTCCATCGCCCGCCGCCTCCAGGACCCGCTGGCCGAGCTGGTGAAGATCGACCCCAAGTCGATCGGCGTCGGCCAGTACCAGCACGACCTCTCCGAGGTGAAGCTCTCGCGCTCGCTCGACGCGGTCGTGGAGGACTGTGTGAACGGCGTGGGTGTGGACGTCAACACCGCGTCCGCGCCGCTGCTCTCGCGCGTCTCGGGCATCGGGGCCGGGCTCGCCGAGAACATCGTGGCGCACCGCGACGCCAACGGCCCGTTCCGCTCGCGCAAGGCGCTCAAGGACGTGGCGCGCCTGGGCCCGAAGGCGTACGAGCAGTGTGCGGGCTTCCTGCGCATTCGCGGCGGCGACGACCCGCTGGACTCGTCCAGCGTGCACCCCGAGGCGTATCCGGTGGTGCGCCGGATGGTGAACTCGACGGGGAGCGAGGTGGCGGCGCTCATCGGCAACACGGCGGTGCTGCGGTCGCTGCGGCCGGACACGTTCGTGGACGAGACGTTCGGCCTGCCGACCGTCACGGACATCCTGCGCGAGCTGGAGAAGCCCGGGCGCGACCCGCGGCCCGCCTTCAAGACGGCGACCTTCAAGGAGGGCGTCGAGAAGATCGGCGACCTGGCGCCGGGGATGGTGCTGGAGGGCGTGGTGACGAACGTGGCGGCGTTCGGCGCATTCATCGACATCGGCGTGCACCAGGACGGGCTCGCCCATGTGTCGGCGCTGTCCAAGACGTTCGTGAAGGACCCGCGCGAGGTGGTCAAGCCGGGCGACATCGTCAAGGTGAAGGTCATGGACGTCGACGTGCCGCGCAAGCGGATCTCGCTGACGCTGCGGCTCGACGACGAAGCGGGCACCCCGGGCGGCGGGCCGAAGCGGGAGGGGCGGCCGCCCCAGCAGCGCCAGGGCCAGCAGCCACGCCGTGGTGGCGGTGGGGGCGAGCGCCGGGGCGGCGACCGCGACCGTGGCCGCCAGGCACCGCCGCCGCCCGCGAACGGGGCGATGGCGGACGCGCTGCGCAAGGCGGGCCTGCTGGACCCGAAGGGGCGCGGGGGGCGCTGACGGGGGTGACGGGGCGGGGCGGCGACCCGGGGACGGGGCGCCGCCGCGGCCGCCTCGGTCATGGCGCCGCGGCGCGCTCTACTGCTCGGTCACCTTGCCGTCGGCGACCTCGATGCGGCGGGTGGTGTGCACCGCGTCCAGCATCCGGCGGTCGTGGGTGACCAGGAGCAGGGTGCCGGTGTACGAGTCCAGGGCGGACTCCAGCTGCTCGATGGCGGGCAGGTCGAGGTGGTTGGTCGGCTCGTCGAGGACGAGCAGGTTGACGCCCCGGCCCTGGAGCAGGGCCAGCGCTGCCCGGGTGCGTTCGCCGGGCGAGAGCGAGGCGGCGGGGCGCAGTACGTGATCGGCCCGCAGGCCGAACTTGGCGAGCAGCGTGCGCACCTCGGCCGGCTCGGTGTCCGGGACGGCCGCGCAGAACGCGTCGAGCAGGGCCTCCTCGCCCACGAACAGCCCCCGGGCCTGGTCGACCTCGCCGACGACGACGCCGGAGCCGAGCGTGGCCCGCCCCGCGTCGAGCGGGAGGCGGCCGAGCAGGGCGGCGAGCAGGGTGGACTTGCCCGCGCCGTTGGCGCCGGTGATCGCCACGCGGTCGGCCCAGTCGATCTGGAGGGACGCGGGGCCGAAGGTGAAGTCGCCGCGCCGGATCTCGGCCTGGCTGAGGGTCGCGACGACCGCGCCCGAGCGCGGCGCGGCCGCGATCTCCATGCGCAGCTCCCACTCCTTGCGGGGCTCGTCGACGACGTCCAGGCGCTCGATCATGCGCTGGGTCTGGCGGGCCTTGGAGGCCTGCTTCTCGCTGGCGTCGCTGCGGAACTTCCGGCCGATCTTGTCGTTGTCGCCGGCCTTGCGGCGGGCGTTCTTGACGCCCTTGTCCATCCAGCCGCGCTGCATCTGGGCCCGGCCCTCCAGGGCCGAGCGCTTGTCCGCGTACTCCTCGTAGTCCTCGCGGGCGTGCCTGCGGGCGGTGTCGCGCTCCTCCAGGTACGCCTCGTAGCCGCCGCCGTAGAGCGTGATCTGCTGCTGGGCGAGGTCGAGTTCGAGCACCTTGGTGACCGTGCGGGTGAGGAACTCACGGTCGTGGCTGACCACGACCGTGCCCGCGCGCAGGCCCTTGACGAAGGACTCCAGGCGCTCCAGACCGTCGAGGTCGAGGTCGTTGGTGGGCTCGTCGAGCAGGAACACGTCGTACCGCGACAGCAGCAGCGAGGCCAGTCCCGCGCGGGCGGCCTGGCCGCCGGAGAGGGCCGTCATCGGCTGGTCGAGGCCGACGGTGAGGCCGAGGGTGGCCGCGACCTCCTCGGCGCGCTCGTCCAGGTCGGCGCCGCCGAGGTCGAGCCAGCGCTCCAGACTCTCCGCGTACGCGTCGTCGCTGCCGGGGGCTCCGTCGACCAGGGCCTGGGTGGCCGCGTCCATGGCCTCCTGGGCGGCGGCCACGCCGGTGCGGCGGGCGAGGAAGGCGCGCACGGTCTCGCCGGGGCGCCGGTCGGGCTCCTGCGGCAGGTGCCCGACGGTGGCGCCCGGCGGGGAGAGCCGCAGCTCGCCGTCCTCCGGCGTGTCGAGTCCGGCGAGCAGCCGGAGCAGGGAGGACTTCCCCGCCCCGTTCGCCCCGACGAGGCCGATGACGTCGCCGGGGGCGACGACGAGGTCGAGCCCGGCGAAGAGCGTGCGGTCGCCGTGGCCGGCGGCGAGGTCCTTGGCGACGAGAGTGGCAGTCATGAGGACATGAATCCTACTGGGGTGCGCCGACAGCGGCCGACGGCCGTCCGACGATCTTCGGCCCGGCCCCGGGCACGTCCTGCCCTGCCCTGCCCTGCCCTGCCCTGCCCTGCCCTGTCCTGTCCTGTCCAGCGGACCGTTTCAGCGCACGACCGCCGCCGTGATCACTCCGCCCGTGGTGCGGGCCACCAGGAAGGCTTCTCCGCGCAGGGCGCGCTCGTCCAGCGGGATGCGGTGCGGGCCGGGGTCGAGGACCGCGTCCAGGACTTCCTGGGTGTGGACGCGGCGCAGCCGGTCCAGGCGGTACGCAGTCAGCCGGACCCGGCAGGTCGCGCCGACCGCGAGCCGCGCCTCGTCCGGCGACGCGGAGAGGTAGGTGAGCCGGCGCTGGCCCGGCGGTGTGCGGTCCAGGGCCTGTTCCAGCTGGGCCACCAGGAGCGGGGTGACGGGGGCCAGGCCCGTCACGTACACGGGGTGCGCGTGGGCGCGCGCGAACGCGGCCCGCACCGCCGCCCGTTCGGCCTCCGGGACCGCCCGGCCGAAGGCGACCGCCCCATACGTGACGAGCTCCTCCGGGATCGCGTCGCTCACGTCATGCGCGATGTCCGCGCCGATGCCGATCGAGCGCAGGGCCGCCGCGAGCTTGCCGAGGACGGCGGCGCGGGCCCCGATCAGCAGGACCCGGCGGCGGGCCGGCTCGTCGCTGAGCAGCCGCTCCAGGGCGGCTCTGTACTCCTCGGCGCGGAAGCGGAACGGCCCTATCCCGTGGTAGCCGTTGAGCGGCAGGTCGGGCACGGGCCCGGTCTGCCAGGCGAAGTCGCGCCAGATGATGTCGTCGCCGCAGCGCTCGATGACGGCAGTGACCGCGCCGCACGCGAGGTCCTCGCACTCCGGGCAGGCGTAGACGACGTACCGCCCGTCGGACAGCGGCGGTTCGGTCTCCAGGAGCAGGCTGCGCACCTGGGCTCCGAGGATGGCGGGCGGCACGTCCGCCGCGAGCGGGGAGACGGCATCCAGGTCGGCGAGTTGGAGCAGCAGCGGCCGGCCGTCGACGACGAAGTCCATGAAGTCGCGGTGCAGCTGGGGAGAACCGGCCCCCGTGACATCGCCCGCCCGCATCGCGGGGGCGAGTCCGAAGGTCGCGTACGCGGCGGACATGTCCTGAGTATTCCCATCTGCGGCGGAACCGAGCACGCCGTCACCCATTCCGCTACCGTCCCGCCATGAGCGAGCAGATGATCGTACTGGGTGGCGGAGTCATCGGACTGACGACGGCGGTTGTCCTGGCGGAGTCGGGGCAGCGCGTACGGGTGTGGAGCAGGGATCCGGCAGGGGAGACGACGTCGGCGGTGGCCGGGGCGCTGTGGTGGCCGTACCGCATCGAGCCCGCCGGGCGCGTCGGCGACTGGGCGCTGTCCTCCCTGAGGGTGTACGAGGAGCTGGCCGCCGAGCCGCACACCACCGGGGTCCGGCTCGTCGAGGGGCTCCAGGAGGGCGTGCGGCTGGCCGAACTCGGGCCGTGGGCGGCCGAGGTGGACGGGCTGCGCCAGTCGGCGCGGGGGGTGCACGCCCGAATACCGCTGATCGACATGCCGGTGCACCTGGACTGGCTGCGCCGGCGCCTGGAGGCGGCGGGCGGGACGGTGGAGAGGCGCGCGCTCGACGCGATCCCGGACGCGCCGGTGGTGGTCAACTGCACGGGGCTGGGCGCCCGCACGCTCGTCCCGGACCCCGGGGTGCGGCCCGTGCGCGGCCAGCTGGTGGTCGTCGAGAACCCCGGGGTGACCGAGTGGTACACCTCCGTCGACCACTCCTCCAGCGCCACGACCTACTTCTTTCCCCAGCCCTACGGGCTGTTGCTCGGCGGTACCGCGCAGGACGACGACTGGGACCTCGCCCCGGACCCGCGCGTGGCCGAGGAGATCGTGGCGCGGTGCGCCCGGGTGCGTCCCGAGATCGCCGGGGCGCGGGTGCTCGGCCACCGGGTGGGGCTGCGGCCGGTGCGGGACGCGGGGGTGCGGATCGAGGCCGAAACCACCGCGTCCGGCGGCCTGTTGGTGCACAACTACGGGCACGGCGGCGCAGGGGTCACCGTCGCCTGGGGGTGCGCGCGGGAGGCGGCCGCGCTGACCGCCTCCCGCACTCCCCTCCTTTGAGAACCCGCCTCAGCAGCGCCGTACGGGTTCGGCCGCCGTCAGTCCGTACTGCGCACGGGCGTCGAGCAGCAGGGGCACGAGGGCCCGCAGCGGCTGGCGCAGCGGGACGAACGCGCCGTCGCCGGACCGCCTCGCCCGGATGCCGTGCAGGGCGAGGCGGTCCTTGAACTCGGCGTACTGGGCGGGCGTGAGGCGGTAGCCGCAGGGGAGGTCGGTCAGGGTCTGCGCGGGGGTCGCGGGCTCGTTGTCCGCGCCCCCGACGTAGACCGGCCCCCGGTCGCGGTAGCCGGCCTGCCGGGCGGCCGTGGTCGCCGCCTCGATGCCGGCCCTGCGCTCCGCCGTGAAGCTCAGCAGCCCGCGCAGCCCGCTCAGCTGGGAGAGCACCCGGCGGCGGTTGTTGAGCGCCGGGTCGGCCTTCTCCGCGTCGCTCGCCGCATCGACGCGGCTCTCGATGAGCAGGCCCACGGCGTGTTTGAGGCCCGCCGTGTTGCGCAGGATCCGCTCCTGCCCGTCGCCCGCGACCTGTTTGACCGGGTCGCCGGTGACCGGGTCGGTCCAGATGCCGTAGGTGCCGGTGGAGAAGCCGTCTTCGCGGGCGGCCTCCCGTACGTACGCGCGCGACAGCGTCCGGGCTTCCTCGTGCACCGCCGGGGCGGTGTTGAGGTTGCGCGGCCACAGGTCGAACAGGTCCTTGTCGTAGTACTGGGGCGTGGCGCCGTACTCGTGCAGGTCGTAGACGACATCGGGCTGTTCGTCGCGCAGGACGGCGGCGACGGCCCGCGCCTCCGGTGTCTTGAGGGCGATGTGGTCGCGGTTGATGTCGACGCCGTCGGCGTTGACGCGAGTGTCGGCGGCCCGGCCGTCCGGGTTGGCGGTCGGCACCACATAGAAGGTGGTGTGCGCCAGGAGCTGCCGGGTCGCCCGGTCCTTGGCGAAGGCCAGGTCGCGGACGGTGACCAGACAGGCCTCGCGGCCCGCCGGCTCGTCGCCGTGCTGGCTGCACACCAGCAGGACCCGGTTCGCGGTGTGCCCGCTGCCGACGCGGACCAGCTGGAGCGGGCGGCCCCGGGTGGTGGTGCCGATGCGCAGGACGGAGGCTCGGGTGCTGCCCTGGGCGAGGGCCGCGAGGAAGTCCTGCTCCTCGCTCTCACCGGTCCAGCGCGCCCCGGCGCTCACCTCGAAGCCGGTACGGGGTGGGCTCGCGGTCGCCCGCGCCGGGACCGTCACCAGGGGCACGGCCAGCGCGGCCCCCGTGACGCCGAGGAGGAGCGTGCGGCCCCTCACCGCGCCTCCGGGACCGGGCGGAGCAGGTGCGGGGCCTGGACGCCCGCCGGGTGCGGGACCCGGGGCGCGACGGTGTGCGGGGCGCCGGACGTGGCCCGCCGGAACGCCCCCGTACCGCCGAGGAGCGGCAGCTTCGCCGAGGTGCGGGCGAGGTCGAGGGTGAGCGTGGGGCGGCTCGCGGGCGGGTCGATGAGGTCCTTGTCGGTGCCCGCGACGATCAGCGCGAGGCGGTGTCCGGCCGGGACGACGTGGTCGGTGGCGTGCAGGTCGAGGGTGATCGTGTACGGCTTGCCCGGAGTGAGGGGCTGCCCGGTGCCGCCCGCGTAGTTGCCGAGGTCGGCCCAGCCACGGCTGAACACGGTGTAGTCGACGGCCTTCTTGTCGGCGCTCGTCACCTTGAAGCAGGCGCTGTCCCCGGCCGTGCTCGCGCCCCAGCAGGTGCGGTCCGTGCCGGTGAGGATGCCCTCGCCGTCGCCGCCGTAGTTGCGGATCGTGTCGGGACCCAGGTCGACCAGGACCGCCGAGAGGTGCGCGCTGGTGGTGGTCGGGGTCGCGGTGACGGTCACCCTGGAGGAGCCGGACAGCCGCAGGTCGGAGCCGAGCGGCTGGGTCACGAACCCGGCCTTCTCCGGGGTGGACCGGTCCACGGCGGCTGACCAGCCCGCCTCGTCCAGCTGGGGGTCGTCGGTGAACGTCTCGGTCGCGCCGGCCGGCGCCGGGGTCAGGGAGAGGCCGCCGACGCCGGGCGCGGAGCCGGGGACCGGGCGCAGCACGGCGTCACGGGTGCCGGCCGGGGGCCAGGTGCGGTCGGTGGACCACTGGTCGGGGTGGCGCTCGACGTCGGCCATCGGCTCGCGCTCGATGCCGTTGTCGTAGCCGAGGAGGTAGTGGTCGAACCACTTGTGGAGGGTGGGGACCCAGTCGGCGCGGCGGTAGTCGAAGGGGTCGACGTGCCCGGTCTGGGAGAGCCAGATCTTGCGCTCGACGCCGTTCGCCGCCAGCGCGTCCCACCACTGGCCGAAGTTCTTGGTGCGTACGTTCAGGTCCTGCATGCCGTGCACCACGAAGACGCTCGCCTTCACGTTGCCCGCGTCGGCCACGTAGTCGCGCGCGCTCCACAGCGGCGTCCAGTCGCCGGTGCGCGGCGCGCCGTCGACCAGCTTCTGCTGGACGGCGCCGCAGTGGGCCCGCGCCTCGGGGCTTTCCACGTAGCCGGAGAGCCAGTCGGGCCCGGAGTCGTAGAGCGGGGCGCCCTTGGCGAAGTAGTAGTCGTACCAGGAGGATATGGAGCTGATCGGGACGATCGTCTTGAGGCCGTCGACGCCGGTGGCGGCCACGCCGTTGGCTATCGTGCCGTCCCAGCTCTTGCCGATCATGCCGGTGCGGCCGTTGGTCCAGCCCGCGCCCGCCCGCTGGTTCCCGGTCCGTGTGGTGTAGGCGCGGGCCCGGCCGTTGAGCCAGTCGACCACCGCCTTGGCGGACTGGATGTCGGAGGGACCGCCGACGTCGACACAGCCGTCCGAACGATTGGTTCCGGCCAGGTCGACGCCGACGAAGGCGTAGCCGCGCGGCACGAAGTAGTTGTCGTAGAAGAGCGGCATCTGGACGACGTGGCCCTGCGCGTCGTATGTCTTGAGCTGGCTCTCGTTGCCGCGCCCACAGCAGGCGTAGTACGGCGAGGCGTCCATGATGACCGGAACCTTGCGGCCCTGGCTCGCGGGCTCGCGGGGGCGGACTATGTCGACGGCGACCCGGTCGCTCCGGCCGTCGCCGTCCGCGTCGAGCCGGGTGTCGACCCAGACCGATTCGCGTATCGCGTTCTCGTACGAGTAGACGGGCGTGCTCTCCCTGGCGCGGGCCGCCTGGGCGCCCGTCGGGGAGAGGAACAGGGCCGTCAGGGCGGCTGCGGCCGCCACCACGAGCAGGCGCGCCCACCCGGGCGACCGGAGCGATCTGAACCTCGTGCGGCTGGACCGTGCGGGAATCGGCATGGGCGGACGGTACTCCCGTCAACTCCCGTGCAAAAGAGGGCAGGCACGGTCCGAAAGCGGTCTGGGGTGAGCAGGTCAACATGTCGGCGCAATGGCGATCGTGTGACAGCAGGGGCCATGGACATGACCTGCCGGGCAGGCGCTGAATAGGGTCCGAAGAGATCGTTCACCCCGACGACTTGGAGCACTCGTGCACCGCAAAATCCTCGCCCCGAGCGTGCTCGCCGCGTCCCTGCTGCTGGCGATCCCGGCATCCGCGACGGACTTCACACCGGGCACCCCGGGTATCGGCGACCCCTACTACCCGAGCAGCGGCAACGGCGGTTACGACGTTTCCCACTACGACCTGAGACTGAAGTACCAGCCCGCCACCGACCTCCTGGAGGGCACGGCGACGATCCTCGCCACCACCACGCAGAACCTCTCCCGCTTCAACCTCGACTTCGGGCTCGCGGTGAGCGAGATCAGGGTCAACGGCACCAAGGCGCAGTACGTCAAGTCCGGCACCCAGGAGCTGGAGATCACCCCCGCCGCGCCGCTGGCCAAGGGCAAGTCGGTCTCGGTGGTGGTGAAGTACGCGGGCAAGCCGTCCGAGCTGAGCGTCGACGGGTACACGGCCTGGCACCGCACCCCGGACGGCGGTGTGGCGGCGCAGGAGCCCGACTCGGCCGTGTGGTGGTTCCCGTCCAACGACCACCCGCTGGACAAGGCCACGTACGACGTGTCGGTGCTGGTGCCGGACGGCACCCAGGCGATCAGCAACGGCACGCTCCAGTCGCAGAGTTCGACGCGCGGGTGGACGCGGTACAACTGGCGCTCCAACAAGCCGCAGGCCACCTATCTGACGACGCTGGCGATCGGCAAGTTCGACATCACCACCGACACGACGGCCGGCGGGCTGCCGGTCGTCAACGCGTACAGCAAGGACCTCGGCGACAACGACGGCGCCGCGCGCGCCAGCGTCGAGCGCACCAAGGAGGTCGCCGAGTGGCTGAGCGACGTCTTCGGTCCGTACCCGTTCAACTCGGTCGGCGGCTATGTGCCGAACGTGACGACCGGCTTCGCCCTGGAGACCCAGACACGGCCGTACTACAGCCCCAAGCAGTTCGCGAACGGCGCCAACGCCTCGGTGGTCGTCCACGAGCTGGCCCACCAGTGGTACGGCGACAGCGTCTCGGTGAACGGCTGGAAGGACATCTGGAACAACGAGGGCTTCGCCCGCTACGCCCAGTGGCTCTGGTCGGAGAAGGAGGGCGAGGGCACCACCCAGGAGCTCGCGGACTACGTGTACGCGCAGCACCCGGCCGACGACCCGTTCTGGCAGGTGAAGCCGGGTGACCCGGGCCCGGACAACCAGTTCGACCTGGCCGTCTACGACCGGGGCGCGCTCGCCATCCAGGCGCTGCGCAACGCGGTCGGCGACACCAGCTTCTTCGCGATCCTGAAGGGCTGGCCGACGGCTCACCAGTACGGCAACGCCAAGGTGGGCGACTTCCTGCAGTACGCCGAGAAGATCTCCGGCAAGCCGCTCGCCGGGCTCTTCGACACCTGGCTGTACCAGCCCTCGAAGCCGGCCGCCCCGGCCGCGAAGAAGGCGAAGCTGGTGGCGGGTTCGGCCGGTTCGGCGGTGGCACAGCCGAAGTCCTGGAAGAAGATCGCGGCGACGAACGAGATCCACGGGCACCGCTGACGCGGTCGGCAGGCGGGCGGGCGCGGCCGTGGAGCCCGCGCCCGCCCGCCGGGCCTCGAAGAGGGCGGGGGGAACCGCTGCGGTCAGCGCCTGAACCGGGCTCGCGCCTCCCGGGCGAGCGGGAGGTAGCGCAGCCGCTCCGGCAGTACGGGCACGACGGCCCGCACCACGCGGCCGAACCGGCGCAGCTTCCGCTCCTGCGCGTCGGTCCACTCCAGGCCCAGCGCCTCGCGCGCGTCCGGCGGCAGGAACCCGACGGTCACGAACCGCCGGAAGCGGGCGATCGGAGGCAGGAGCACCGGCCAGAAGAGCCGGAGCAGCAGCCGGACGGGAAGGGGGCCCCGGTCGGGGGCGGGGACCTTCGCGTCGACGGAGATCAGCTCCTCGACGACCACGTTCGAGGTGATCTCGTCGCCCAGCATTTTGCGGTAGTACGGCCAGAACTCCTCGATGGTCTGCGGCATGTCCCGGTCGTGGATGCCCAGTATGCGTCCCACCTGGAGCCACTCCGCGTACATCTGCCGCTCCTGGGCCTCGGTGAGGGGGCGGTTCAGATACTTCTGGGAGTGGGCGAAGACGGGGTAGCCGGTGGCGTGCACCCAGGCGTAGTTGGCCGGGGTCAGCGCATGGTAGGGACGACCCCGGGTGTCGGTGCCCTGGATGGTCCGGTGCAGCCGGCGCAGCCGCCGCCCCTCCTCGACGGCCGCCTCACCGCCGTACACCCACAGCTGCAGGGAGCGCAGGGAGCGCTCGCCGCGCCCCCAGGGGTCGGTCCGGAATACGGAGTGCTCGTCGACCCCGGCGCCGACGGCCGGGTGGGCGACCTGGAGGGTGAGGGCGGCGGGCAGGGTGAGCAGCGTCCGCACGTCGCCGGTGAGGCTCCACAGGACACCGCCGGGCGGGGGCGGGGTGGGGGCGGACGGCGTACGACTTTCGATCATGTATCCAGGGATATCAGATAACAGATGACACATTCTCCCCTCTGTTACCTGAAGTTTGTTACCTGAAGTTTGCTACCTGACCTCTGCTACCCGACCTCTGTCATCTGACGTCTGTCATCTGTCATCTGTCATCTGTCATCTGGCATCTGCCACCTCACCACCAAGATCGCCCCCTCGTTACGACCCCGGCAAGAAATCCGCCACCGAGCGGTTACCCCGAAGTAACCGCGGCTGATTTGATGTGCGCGCCAGTCCAACCCCCCACTCCACCCACGGGAGTTCCAGTGCCGCACTTCGCGCTTCGCCGTGTCCCCGGCGCGGCCCTCGCCGCCGCGCTCGCCGCCGCCACGCTGGCCGCCGCCACCCCCTCGGCCTCGGCCTCGGCCGCCACCGCCGCGGACGCGCCCCGGCTGAAGGTGCTCACGTACAACACGTTCATGATGAGCACCAGCCTCTACCCGAACTGGGGCCAGGAGCACCGGGCGCAGGCGATACCCGCCGCGTCCTTCTTCCAGGGCAACGACGTCGTCGTCCTCCAGGAGTCGTTCGACAACTCCACGTCGGACGCCCTGAAGCGGAACGCCGCCGCCCAGTACCCGTACCAGACGCCGGTCGTCGGGCGGAGCAAGGACGGCTGGGACGCGACGGGCGGCTCGTACTCCTCGACCACGCCCGAGGACGGCGGCGTCACCGTGCTCAGCAAGTGGCCGATCCTGCGCAAGGAGCAGGTGATCTTCAAGGACGCGTGCGGCGCCGACTGGTGGTCCAACAAGGGCATCGCGTACGTCGTGCTGAACGTCAACGGCGCCAAGGTCCACGTCGTCGGCACACACCTGCAGTCCACCGACTCCGGGTGCGGGGCGGGCGAGGCCGCCAAGGACCGGTCGCTCCAGCTCAAGCAGATCAAGTCGTTCCTCGACGCCAAGAACATCCCGGCGAACGAGGAGGTCATGCTCGCCGGTGATCTCAACGTCGACTCGCACAGCTCCGAGTACGCCTCGATGCTCACGGACGGCGGCCTGGCCGCGGCGGACTCGCGCACCGGCCACACGTACTCGTTCGACACCGTCGACAACTCGATCGCCGCCTACCGCTACCCCGGCGAGCCGCGCGAGGACCTCGACTACGTGCTGCACTACCAGGGGCACGCGCGCCCGTCCGGCTGGAACAACAACGTGGTCAAGGAGCAGTCCGTGCCCTGGACGGTGAGCAGCTGGGGCAAGAGCTACACGTACACCAACCTCTCCGACCACTACCCGCTGGTCGCGGGCGGCTGAGCCTGCGGGGCGGGCCCGTTCCCCGGGTGGGCGGCGGCAGGAGTGGGTGACAACAGTGGTGAGACAGCAATACTGTTGCATCGCAGTCCGCGCACCCGGGGAAACGAGGCACCGCCATGGCGACGGAGACCGAGGAGACGCAAACCCAGGAGACGGAGACCGAGGGGCCGACCCTGACGGTCGACGAACTGGCCGCGCGGGCCGGGGTCACCGTGCGCACCATCCGTTTCTACAGCACGCGCGGCCTGCTGCCGCCCCCCGCGATCGGGCCGCGCCGCGTCGGCCACTACGGCCCGGCGCACCTGTCCCGGCTCGCGCTGATCGAGGAGTTGCAGCACCACGGGATGACGCTGGCCGCGATCGAGCGGTATCTGGAGCAGCTCCCCGCCGACCTCAGCGCCCACGACCTGGCCATCCACCGCGCCGTGGTCGCCTCCTGGGCCCCGGACGCGGCCGAGGAGGCGACCCGGGCGGAGCTGGAGCGGCGGGCCGGGCGGGCCCTGTCCGACACCGACCTCGACCGGCTGGCCGCCATGAGCGTCCTTGAGCGGACCGAGGGGAAGGCGGACGCGTTCCTGGTCGATCCGGGCCTGCTCGCGCTCGGGGTGCAGCTCCTGGACGTGCCGATCGCGCACGAGACGATCCTGGCGGCGCGGACGGTGCTGCTGGAACACACCCGCTCGGCCGCGCACGAGCTGACGCGGCTGTTCCGGGACGAGGTGTGGAACCCCTACCGGGAGCGGGAGTCGGACCCCGACCATGTGGCGGCGATGCGGTCGCTGTCGGCCCATATGCAGCCCATGGTGGTGCAGGCGCTGGTCACGGCGTTCCAGCGCTCGCTCAAGGAGGAGCTGAGGGCGGCCTTCCGCGCGGAGGCGGAGTGACGGGGGCCGGGGATGTCATCCCCGGCCCCCGCCCCTTACGCGTCGGCGACCCTTACGCGTCGGCGCCCGTTACGCGTCGGCGCCCCTTATGCGTCGGTGCCCCTTACGCGTCGGTGCCCCTTACGCGTCGGCGAACTTCTCGCCCTTCTCCGCCTTCTCCACCAGGAGCGCGGGCGGCAGGAACCGGTCGCCGTAGCGCTCGGCCAGCTCGCGGGCGCGGGCCACGAACCCGGCCGGGCCCACGCGCCCCTCGGCGCCCTCGTAACCGTTGATGTACTGGATCACACCCCCGGTCCACGCCGGGAAGCCGATGCCCATGATGGAGCCGATGTTGGCGTCGGCGACCGAGGTGAGCACGCCCTCCTCGAAGAGGCGGACGGTGTCGAGCGACTCCGCGAAGAGCATCCGCTCCTTCATGTCCTCGAAGGGAACGTCCGCGCCCGGCTTGCCGAAGTGCTCGCGCAGCCCCGGCCACAGCCGGACGCGCTTGCCGTCGCCGTCGTACTCGTAGAAGCCCGCGCCGCCGCTGCGGCCGGTGCGGCCGAACTCGTCGACCATGCGGTCGATGACCGCGTCCGCCGGGTGGCCGGGCCAGACGCCGCCGGCCTCCTCGACAGCCCGCCGCGTCTCGTCGCGGATCTTGCGGGGCAGGGTCAGGGTCAGCTCGTCCATCAGCGAGAGCACCTTGGCGGGGTAGCCCGCCTGGCCCGCCGCCTGCTCGATGGAGGCGGGCTCGACGCCCTCGCCGAGCATCGCGACGCCCTCGTTGATGAACTGGCCGATGACCCGCGAGGTGAAGAAGCCGCGCGAGTCGTTCACCACGATCGGGGTCTTCCTGATCTGGCGGACCAGGTCGAAGGCGCGGGCCAGCGCCTCCTCGCCGGTGCGCTCGCCCTTGATGATCTCGACGAGCGGCATCTTGTCGACGGGCGAGAAGAAGTGCAGCCCGATGAAGTCGGCCTGGCGCGTCACGCCCTCGGCCAGGCCCGTGATCGGCAGAGTCGAGGTGTTGGAGCAGAGCAGCGCGTCCGGCTCGACGATGTCCTGGATCTCCTGGAACACCTTGTGCTTGAGCTCGGTGTTCTCGAAGACGGCCTCGATGACCGCGTCGCAGCCCGCCAGGTCCTGCGGGGTGGCGGTCGGGGTGATCCGGGCGAGCAGCTCGTCGCGCTCGGCCTCGGTGGTGCGGCCCCGCGAGAGCGCCTTGGCGAGCAGCTTCTCCGAGTACGCCTTGCCCTTCAGCGCGGCCTCCAGCGAGACGTCCTTGAGGACGACGTCGATGCCGGCGCGGGCGCACGAGTACGCGATGCCCGCGCCCATCATCCCGGCGCCGAGGACGGCGACCTTGCGGACCGGGCGCGGCTCGATGCCCTTGGGGCGGTTGGCGCCGGAGTTGACGGCCTGGAGGTCGAAGAAGAACGCCTGGATCATGTTCTTCGCGGTCTGGCCGGTGACCAGCTCGGTGAAGTAGCGCGCCTCGATGGTCAGGGCGGTCTCGAAGTCGACCTGGGAGCCCTCGACGGCGGCCGCGAGGATGTTGCGCGGGGCCGGGTAGGGGGCGCCGTTCAGCTGCTTCTTGAGGTTGGCCGGGAAGGCGGGCAGGTTGGCGGCGAACTTGGGGTTCGACGGGGTGCCGCCCGGGATCCGGTAGCCGGGCACGTCCCAGGGCTGCTGGGACTCGGGGTTCGCGTCGATGAAGGCGCGCGCCTTGGCGAGCATCTCCTCGGGCGTCGCCGCGACCTCGTGCACCAGGCCGTTCTCCAGGGCCCGCCGCG
Source organism: Streptomyces sp. NPDC023838 (assembly GCF_040639555.1). NCBI lineage: Bacteria > Bacillati > Actinomycetota > Actinomycetes > Kitasatosporales > Streptomycetaceae > Streptomyces > Streptomyces sp. NPDC023838. Next base: position 39,151 of record NZ_JBFAAD010000022.1, read on the forward strand.
GGGAGTACTGGGTGCCCTGGAGCAGCACCTTGAGCAGCGCGTCGGCGATGCCCATCAGCCGTACGGTACGGGTCACGCCGCCGCCCGCCGGGAGCAGGCCCAGGGTGACCTCGGGCAGGCCGATCTTGGAGCCGGGGGCGTCGAGCGCGATGCGGTGGTGGCTGGCGAGGGCGATCTCGTAACCGCCGCCGAGAGCCGCGCCGTTGATGGCGGCGACGACCGGCTTGCCCAGGGTCTCGATGCGGCGCAGCGAGTTCTTGATGGCGGTGCCGGTGTCGAAGGCCTGCTGGGCGTTCTCCGGGCCGACCTGGATCATTTCCTTGAGGTCGCCGCCCGCGAAGAACGTCTTCTTGGCGGAGGTGTAGACGATGCCCCGGATGGAGTCCCTCTCGGCCTCGGCGCGGTCGGCGATGGCCGCGATGGAGTCCTTGAAGGCCTGGTTCATCGTGTTGGCGGACTGGTTGGGGTCGTCGAGGACGAGGGTGACGACGCCGGTCTCGTCCTGTTCCCAGCGGATGGTGGTACTCGTCGAAATAACTGCCATTACTGGTGCTCCATAACGGGGTTGGCCGGGAAGAGGACGGTCAGAGACGCTCGACGACGGTGGCGATGCCCATGCCGCCGCCCACGCAGAGCGTGGCCAGGCCGTAGCGCTGGTCGCGGCGCTCCAGCTCGTCGATGAGCGTGCCGAGGATCATCGCGCCGGTGGCGCCCAGCGGGTGGCCCATCGCGATGGCGCCGCCATTGACGTTGATCTTGTCGAGCGAGAGGCCCATGTCCCGGGCGAAGCGCAGCACCACTCCGGCGAACGCCTCGTTGATCTCGACGAGGTCGATGTCGTCGATGGTGAGCCCGGCCTTGGCGAGCGCCTTGCGGGTGGCGGGGGCGGGGCCGGTGAGCATGATGGTCGGCTCGGAGCCGGAGACGGCCGCCGAGACGATGCGGGCGCGCGGGGTGAGGCCGTAGCGCTCGCCGACCTCGCGCGAGCCGATGGCGACCAGGGCGGCGCCGTCGACGATGCCGGAGGAGTTGCCCGCGTGGTGGACGTGGTCGATCTTCTCCACCCAGTGGTACTTCTGGAGGGCCACGGCGTCGAAGCCGCCCATGTCCCCGATGGCCGCGAAGGACGGCTTCAGGGACGCGAGCGAGTCGGCCGTGGTGCCCGGGCGCATGTGCTCGTCGTGGTCGAGGACGACCAGGCCGTTGCGGTCCTTGACGGGGACGACGGACCGGGCGAAGCGGCCGTCCTTCCACGCCTCGGCGGCCCGCTCCTGCGAGAGCGCCGCGTACTCGTCGACGTCACGCCGCGAGAACCCCTCGACCGTGGCGATGAGGTCGGCGCCGATGCCCTGCGGGGCGAAGTTGGTGTCGAAGTTGGTCATCGGGTCGGCGAACCAGGCGCCGCCGTCCGAGGCCATCGGCACCCGCGACATCGACTCGACGCCGCCCGCGAGCACCAGGTCCTCCCAGCCCGAACGGACCTTGGCGGCCGCCAGGTTGACGGCTTCCAGGCCCGAGGCACAGAAGCGGTTCTCCTGGACTCCGGCGACCGTGTCCGGCAGCCCGGCGGCGATCGCCGCGATCCGGGCGATGTCGGAGCCCTGGTCGCCGACCGGGCCCACCACGCCGAGGACGATGTCGTCGATCGCCGCCGGGTCGAGGTCCGGGAAGCGGCCGCGGATCTCGTGGATCAGTCCGACGACGAGGTCGATCGGCTTGGTGCCGTGCAGGGAGCCATTGGCCTTGCCCCGGCCGCGCGGGGTGCGGATCGCGTCGTACACATACGCTTCGGTGCTCACTGAAAAGCCTTTCAAGGAGGGTTAGCCGAGCAGGGAACGACCGATGATCTCCTTCATGATCTCGGTGGTCCCGCCGTAGATGGTCTGGATGCGTCCGTCCGTGAAAGCCCTGGCGACGCGGTACTCGCTCATATAGCCGTAGCCGCCGTGCAGTTGCAGACAGCGGTCGGCGGCGCGCTTCTGGAGCTCGGTGGCCCACCACTTGGCCATCGAGGCGTGTACGGCGTCGAGCTCCCCGTTCGAGTGATCCACGATGCAGCGGTCGAGGAACGCGCGGGTGACGGCGCACTCGGTGGCCAGCTCGGCGATCTCGAAGCGGATGTGCTGCTTGGTGGCCAGCGGCCGCCCGAACGCCTCGCGCTCCTTCACGTACTGCGTGGTGATCTCCAGCAGGTGTTCGGCGGCGGCGATCCCGGCGACGGCGATGGCCATCCGCTCCTGCGCCAGGTTCGTCATCAGATGGATGAAGGCGCCGTTGAGCTCACCGAGCAGATTCTCCTTGGGAACGCGTACGTCGTGGAAGAACAGCTCGGCCGTGTCCTGGGACTTCTGGCCGATCTTGTCGAGGTTGCGGCCGCGCTCGAAGCCGTCCATGCCGCGCTCGACGACGAGCAGCGAGAGCCCGTGGGCGCCGCCCTCGGGCGTGGTCCTCGCGACGACGATCACCAGGTCCGCGAGGATGCCGTTGGAGATGAACGTCTTGGAGCCGTTGAGCAGCCAGTGGTCGCCCTTGTCCTCGGCGTGCGTGGCGATGCCCTGGAGGTCGGATCCGGCGCCGGGCTCGGTCATGGCGATCGCCGTGATCAGGGAGCCGTCGCAGAAGCCCGGCAGCCAGCGCCGCTTCTGCTCCTCGGTGGCGAGCCCGGTCAGATACGGCCCGATGATGTCGTTGTGCAGCCCGAGCGCGAGGCCCGCGGCGCCGGCCCGGGTGAACTCCTCGGCGAGCACCGCGCTGTAGCGGAAGTCGGCGTTGCCGCCGCCCCCGTGCTCCTCGTCGACGGCGAGCCCGAGCAGCCCCTGGCGCCCGGCGGCGAGCCACGCCTCGCGCGAGACGATGCCGTCCTTCTCCCACTGCTCGTAGTGCGGCAGCACCTCCTTGGCGAGGAACGTGCGCACGGTCTCGCGGAATGCGTCGTGCTCGGCGGTGAAGATCTGCCGCTTCAACGGTGGTTCTCCTCTGTGGGCTCGGCGTGCTCGGCGACGGCGTTCGCGGCTGCGGTGTTCTCGGCGGTGGTGTTCCCGGCCGCGGTGTTCCCGGCCGCGGTGTTCCCAGCTGCGGCGTTCTGGGCCGCGGCCAGCTCCGGTACGCCCCAGTCGCGGGCGACCTCGGCCGTGTCGGCGCCGGGCAGGGCGGGCGGGCGGCGGACGGAGCCGGGGGTGGCCGAGAAGCGGGGCGCGGGCGCCGGCTGGGTGAGGCCGCCGTGCTCGACGAAGGTGGCGCGGGCGGCCAGATGGGGGTGGGCGGGTGCCTCGCGCAGCGACAGCACGGGCGCCACGCACGCGTCCGACCCCTCGAACACGGCCGTCCACTCCTCGCGCGTACGGGTGCGGAACCGCTCGGTGATGGCGGTGCGCAGCTCGTCCCAGCGGGCCATGTCCTTACGGGCCGGGGCGACCGCGTCGAGTCCCATCAGGCGGATGAACTCGTCGTAGAACCGCTGCTCGAGGGAGCCGACGGCCATGTACTCACCGTCGGAGGTCTGGTAGGTGCCGTAGAACGGGCAGCCGCCGTCGAGCAGGTTGGCGCCGCGCCGGTCCTGCCAGCCGCCGGCCGCCAGCATGCCGTGGATCATGGTGGTGAGGTGGGCGGCGCCGTCCACGATCGCGGCGTCCACCACCTGCCCCTCCCCCGTCGTCCGGGCGTGCTGGAGGGCGGCGAGGACACCGACGACGAGGTAGAGCGAGCCGCCCGCGTAGTCGCCCACGAGGTTGGCGGGGACGGTCGGGCCCTCGTCCGGCCTGCCGATCATGCCGAGGGTTCCGGTGACCGCGATGTACGCGATGTCGTGTCCGGCGCGGGCGGCGAGCGGGCCGTCCTGGCCCCAGCCGGTCATCCGCCCGTAGACCAGCTTCGGGTTGCGGGCCAGACACTCCCCGGGCCCGACGCCGAGGCGCTCGGCGACGCCGGGCCGGTAGCCCTCAACGAGGATGTCGGCCCGTTCGACCAGGTCGAGGACGCGCGGGGGGCCGTCCTCCGCCTTCAGGTCGATCAGTACGGAGCGCTTGTTGCGGTTGGTCAGGTCGTACGCGGGGTCGACGGCCAGGCCCGGGCCGCCGGGACGGTCGATCCTGACCACGTCGGCGCCGAGGTCGGCCAGGAGCATCGCGGCGAACGGGCCGGGCCCGATCCCCGCCAGCTCGACCACGCGCACCCCGGTGAGCGGGCCGTTCCCTGAACCTGTCATCGAGCCCCCAGCACTGTGACACAACTGATGTAACATCAGTGATGCTAAGAACACGTTCCACTTCGCACAAGCCCCTTGCGCGAGCAAGCGCTTGGTTTTTACCGAGCGGTACGACCAGTGTTCCACCGGCCCGGCCGAGCCGCCTCAGCCCACGGCAGGGCCCAGGGCAAACGCCCGCACCTTCTCCCATTTCGCCGGCGCGGCCTTCGGCGGTGCTCCCCTTCCGTCCTCCTTGATCGCCCACGGCGCGACTTCTCACGCTAGCCTCGGCCACCGACAACGGCGCGGGAGCGCGGCCGGGGCGGGCAGATGCGGAGGAAATCCCCTTGGAACGGTCGGAACGGTCGCAACGGGCAGAGCGGTCGGCGGAGCAGCGGACGGAGCGGGCGGCGAGGCCGTACGACATCGTGCTGTTCGGGGCGACGGGCTTCGTGGGCACCCTCACGGCGGAGTATCTGGCCGCGCACGCGCCCGAGGGGTGCCGCTGGGCGCTGGCCGGTCGGTCGGCCGCCAAACTGGAGCGGCTGCGCGAGAAGCTGGCCGCGATCGACCCGGCGTGCGCCTCGCTCCCCCTGATCACCGCGGACTCGGCCGACGCCGAGTCGCTCCGCGCGCTCGCCGAGTCGGCGCGAGTGGTGGCTACCACGGTCGGCCCGTACGTCTGGTACGGCGAGGGTCTGGTCGCGGCGTGCGCCGAGGCGGGGACCGACTACCTCGATCTGACCGGCGAGCCGGAGTTCGTGGACACGATGTACGTACGCCACGACGCGCGGGCCCGGGAGACCGGCGCGCGCCTGGTGCACGCCTGCGGGTTCGACTCGGTGCCGTGCGACCTGGGTGTGTACTACACGGTCCAGCAGCTCCCCGAGGGCGTACCGCTGCGCGTGGACGGCTTCGTACGCTCCAACGCGATGTTCTCCGGCGGCACCCTGGCCTCGGCGCTCACCGTGATGGGGCGCGGCCCGCAGCAGCTGCGGGCGGCCCGGGAGCGGCGGCTGCACGAGCCCCGGCTCGTCGGGCGCCGGGCCCGTGCCCCGCTGGGCACACCGCACTTCAGCCGCGAGACCGGGGCCTGGGCGCTGCCCCTGCCGGTCCTCGACCCGCTGGTGGTGGCCCGCTCGGCCTCGGCCATCGCCCGCTACGGGCCCGACTTCCGCTACCGCCACTTCGCGGCCGCACGACGGCTGCCACTGGCGCTGGGCGCGGTGGCGGGGGCGGGGGCGGCGCTCGGCGTGGCCCAAGTGCCCGCCGCGCGGCGCTGGCTGATCAACCGTTACGAGCCGGGCACCGGCCCCGACCAGGAGCGCCGCGACCGCAGCTGGTTCTCCCTGCGGTTCGTCGGAGAAGGCGGTGGGCGGCGGGTGTTCACCGAGGTGTCCGGCGGTGACCCCGGGTATGACGAGACGGCCAAGATCCTCGCGGAGGGTGCGCTGAGCCTGGCGTTCGACGAACTGCCTCAGGTGGCTGGGCAGTTGACGACCGTCACGGCGATGGGCGATGCCCTTCTGGACCGGATCCAGAAGGCGGGCATCCGTTTTCGGGTGGCGGACGCGCGCTGAGCGCAGCGCTTGGGGGCGCGATCGTCCGCCTGCGGGCCGTATGCGGCTGGTCGCGCCCTTCCCCGCCCCCCTTACGGGGCACGATGCAGCACCGTACGCAGGGCCTCCCGGCACAGCGCGTCCGCCCTACGGGTCGACTCCGGGAGGCGGTAGCGCGGGGTCAGACGCAGGACGTGGGCGCAGGCGTTGTCCAGGCTCACCCGGTGGCCCACAGAGACGAACACCGGCTTGACGGCGTCCTGGGTGCGCAACGCCCGGCCGACCTCCTCGTCCTGCCCGGCCACCAGCGCCGAGGCCTCGCCGCGCCGGGTGCCCGGCTGGTCGTACGCGAAGGTGAACGGGTTCTTGGCGACGCCGATCACCGGGAGCCCGGTGAGGACGCCGAGGTGGGAGGCGAGGCCGAAGCGGCGCGGGTGGGCGAGCCCGTACCCGTCGCAGACCACCAGGCCCGGGTCCGCGCTCAGCGCGCCGAGAGCCGCCAGGACCGTGGGGATCTCCCGGAAGGCGAGCAGCCCGGGCACATACGGGAAGGCGACCCGGCCGACGGCGGTGGACTCCTCGACGACCTCCAGGGTGGCCGCGTCCAGGACCACGGCGGCCGCCGCCACGACGTCCCGCTCGTCGTCGTACGCGACGTCCACGCCCGTGACCAGGCCGGTGCCGGGCGGCGGGCCGGGCTCGTCGAGCACGACCCGGCCCCGCAGTTCGTCCTGCACGGCCAGCGCCCCGGCCTCGTCGGCGGGCCAGCCCTCGGGGATCCCTGTGAGCGTCACCATGCCCTCACCCTAGAGGGGGCCGGAGTAGCCTGACGATCATGTTCATACTCGACCTGACCTACACCGCTCCTCTCGACCGCGTCGACGAGCTGCTCCCCGAGCACGTCGTCTGGCTGAACGGGCACTACGAAGCGGGGGTGTTCATCGCCTCCGGCCGCAAGGAGCCCCGCGAGGGCGGGGTCATCCTGGCCGTCGGGGACGACCGCGCAGAGATCGAGAAGATCACGGCGACCGACCCCTTCAGCGTCAACGGCGTCTGCGCGTACCGGATCACCGAGTTCTTCGCGACCAAGGTCGTCCCCGAACTTGCCCCCTTCCGGCAGGAGTTGCCCGCGACCTAGGGCCTGTCGTCAAATTCCCGTCTGTCCTGCGACGCCCTTCGGGCGACGACGGGAATTTGACGACAGGCCCTAGCGGGCCAGCCGGGCCACCCTGCCCTTCTCGCCCGCCGCCCAGCAGCCGAGGTCGGGGGCGCAGTCCACGGTGTCGTACGAGCCGGTGTCGACCGTCCGCCAGGTGCGGCCGCCGTCGGTAGTCGCGTCGGTGCCGGTCGGCCCCACCGCGAGCGCGGCCGTGCGGCTGTGCGGCAGCCAGGCGACGCCGGAGCGGTAGGCCGCGACCGGCGCCGCCGCCGGGAGCCAGCTGCGGCCGCCGTTCGCGGTGACCTCGGACGCCCGGGGCGAGACCTGCCCGGCCCGGTAGTCGCCGCCGACCGCGATCCCGTGCGTACGGTCGCGGAAGGCGAGCCCGAAGACGCCGCGCGCCGGGTCGCCGGCCGGGATCGTCGACGCGGTGGCCGTCCAGGTCAGGCCGCGGTCGGCGGAGTGCAGGACGCGCGCGGTGGCGGCGCCGCCGGTGGCCAGCCACACGTCGTGCGGCCCGGAGCTCACCAGGCACTGCCCGCTCGCCGCGAAGGAGGCCTCTCCGGGTTGCGCGTCGGGCATCCCGGTGTTCGGCAGCACATTCCAGGAGCGGCCGCCGTCGGCGGTGGACAGGATGCGGTACCTGCCGTCGACCGGGTCGCTCACCGCCAGGCCGTGGCGGTGGTCGAAGAAGGTGAGGCAGTCGTAGAACGCCTTGGGGTCGGAGTTGCGGAACGACTCCTTCCAGGTGGCTCCGCCGTCCTCGGTCCGGTAGACCCGGGACTGCTCGCCCTCCCCGATGGCGAGCACCACGGCCCGCCGCCCGTCGAAGGCCTCCACGTCCCGGAACTCCAGCCCGCCCGCGCCCGGAGGCGAGACATCGCGCCAGGTGTGCCCGGAGTCGGTGGTCCGCAGCACCGTCCCCTTCGTGCCGGCCACCCACGCGGTGGTCCGGCTGACCGCCGCGAGCCCCCTGAACCGGGCGTCCGTACCAGTCTGCGTCAGCTGCCACTTCGGCGCGGGCCCGCCGTCGCCGTGGCCGTGCGCCTGGGCCGGTGCGGTCAGCGCGGCCGCCAGCGCCACCCCGCCCAGCCCCACCGACAGCATGCGTCTCGTCTTCCCCATGGGCTTCATGGCGCTGGAAGCTAGCCGACCCCGGGAGAGGCGTCCAGAGGGCGAAATTCGACCGTATCGACATCAATCCGGAGCCCGTTAAGCACCGTGTAAGACCGAGCGGTGACGCACCGGTAAGTGACGCACACGTAGCGATCAGGTGACACAGCTCACCCTGCGTTCTTGTGCACGCAACCGTGTTTTCTGCCGTCTTCGTGAGCAGCAGGAAGAGAAGTACCCGGTCGTGAGGTTAGGGGAACAGGGCGTTGTCCACTGTCATCGAGCAAGCCGTCGAGGCCCGCCTGATCGCGTCCGACCCCCGGGTGCAGACCGTCCCCGCGACGCTGACCTACGATCGCGAGGACCCGTTCGCCGTACGGATGGTCTTCCCCGCGCCCGCCACCCTCGAAGGGGTGGAGGTCTGCTGGGCGTTCGCGCGCGAACTGCTTGAGGCGGGGGTGGACACGTCGGCGGGCATGGGCGACGTGCGGGTCCGGCCGTACGGGTTCGACCGTACGGTCGTGGAGTTCCACGCGCCGGAGGGCACTGCGATGGTGCACATCCGCACCTCCGAGCTGCGCCGGTTCCTCAAGCGCACCCAGCTGATGGTGCCCCCCGGCCACGAGCACCACTACCTCGACCTCGACGAGGACCTCACCGCGCTGCTGCGCGACGCGTGCTGATCGCGCTCGCCCCCGCACCTGTCACCGCGTACCGGTAAATCGTTTGCACGCGGCCGGCGCCGCGTCGTAGGTTCGTCCTGGCCCTGTTGTCGTCGATAGGAGTAGGACGTTGCTCGTCTGAGGCACCTGAGACACCGTTTCGCGCACTCCCTTCCGTGTCGCGCGCGCGGTGTGACCTGCCTCCGAGCCGTCCTCCACGACCAGGGCCTCTTCTCTTTTCTCCTGCTGCCCTGACACCGGTGTCTCAGTTCCCGTTGCCCCTGCCCTTCCCCGCAACCGGGAGACCCGTATGTCTACTTACTCCGCGTCCTCGACGCACATCAGCTGCTCCGACCTCTCCTTCGCCTGGCCCGACGGCACCTCGGTGTTCGACGGATTCCACCTGGCCGTCGGGCCCGGACGCACCGGGCTGATCGGGCTCAACGGCTCGGGAAAGTCAACGCTGTTGCGCCTGCTCGCCGGTGAACTCACCCCGTCCGGCGGCCGGATCGCCACGGCGGGCGAGATCGGCTATCTGCCGCAGAACCTGACCCTGGCCACCGGCATGCGGGTCGACGAGGCCCTCGGCATCGACCGGGTGCGGGCCGCGCTGCACGCCATCGAGGCGGGCGACGCCCGCGAGGAGCACTTCACGGCGGTCGGCGACGACTGGGACGTGGAGGAGCGGGCCCGGGCCGCGCTCGGTCAGCTCGGCCTCGACGCCGTCGGTCTCGACCGGACCATCGGGGAGCTCTCCGGCGGCGAGTCGGTGCTGCTGCGGCTGGCCGCGCTGCTGCTGGCCCGCCCCGATGTCCTGCTGCTCGACGAGCCGACCAACAACCTGGATCTGCACGCCCGTCGGCGCCTCTACGACGCGGTCACGGCCTGGCCCGGCGTGATGGTCGTGGTCAGCCACGACCGTGAACTCCTCGACCTGGTCGACCAGATCGCGGATCTGCGCGACGGCGAGGTCTCCTGGTACGGGGGCAACTTCTCGGCGTACGAGGAAGCGCTGGCCGTGGAGCAGGAGGCGGCCGAGCGGATGGTGCGGACCGCCGAGGCCGATGTCCAGCGGCAGAAGCGTGAACTCGCCGACGCTCACGTCAAGTTGGCCCGGCGGCAGCGGTTCGCCCAGAAGAGCTATGAGAACAAGCGGGTGCCGAAGATCGTCGCCAATGGCCGCAGGAGCGAGGCGCAGGTGTCGGCGGGCAAGCACCGCATCCTCCACACCGAGCGACTCGCCCAGGCCCGGGACCGGCTCAACGAGGCCGTCGACGCGGTGCGGGACGACGACGAGATCCGCGTCGAGCTCCCGCACACCAAGGTCCACCCGGGCCAGACCGTACTGACCCTGCGTGACCTCCGACTCCCCTACGCGGAGCGGGCGTTGGGCAATCTGGAGATCCACGGGCCGGAGCGGATCGCGCTCGTCGGCCGCAATGGGGCCGGCAAGACGACCCTGCTGCGGGCGCTGGCCGGGCAGCTCGCACCGGCGGAGGGCGAGGCGGTGGCGCACGTGCCGCTGCGGTTCCTGCCGCAGCGCCTCGACGTCCTCGACGACGAGCTGAGCGTGGTGGAGAACGTGGCGCTGTACGCGCCCGGCGCCACCGGCAACGCGATCCGGGCGCGGCTCGCCCGCTTCCTGTTCAAGGGGAGCCGGGCCGACCGCCCGGCCGGGACCCTCTCGGGCGGCGAGCGCTTCCGCGCCTCGCTGGCGGCGCTGCTGCTCGCGGAGCCCGCGCCGCGGCTGCTGATGCTGGACGAGCCGACGAACAACCTGGACATGGCGAGCGTGCGGCGGCTGACCGACGCGCTGGCCGCGTTCGAGGGGGCGCTGATCGTGGCCAGCCACGACGTGCCGTTCCTGGAGTCGATCGGGGTCACCCGCTGGCTGCTGCTCGACGGTGAGCTGCGCGACACCACGGCCGAGGAGGTGCGGCAGGACAGCCGGTGAGGATGTCTGACTTGTCGCTTCGTGACCCGCTATGACTTGGACTAATAACGGAGGGTAGTCGATCAGGAGGAGGACGGGGCTTGGCTCGGGGCTTACTGCGCGCTTAACCTACGGTCTCGTAACCTACGTAGGCGTAGGTACCCGTCCCCCTTCCCCGTCCCCCTGGAGCACCCTCGTGACGATCACCTCTCCCCACCTCGGCAGTTCGGACGTGTGGACCGACGCCCGGCTGCTGTACGCGTTGGAAGAGGTCGTCGAGAAGGAGCTCAACCGCCACCTGAAGGTGGCCAAGGACTGGATGCCGCACGACTACGTGCCGTGGTCGGACGCGCGCAACTTCCCCGGCCTCTTCGAGGACGGCGAGGCGTGGGAGCCGCAGCAGTCCAAGGTCACGGACATAGGCAAGATCGCGCTCGTGGTGAACCTCCTCACCGAGGACAACCTGCCGAGCTACCACCACGAGATCGCGAGCCTCTTCGGGCGCGACGGCGCCTGGGGCACCTGGGTGCACCGCTGGACCGCCGAGGAGGGCCGTCACGGCATCGTGATGCGCGACTACCTGCTCGCCTCGCGCGCCGTGGACCCGGACCAGCTGGAGCGGTTCCGTATGGCGCACATGGCGGAGGGCTTCGAGTCCGACAACCGCCACTCGATGCTGCACTCGGTGGCGTACGTGGCCTTCCAGGAGCTCGCCACCCGCATCTCCCACCGCAACACCGGCCACCAGTCGGGCGACCCGGTCTGCGACCGCATGCTGGCGCGGATCGCGACCGACGAGAACCTGCACATGGTCTTCTACCGCAACCTGCTCGGCGCGGCCTTCGAGCTCGCCCCCGACCTGACCATGCAGGCGGTACGCGACGTGGTCGTCGGCTTCCGGATGCCCGGCCACGGCATGCCCGGCTTCGAGCGGGCCGCCGCGCAGATGGCGATCGGCGAGATCTACAACCTGCGCATCCACCACGACGACGTGCTCCAGCCCGTGCTGCGCTACCTCCGGGTCCTGGAGATCGACGGGCTCGGCCCGGAGGGCCTCAAGGCCCAGGAGGAGCTCGGCCTGTACATGGGCGGGCTGGACTCCGAGGCGAGCAAGTTCGACGAGAAGCTCGCCGCCCGCAAGGCCCGGATGGTGGCCCGCGGCAAGGCCTGACGGCTCCGGGGGCGGGTCGGGAGCCCGGGTCGGGGCATGGCCTGACGGCCGGGGCCCGGCCCGGGGCGCACGGCCCCGCGGGCCCGGCGTTCACCGTACGGCGCGTCCACGGCCCTTGGGCCGCCACCCGCCGGACTCTCCGAACCCACCGGGCCCCCTGCCCCGCGTCCAGCCCGCCCAGCATGGCCCGCCGGGGCCGGACGTGCCGGAGTGCGGACGCGCGGCCCGCCCCCGAAACGGGCACGCGCGTCCGCCGGCGGAACCCGGCCGTTCCTGAGGCAGCCGGGTTCGTGGTTCGGTCGGTCAGCCCCGGCCGCGTCGGAGCGCGCGGCTGCGCTGGAGCTGGAGTCTCTCCTGCTCGGAGAGGCCGCCCCAGACGCCGAACCGCTCGTCGTTCGCGAGCGCGTACTCCAGGCAGGCCTGGCGCCCCTCACAGCTGCCGCAGAGCTGCTTGGCCTCCCGCGTCGAGCTCCCGGGCGCGGGGAAGAAGAACTCGGGCCCCGCCTGGGCGCACAACGCGGTCTCCTGCCAGGCGAGTTCCTGCCCGGCGGTGGTGGTGTTGATCGACATGACATCCATGCTGGCCATGCCGGATCAACGTCCGGTCAATGATCGTTGAACGCCCCCCGCCGCTTGCGTCAACCGGTCTCCTCGCGCGGCGCGGTCTTTGGCTGGTTACGGCTGCCGGGGCGCCGAAAAGCCCGGTCCGGGGCGGGGATCCGCCACCGGAGACCCGTGCCGGGACCGGTTCCGGCCGCCTTCGCCGTTGCCCTGAGCTACCAGAACACCCGGCCGTAGTGTGGAGCCCTTCGTCGATCACGACCCGTAGGGAGCCGATATGACCGAGGCCACCACGGTGCGCACCCCGACCGGCGCGCAGGCCGTGCAGCGCGCCCTGGAGGTGCTGCACTCCTTCCACGACAACGGCCCCGACCTCAGCGCGTCCGATCTCTCCCGGCGCCTGGGGTTACCCGTCTCCACCGCGCACCGGCTGGCCCGCACGCTCGTCGGGGCGGGCTTCCTGGAGCAGGACGTACGGACCGCGCGCTACCGGCTCGGCCCCGCCATGACCGAGCTCGGCCGCCTCTCGTACCACCAGCGCGGGCTGCACCTGGCCGCCCCGGAGCTGGCCGACCTGGCCACGCGGACCGGCGCCGCCGCCGATCTCGCGCTGCGCAGCGGCCCGTACGCGGTGATCGTCGCGGGCGGCCCGGTGCCCCCGATGGCGGGGCTGCGCCGGCCGCTGCGCTCGACCGCGCCGGGCCGGGTGCTGCTCGCCTGGCCCCGGCCGGACGAACCGACGGCTCTGGACGAGGAGTTGGCGGACGTACGGGCCAAAGGCTTCGCGCGCGAGGACAGCGAGACGGCCTCCACGGGCGCGTACGGCGCCGCGTACGGGACGCGCACCCTCGCCGTGCCGGTCCTCGACCGCACCGGCCACGCCCGCTTCGCCCTCTCGCTGCGGGCCGCGCCCGCGGTGATGACGGACGAGCGCGGCGCCTGGTTCCTGGCACAGGCGCGCGCGTGCGCCCAGGCCCTTGAGGTACTGCTGCTGCCCCCGACCGAACGCCGCCCGCCCGCTTCGTGACGCCCCGTCGGACAGGCCCTAGGGCGCCTCCTTCTTCGCGCGGCTCGGCTGTACCCGCTTCGGCTCCCCCGGCATCTTGGGGTAGTCCGGCGGGTACGGCATGTCGCCCAGCTCGTGGTCGTGCTCGTCGCGGGCGGCCAGTTCGAGGAGCGGCTCCAGGCCGAAGGCGTGGTCCTGCATGTCCGCGTGGACGTCGCCCAGCTCGGCGTACCGCGTGGGCATGGTCTTGAGGTCGAAGTCCTCGGGGTGGACGTCGTCGAGCTCGTCCCAGCGCAGGGGCGCGGAGACCGTGGCGCGCGGCTTGGGGCGGACCGAGTAGGCGGAGGCGATGGTGCGGTCGCGGGCCGTCTGGTTGTAGTCGACGAAGATCCGCTCGCCGCGCTCCTCCTTCCACCACGCGGTGGTGACCTTCCCCGCCATGCGCCGCTCCAGCTCGCGCCCGATGGCGATGGCGCAGCGGCGCACCTCGGTGAAGGTCCAGCGGGGCTCGATCGGGACGAAGACGTGGATGCCCCGGCCGCCGGATGTCTTGGGCCAGCCCCGGATGCCCGACTCGTCGAGCAGGGCGCGCAGTTCGTGGGCGACCGGGACCGCGTCGTCGAAGCCGGTGCCGGGCTGGGGGTCCAGGTCGATGCGGAGTTCGTCGGGGTGGTCGGTGGCCTCCCGCCGGACCGGCCAGGGGTGGAAGGTGAGGCACCCCAGGTTGGCGGCCCACAGGACGGCGGCGGGCTCGGTGGGGCAGATCTCGTCGGCGTGGCGGCCGCTGGGGAAGGAGATACGGGCGGTCGGGATCCAGTCGGGCAGGTTCTTGGGGGCCCGCTTCTGGAAGAAGGACTCGCCGTCGACGCCGTCGGGGTAGCGCTCCAGAGTGGTCGGGCGGTCGCGCAGGGCGCGGGTGATCCCGTCGGCGACGGCCAGGTAGTACGTGGCCACGTCCAGCTTGGTGTAGCCGCGCTCCGGGAAGTACACCTTGTTCGGGTTGGAGAGCCGGACGGCCCGTCCGGCCACGTCCAGCTCGACGGCCTCGCCCTTGCTCGTGCCCATGCGGCCACGGTAGGCGTGAGCCGCAAATGGCGCATATCGGCACAGTCCGACGAGAATCAATGGCATGGATCTGCCGGTGATGCCGCCCATGAAGCCGATGCTCGCCAAGTCGGTCGCCAGGATTCCGCCCGGAATGCAGTACGAGGCGAAGTGGGACGGCTTCCGTGCGATCGTGCACCGCGACGGCGACGAGATCGTCATCGGCAGCCGCAACGGCAAGCCGCTGACCCGCTACTTCCCCGAGCTCGCTCAGGCCCTCAAGGAGCGGCTGCCACGGCGCTGCGTGGTGGACGGCGAGATCGTCATCGTCCACGGGGACCGCCTCGACTTCGACCGGCTCACCGAGCGCATCCACCCGGCCGCCTCCCGGGTGAACATGCTGGCCGAGCAGACCCCGGCCAGCTTCATCGTCTTCGATCTGCTGGCGCTCGACGACGCCTCGCTGCTGGAGACCCCGCTGAGCGAACGCCGCGCGGCCCTGGCCGGAGCCCTGGAGGGGGTCACGGCGCCGGTCCACCTGGCCCCCGCCACCACGGACGTCGAAGAGGCTCAGGAGTGGTTCGAGCGGTACGAGGGCGCCGGTCTCGACGGGGTGGTGGCCAAGCCGCTCGACCTGCGCTACCGCCCGGACGCCCGGCTGATGTACAAGATCAAGCACGAGCGCACGGCCGACGTGGTGGTGGCGGGCTACCGCTTCCACAAGAGCGGCCCGGTCGTCGGATCGCTGCTGCTCGGCCTGTACGACGGCTCCGGCGGCCTTCAGCACGTCGGCGTCTGCGCGGCCTTCCCGATGAAACGGCGGGCCGAGCTCGTCGAGGAGCTGGCGCCGCTCCTGATGGAGAACCCGGTGGGCGGCGGGCACCCCTGGGCCGCCTGGCTGGACGAGGCCGCCCACGAGAGCGCCCGGCTGCCGGGCGCACAGAGCCGCTGGACCGGCAAGAAGGACCTGTCGTGGGTGGCGCTGCGGCCGGAGCGGGTGTGCGAGGTGGCCTACGACCACATGGAGGGCGACCGCTTCCGGCACACCGCCCAGTTCCGCCGCTGGCGCCCGGACCGGTCCCCCGACAGCTGTACGTACACCCAGCTGGAGGAACCGGTCCGCTACGACCTGGCACAGGTGCTGTCGGGCGGGTGACCGGCGTCCTCACCCGTCGCGGCGGGCGATCACCCGGTACGCGTTGGAGAACCGGGTCCGCCGCGCCAGCGGGTTGAGCAGCTGGTCGAGCCCGTACACCGCGATCAGCACCGGCAGGAACGTCCACACCAGCGCGGACCGGAGGGCCCGTGCGGCGCGGCCCGGGCGGCGCGCCAGCCAGGGCGCGTCGTCGCGCGGCAGCAGCCGGTCGAACAGGAACCAGGTGGCGCACACCAGGTCGGCGGGAATGTGGGCGTCGCGCCGCTCGGCCACCTCGATGGTGAAGCCGAGCTCGCGCAGCCGTCGGCACAGGTTGCCCATCGGGACCATGTTCAGGTGCTGGGGCTGGAACCAGGGCAGCCAGAGCCGGCCGAGCAGCCGCCCCGACAGCGACTCGGGGTCGGGGACCTCGATCAGCAGATGGCCGCCGGGCGCCAGCGCCTTGTGGGCGGCGGCGAGTTCGCGGTGCGGGTCGGGGGTGTGCTCCAGGTAGTGGAACATGCTGACGGCGTCGTAGCGGCCCGCCATCTCGTCGGCGAGGTCCACGAACAGCCCCCGGTACGCCTCCTGGACCCGGCCCTCCTTCGCCGCGAGCTCGACGCCCTCGCCCATGTCGAGGCCGTCGAAGGCGGTATCCGGCAGCACCTCCTTGGCCGTGGCGCAGAAGTGGCCCAGCGAGGTGCCGACGTCCAGCCACCGGCCGGGGTGGGCGACCCGGCGCAGGGCCCGGGCGCTGCGCCGGAAGCGCTTCTTGCTGCCGTTGCCCTCGAACATCTTGGCGGTCGTCTCCGCGCCGAGGCCGTCGTAGAAGTCCCGGTAGTAGAAGTCCAGGCCCTCCTGGCTCAGCCGCGGGTTCTGGAAGATGTGGCCGCAGCCCCGGCACTGGTCGAGGACGAACTCGCCCGGCTTGCCCTGGATGAGGTCCGTGGTGCGGAACGCGCGGCGCAGGTCCGAGCCCAGGCACCAGGGGCAGTCGGTGCGTGCCGGCAGGAAGAAGCGGCCCGTGCCACGGGCCAGTTCGTCCTGGTACGACAGGCGGAGCTGGGCGATCCGTTCACTGTCGGGCATGTGCGTCCCTCTCTGTGGGGGCTCGGTCGGTTGGGCTGTGGGGGCTCTGTCGGGGTGGTCCCGCGACGGCGGCGGCGAGCTTTTCCAGGTGCGTGGCGGCGGCCGACTCGCCGCCGGCGGCGCGGAAGGCGTCCCGGACTCGGCGGGCCGCCTCCCGGTAGCCCGGCCCGGTCACCACCGCGTCCAGTGCCGCGCCGATCTGCTCGCGCCCCGCCCGCGCGAACTTCACCCTCACCCCGGCCCCGGCGCCGACCACTTGGGACGCCACGACCGGCTGGTCGTCCCGGATCGGGGCGACCACCAGCGGCACCCCGTGCCACAGCGCCTCGGTGACGGTGTTGTGCCCCGCGTGGCAGACGACCGCCGACATCCGCTCCAGGAGGGCGACTTGTGGCAGCTCGGCCCTGACCAGCACGTCGGGCCCGGGCGGCACCTCCCCGAGCAGCCCGCCGGGGTCGCAGACCACGGCCCGCAGCCGCCCGGTGCGGGCGCGGACCGCCGCGACGCTCTCGGCGAGGAAGCGGCCGCCCGCGTCGGTGTTGGCCGTGCCCAGCGTGATCAGGACCGCCGCCGTCCCCGGCGCCAGGTCCAGCCACTGCCAGGGGAAGTCCCCGGACGCGGAACGCCGGGCGGCCAGCGCCGGTCCGACGAAGCGCAGGTCCGTCTCCGGAGTGGTGTACGGGCCGGTCAGCTCGGGGGTGGTGAAGGCGAGGGTGAGCAGCGGGGAGAAGCGCGGGTCATGCGTGGCGGCCGGGTCTCCGATGCGCTGTCTCAGCTCCCGGAGCAGCCCGTTGAGCCAGCTGTGCACGCCCGGCATTCCGGCCATGCTGTCGGTGAGCTCGGCCGAGGTGGTCGACGAGGTCGCGAAGGGCACGCCGAGCCGCTCCGCGACCAGGGCGCCCGCCACGGTCTGCTGGTCGGCCACCACCACGTCCGGCCGGAAGTCGGTGATCGCCGCCGCCGCCCCGGGCGCCATCGCCTCGGCGAGCGGGCCGAGGAAGTCGGCCCACAGGAACTTCAGAGCCGCCACTCCGCGCAGCTGCGGCGGCCGTCCCGCGAGGTGGTCGGGCCCGGCGCACCCGTACACCCGGGGCCGCTCCCCCACCAGCCGTTCGACGATCGCGGGCCGCCCCGCCCACGCCACCTCGTGGCCGCGCGCGGTCAGCTCGGCGGCGACGGCGGCCGCCGGGTTGATGTGCCCGGTCAGCGGCGGCACCACGAACAGGAAGCGGCTCACCGGACCGGCCCCGGTCCACTGGGCTCGGGCGCGGCTCCGGCGTGCTCGCGGACCCAGTCCAGGGCGAGCCGCCCGACCGCGTCGGAGGCCTCGACCAGGACCGAGTGCTTCTGCCCCGGCACCACCGCGACCCGGCAGTGCGGCAGCAGCGACCGCAGCCGGGCGGACTCGGCCGCCACCAGCCCCTCCTGCCCGTTGACCAGCAGCACCGGGCAGCGCACCCCGCCGAGCTGTTCGTCGGTGAGCACCCGTCCGGTGGGCATGTCCTCGGCGATGGTGGTGGAGCGTACGAGCCGGGCGGCGGCCCGGCCGAGGCGGCGGATGTGCGCGTCGTGGCGGGCGTCGCCGGTCCGGGTCGAGGAGAGCGTCCCGTACTGCTCGGTGAACCACACCAGCGCCTCGTCGTCCCCCATGTCCCCGGCGTGGCGCAGGGCGGACGTCATCGTGTGCGACCAGGCCCGGCTGGCGGGCCCCGACTCGACCACGGTGACGGTGGCGACGCGATCGGGCCGGTGGACGACGAAGTCGAGGGCGACCGTGCCGCCGAAGGAGTTGCCGACGAGGTGGACGGGGTCGGCGATGCCCAGTTCGTCGAGGAGTGCGTCGAGATCGGCGGTGAAGTGCTCCAGGGCGTAGCCGCTGGGCGGGCGTTCGCTGCGGCCGTGTCCCCGCAGGTCGTACATGACGGCGTCGAACCCGGCCTCGGCGAACTTGGGGCCGAGGGTGAAGTAGTAGCTGGCGAGGCTGTCGATGAAGGCGCCGTGGACGAACACCACGGTGGCGTAGGGCTGCCGGTGGGGCGGGCGCAGCCGCTGGACGTGCAGGCCGAGACCGTTCGCGCGGATCATGACCATGGAGCGGCTCCCGCTTCCGGGGCCGTGCCGAGGCTGTGCAGGACATGGTCGACGAGCCGTCCCACGGAGAGCGCGATGACCTCGTCGATCTCCAGAGAGGCCACGAACTCGGCGAAGTTGACCTGTTCGCCGTACCGCTCCTGGAGGTGTCCGGACAGCATGACGAGGTCGATGCTCTCCAGCTCCAGATCGTCGCCGAACAGGGTCTCGGGGCGGATGTCGGCGGGGTCGGGGGCGTACTCCCCGAGCACCTCCACGATCAGCCCGGCGATCTCGGCCAGGACCTGCTCCTCGTCGGGCGGGGCGAGCGGGACGGGGGCGGGCGGCCGTTCGCTGGTGGTCACTGGGTGTTCTCCTTGAGGGTCGTCGCAGACGTGGTCCAGGCCACGACATGGGTGGGGTCGACGAGCGTGCAGTGGACGTGGTGGCGGCGGCCGCCAACGGTGACGGCGAGGGAGTCGGGGGCCGCCTCGGTCACCTCGAAGGCGTGCGGCCGCCCCGCGAATCCGGTGCCCTCCGCCTTGGCGGCGGCCTCCTTGGCCGTCCAGAACCGGGTGAACCAGAGGGCCTCGGACTCACCGGATCCGGCCACGAGCCGGGCCAGAAGGGCGAGTTCGCGGTGGCCGAGGGCGACGCGATGGGTCTCGGGGGTGCGGTCCGCGATCTCTTCGACGTCGATCCCGACGCCGTTCGGGTACGGGCCGGGGCGCGCGGGGCGTACGAGAGCGACGGCCAGATCGCCCCGGTGGGCGAGGGACAGGTCGAGCGCCGGGAGCGAGCGGCCGTGCATCCCCACGGCGCGGGGCCGCCCCGACTCCTCGTTCACGATCTCGATCTCGGCCGGGAACACCGCGCCCTCGCCCCGCTCCCACAGCCACCGCCGCACCGCGTCCTTGGCGGCGATCCGGCCGAGCAGCCACTGCCGCCGCCCGCGCGGCGGCTTCGTCTCGTACGCCTCCCGCTCGGCCCGGCCCAGTTGCATGCGCATCAGCAGGTCGCGGGAGGCGGGGTCCGGCCACACGTCCCGCAGCAGGCACCAGCCGCCGGGCCGTGCCTCGGCGAGGGCGAGGTGTTCCGGGTAGCCGCCGGACCTGCGCGCGTCGAGCCCGGAGAACCGGCGGTCGCGCCAGCCGGAGAGCTCCGCCCACACCGTTCCGTCGGGCAGGGTGAGCCGGACGTCGGCGAGGAGGGTGTCCTCGGTGAGCGAGGTGATGACGGCGTGGCAGTCGACGGGGGTGCCGGTGGGCGGGGGCGGCCCGTGGAAGCGGGCCCGCTCCAGGGCGACGGGGAAGATCACGGTCCGGGTGGGGTGGGTGGACATCAGCCAGTAGCCGAGGAGTTGGCCCACGTTGTCGAGGAGCCCGCCCGGCGCGGACGGCGTGGTGATCGTGCCCCGGACGTGGCCGGGCCCGATCCCGCGCAGCGCGCTGACGCCCTGGAAGGCGGGCCCGTGGAACATCCACCGGTCCTCGTACAGCTGGGCCGCCGCGATGCCGGGCGGGCGCTCGTCGGCCGCGTCCAGGGGCGGGGTGGGCGGCGTGGCCGGGTAGCCGGGGGCGAGGTGGACGGTCGCGCGGGCGTACGGCCCGAACGCCAGGGCCCACCGGCCGGCGCCCAGCGGCCGGGCCGTGATCGTCACGTCCACGGCCGGGATGGCGTTGACCCACTTCTCCAGCCGCACGTCCGCCACGGCGACGGCCCGCTGCCCGGGCGCGGCCCGCTCGGCGGCGGCCATCAGGTGGTGCAGGACGGTGGTGGCGGGGACGACGGGATGCCGGTCTGCGGGCTCGGGCCAGCCGGGCCGCTGCGGGAAGAAGCAGTGGTCGAGGAGGTAGGGCATGGCGGCGGTGGAGACGCGCAGCCGCGTGCGGTGTTCGTGCTCGCCGGGCGGGGGTGGGGCGGCCGTGTCGGGCGCGTCCGCCGCCTCCAGTACGGCCGCGACGCTGTCCGCCGTCTCCCGCAGCAGCGCGTCGAGCTCCGCGGCGACGGGGTGGCGCCGGGTGAGGGAGTCGCTCAACAGGCCTGCGGAGGTGGGTGTTTGGTGCGCCGATCCGTTACGGGGGCGCAGCTCGGCACGTAACTCGTCCAGGCGGTGGGGATCAAGAGGCACCAGCGCGGCCCCGAGGTCGAGCGGGACCGGCGCGGCGAAGGCGCGCGGCCCGTCCGGCCGGGTGGGCGAGAGCTCGTACCCCTCCGCCCACAGGCCCGTCTCCACCCGCAGCAGCTGCGCGAGGCCGCCGCGCCGGGGCGAGTTGGCGGAGAGCGTCAGGTGGTCGCGGGCCTTGAGGGTGTCGTCGATCAACGACGTCAGACGGCCCGTGCCCACCTGGACGAAGGCGCGGAAGCCCGCCGCGTACATGGCGTCGACGAGTGGCCGGAACCGTACCGGTTCCAGAAGGTGGCGGACGAACAGGGCGCGCACCTCGTCGGGGTCGGCCGGGAACGGGCCCGCCGTGGTGCCGGACCAGACCGGGACCCGCTGCGGGAGGATCTCCGCCGCGTCCACACCCCGCCTCATGGGGCCCAGATACGGGGCGAGCATCGGTGTGTGGAAGCCGGAGCGGAACGGGAGCACCTGGCAGATCACGCGCTCGGCCCGGAGCTTCGCCGCGAACTCCTCGACCGGTTGTTCCGGGCCGCACACCATCGACTGGCTGGGCGAGTTGTCGTGCGAGAGGACGAGATCCGGCCAGTCGGTGAGGGCCTCGCCGACCCGGTCCGCCGGGGCTCCGATCGCCGCGAACGCCAGGCCCGGCACCCGCAGTGAGTCGGGATCGAAGGAGGCGAAGAAGTCGTCGGCCTTGCCGGCCGCGAACATGCCGCCCGCGATCATCGCCGTCCACTCCCCGACGCTGTGTCCGGCGACCCCGTCGGGCTGGACGCCGAGTGCGCGCAGGGCGTGATCGAGGACCCGGCCGACGCGGAGCACGCCGAGCCCGTGCCGGGCGACGTCGGTCGCCTCGGTGTACGCACGGCCCGGCAGCCGCAGCCCGTAGTGTTCGGCCACCTCGTCCACGCGGGGGGCGAACTCGGCCTCCAGACCGGGGAAGACGAACGCCACCTTGCCTCCGCCCGCCGTCCCGAGCAGCGGACGCGGGGCGAACCACACGTCGCCGCGCCCGCGCCAGGGCCGGCCCTGGGCCACCGCGCGACGGGCGACCGCCAGCCGTTTCGCGGTCGGATCGACGATGCCGAGGCGGGCGGCGGCCGGCGTGCCCGGCTCGTGGGGGGAGGCCGCGCCCCGCTCCCGTACCGTCGCGTCGTCCGCGTCCAGGAGCCGTGCCAGGCCCTCGGCCGTGTCGGCGCTCAGGCGGAGCACCCGTTCCGGTTCGCGCACGGCCGCTCGGCTCGGGGCGGCCACGGCGCCCGGCGCCTGCTCAAGCACCACATGGGCGTTGATCCCACCGAAGCCGAACGCGTTGACGGCGGCCCGGCGCAGCGGACCCTCCCACGGACGGGCGACGGCCGTCGGGCGGAACCGGGTGCCGGCGAGGGCGGGGTGCGGATCGTCGCAGTGCAGGGTGGGCAGCAGCGTCGCGTGGTGCACGGCGAGAGCCGCCTTCACCAGTCCAGCGACGCCCGCCGCGGGCATGCAGTGACCGATCATCGACTTCACCGAGCCGATGACGGGCGCGGGCGCGCTGCCCTCTCCCGGCCCGAACACCTCGGCCAGCGTGGCCAGTTCGGCCGCGTCGCCCGCCGGGGTGCCGGTGCCGTGCGCCTCTAGGAGGCCGAGGGAGCCGGGGGCGCGCGGGTCGAGGCCCGCCGCTCGCCAGGCCTGCCGGACCGCTCGGGTCTGGCCACCCGGGTCGGGGTTCATCAGCCCGGCGGCGCGGCCGTCGCCCGCGACGCCGGTGCCCCGGATCACCGCGTACACCCGGTCGCCGTCACGTTCGGCGTCCGCGAGGCGCTTGAGGACGACGACGCCGGTGCCCTCGCCGATGAGGATGCCGTCGGCCGCCGCGTGGAAGGGGCGGCTGCGCTGGCTCGGCGAGAGGGCGCGCAACTGGGCGAAGACGCTCCACAGCGTGATGTCGTGGCAGTGGTGGACCGCGCCCGCGAGCATCAGGTCGCAGCGGCCCGAGGCCAGTTCGCCCACCGCCTGGTCGACCGCGATCAGCGAGGAGGCGCAGGCCGCGTCCACGGTGTACGCCGGGCCCCGCAGATCGAGCCGGTTGGCGATGCGGGACGCCGCCAGGTTGGGGACGAGCCCGATGGCCGACTCGGGGTGCTCGGGCCCCAGCGTCTCGGTGAAGGCGGCCCGTACCCGGTCGAGCTGGTCCGGGGCGAGGTGCGGCAGCAGCTCGCCCAGGGTGCGCGTCAACTGATGGGCGGTGCGCACCCGTTGGTCGAGGCGGGCGAGGCCCGGGTTGAGGTATCCGCCCCGGCCGAGGACCACCCCGATCCGGCCGCGCTCGGGCAGCCGCTCCTCACCGCCCGCGTCCGCGATCGCCCGGGCCGCGACCGAGAGCGCGATCAGCTGGTCGGGCTCGGTGCCCGCGACCGATCTCGGCATGATGCCGAAGCGGGCGGCGTCGACCTCGGCGAGGCCGTCCACGAAGCCGCCGCGCCGGCAGTAGATCCGGTCGGCGGCGCCGCCCGGATCGCCGGGCCGGTAGTAGACCGGGTCCCAGCGGTCCTCCGGCACCTCCCGTACGGCGTCCACCCCGTCGACGAGGTTGCGCCAGTACGCGTCCAGATCCTTGGCGCCGGGCAGCAGGACGGCCATGCCGACGATGGCGACGGGGACTTGAGGCTCCCCCACGGTGTGCCTGTCGTCGGTCATCTCACCAGCCCGATGCCGTGTAGACGACGGACGTGGCCGACTCGTCGCCCCAGGCCAGCTCGCGCAGCAGGGCGAGCGCCCCCTCCTCGCGGTCGATGAGGGCCACGCCGCGCCGGGCGTACTCGCGGGCGAGGTGCGGGGTGACCATCCCGCCGTGCACCGCGGACGGTGCCCACGGCCCCCAGTGCACGGTCAGCGCCCGCCGCCCGGTGCGCCGCGCCCACCGCTCGCCGAGGCCCGCGAGCGCGTCGTTGGCGGCGGCGTAGTCGCTCTGCCCCCGGTTGCCCAGTACGGCGGAGACGCTGCCGAACAGCACGGCGGTGCGGGGGCCGTGGGCCAGCTGGGAAGCGGCGTCGAGCAGCGCGCGGGCGCCGTCCACCTTCGTCGCGTACACCCGCCGGAACGACTCGGGGTCCTTCTCCTCGATGAGCCGGTCCTCGATCACGCCCGCCGCGTACACCACCATGTCGATGCGCCCGTGCTCGGCCTGGATCTCCTTGACGGCCTGGGCCACGGCCCCGGCGTCGCACATGTCGGCGACGCGGTACGCGGCCGGGCTGCCCAACTGCCCCAACCGGCCGAGGGTGTGGGCGACCTCGCGGCCCGAGAGGACGTTCCTGACCTCGCGCTCGATCGCGGCGGGGGCCAGGTCGCCCCGGGCGGCGAGCAGCGCCCGCAGCGCGGCCGCGTCGGGGGCGCCCGCGAGCTCCGGATCCTCGGGACCGGCGGGCAGCGGGGTCCTGCCGAGGAGTTCGATCCGGCAGCGGGAGGCCGCCGCGAGCGCCAGGGCGAAGTCGGCGGTGATCCCGCGCGCGCCTCCGGCGAGCACGACGACGCAGTCCCGGTCGAGCCCGAGCGCCGCCGCCTCGGCGGCCCCGTCCCCGGCGGGCCCCGCGCCGGTCCGGGCCAGGCCGCCGAGGCCGCGCTCCACCAGCGCGTACCCGTACCGCCCGGCGGCGGTGCGCGCGACGACCGGGGCACGGTCCTCGGCGTACAGCTCGCCCAGCAGGAACTCGGCCCGCCGCGCGGCCGTGGCCGCCGGGTCGAGGTCGACGACGCGGGCGGCGATGGAGTCGTACTCCCGCGCGATGGTCCGGAACAGCCCGTGCAGCCCGGCCCCCGCGTCCTCTCCGGCGCCGGGCGCGGTCCTGCCGCAGATCAGCCACCGGGGGGCGAGGCGCAGGGCGGCCCGGAAGACCTCGAACGCCCCGGGAAGCAGCGCTCCGCCGGCGTCGGACGCCGCTGCGGGGACCACGGCCCCCAGGTGGAAGACCCCGTCGAGGGGGCCGTCGGCCGGGTCGAGCCGGCGGTCGCTGTCGTACGCGACGACCTCGGCACCCCTGTCCGCCAGCCGGGCCGCCAGCTCCTCGGCGGTCGCACCGCCTCCGAGCAGGGCGAAACGCTTGCCGTGCAGGTCGGCGTCCGGCGGGGTGGGCGGCAGGTCGAGAGGTGTCTCCTCAAGGAGGAAGCGGCGCGGGGCGACGCCGTGGATCGGCTCGGGCTCGGCAGTCGCGGGCGCGGACTCGGGCACGGACTCGGGCATGCGCGTGGGCTCGGCCGGGTTCTCGTGCCCGGTGATCCACGCCGTGATCGCGGCGACCGTCCGGGCCCGGGAGAGCCCTTCCATCTCCGCGTCGTCGAACGTGCGGGTCCCCGCGAGGTGGCGGGCCAGCTCGCCGACGATCTCGGTGCGCTTGATGGAGTCGATGCTCAGGTCGGCTTCGAGGTCCAGATCGGGCTCGATCATGTCGGCCGGGTATCCGGTGCGTTCACTGATGACGGTGAGCACGGCCTGCTCGATGTCGACCACGACCGGACCTGGCGTCCCCTGGACCACGGCCGGGGGCACGGCCTGCGGAGCGGCGACGTCCGTACGAGGTGGGACCGGTGGCGGGGGTACGGCGGCGCCGGTCGCCCCCAAGTGCGTGAGCAGGACGTCCCGTTGGGCCGCGACCAGCTCGCGCGTCGTACGCAGGAAATCCGCGATGAGGTCATGCTGGGTGGGCTGGGCGTGCCGGTCATGTCGGGAGTCGCTGTCGCGCGTCACCGTGCTCGTCTCCAGACTGACCCGTCGGGCCGGTTTCAGGGCTCCGGGCAGCAGGTCGCCGGAGCGGGTGCGGACCAGTTGGCCGTCCACGGTCCAGCCGGGCGGCTCCGGCCGCGCCGTCACCGCGCCCCGGCCCTGGAGGAGCCGCCCGGCGAGGACCGGCACCCCCGCGACCGCGAGCCGCGCCAGCGACTCCAGCAGACCGCGCAGCCCGGCGCCGGGGCGGGGCTCGCAGGCGACCGCCAGATGCGGCCGGTCGCCCAGGATCTGGCCGACGAGGCCGGTGAGCACCGTGCCCGGGCCCGCCTCGACGAAGATCCGCGCCCCGGCCGCGTACATCGCCTCGACCTGCTCCGCGAAGCGGACCGGGGACCCGATCTGCGCGGCCAGTTCGGCGCGTATGCCATCGGGCCGGGCCGGATAGGCGGCGGCCGTCCGGTTCGCCCACACCGGAAACTCCGGCGCCCTGACCGTGTGCCGGGCCAGGACCGGGGCGAACCGTTCGCCCGCGCCCGCGACCAGCGGGCTGTGGAAGGCGCAGGCGACCGGGATGCGCCGTACGGTGTGCCCCGCGCCCCGGAGGTGATCCATCGCCTCGTCCACCAGGGCGGTGGGACCGGAGACGATGGTCTGCCGGGGGCCGTTGCGGTTGGCGGCGACGACCCGGCCGCCCAGCCCCGCCCCGGCGAGGACACGTTCCACGTCGGCGGGGGCGGCCGTGACCGCCGCCATGGTGCCGGGGTCGTCCCCGAGCGAGTCCAGGATGGACTCGGCCCGCCGGGCGCTCAGGTCGAGCAGCGCGTCCGGGGCCAGGGCTCCGGCGGCCGCCAACGCCACCAGCTCCCCGTAGGAGTGCCCGCCCGCCATGTCGGGGCGTACGCCTGCCCACTCCAGAATGTGATGAGTCGTCAGGCCCACTATCCCCAGGGCGGGTTGAGCCATCCGCGTGTCCTTGAGCGCGTCCTGCTGACGGCCGGCGGCGCCCGGGTCGAAGGACTGCGGCGGATAGAGCGCGGAGGCGTACGCCCCGCCCTGCCGCGCCAGGTGCGCGGCCTCGGGGAACGCCACGAGCAGCTCGGCGAGCATGCCGGGCCGCTGGCTGCCCTGACCGGGGAAGAGGAAGGCGACCTTGGGGTCGGGTCCGAGGGCACTGTCCCCGGGCCCGAGGGGATTGCCCCCGGACCCGAGGGGATTGTCCCCGGGCCTGTCCGTCGCGGACCCGCCCGCCCCGAACCCGAGGGGATTGTCCCCGAACCCGCCCGTCGCGGACCCGCCCGCCCCGAACCCGCCCGTCGCGGGCCCGTCCACCCCGCACCCGTCCGTCACATACACCCCCCGCTCCTGCTCCCCGTCCGCCGCCTTCCGCAGCAACCCGCGCAGCTCACCCACGCTCTCCGCGACGACCGCGATCCGTACCGGCCCCGGGCGGGTCTCGGCGCGCCGGGCCGCCACCAGCGCCGCATCCCGCAGCCGCAGGCCCGCACCCACCACGTCCGGCTCGCCCGACACACCCGACTCACCCAGCTCGCCCAGCAGCCACTCCGCCTCCCGTGCGGCCGCCGCAGTATCCGCGCCCCGGAACAGGAACAGCTCCGCCGGCCACGCCTCGTAGCCCTGGGCGGGTGGCGCGTCCGCGTCGTGCGCGGCGAGCACCGCGTGGAAGTTGGTGCCGCCGAAGCCGAACGCGCTGACCCCGGCGAGCCGTTCGCCCGCCGGGGCCGCCCACGGCCGGGCCTCGGCGTGGAAGGCGAAGGGGCTGGTCGCGGGGGACCAGGCCGCGTTCGGCTCCTGGAGGTGGAGGGTGGGCGGGGTGATCCCGGTGTGCAGGGCCATCGCCGCCTTGATCAGGCCCGCCAGGCCCGCCGCGCACTTGGTGTGGCCCAGCTGGGACTTGACCGAGCCGAGGGCACATCCGCCGGGGGCCGCGCCCGCCTCGGTGAACACGGCGGTCAGGGTGGCCAGTTCGGTGCGATCGCCGACCACGGTCCCGGTGCCGTGCGCCTCGACCAGGCCGACCCGCGCGGGCGACACCCCGGCCGCCCGGTACGCCCGCTCCAGCGCGGCCCGCTGGCCCTCGGGCCGGGGCGCGGTGAGCCCGAGGGAGCGGCCGTCGCTGGCACTGCCGATGCCCTTGACCACGGCGTACACGCGGTCGCCGTCCCGTTCGGCGTCGGCCAGCCGCTTCAGCGCGACGCAGGCCACGCCCTCGCCGAGCACGGTGCCGTCGGCACAGGCGTCGAACGTACGGGAGCGGCCGGTCGGGGACAGGGCGCGCACCGACGAGAACAGCAGGTAGTCGTTGATGCCGTTGTGCAGGTCGGCGCCGCCGCAGAGCACCATTTCGCTGGTGCCGGAGCCCAGTTCCTTGCAGGCCACGTCGAGCGCGGCGAGCGAGGAGGCGCACGCCGCGTCGACGGTGTAGTTGGCGCCGCCGAGGTCGAGGCGGTTGGCGATCCGGCCCGCGATGACGTTGGCGAGCATGCCGGG
This sequence comes from Streptomyces sp. NPDC023838, assembly GCF_040639555.1. Classification (NCBI taxonomy): domain Bacteria; kingdom Bacillati; phylum Actinomycetota; class Actinomycetes; order Kitasatosporales; family Streptomycetaceae; genus Streptomyces; species Streptomyces sp. NPDC023838. Next base: position 67,177 of record NZ_JBFAAD010000022.1, read on the forward strand.
GAAGGAGTCCTCGGTGAGCTTCGGCAACTGCTCCTCGACGGCGGGCGGTATCTCCCCCAGGTAGGCGGGCAGAACCGTGCGCAGGGTGGTCGCGCCGGACAGGTCGCTGCCGGACTCCGCCCCGAAGACCACGGACGTACGGGAGCGGTCGAAGGGCCGGTCGCCGTACCCGGCGTCCTCCAGCGCCCGCCGGGCCGCTTCGAGGGCGAGCAGCTGTACGGGTTCGATGCTGCCGAGCGAGGCGGGCGGGATGCCGTACGCGAACGGGTCGAAGGGGACCGGCGGCAGAAAGCCTCCCCACCGCGACGCGGTCGTCCCGGCGCGCTCGCCCGTGGCGTCGTGGTAGATCTCCGGGTCCCAGCGGTCGGCGGGGACTTCGGTGACCGCGTCGACACCGCCGACGACGTTCGCCCAGTACGTCGCCAGATCGGGAGCCTGCGGGAACATGCAGGCCATGCCCACGACAGCGATGTCGAGCGGCTGCGCGGCGGGCTCCTCGACGACGTCCTCGGCCGCGCCCCACGCCTCGCCCAACTCCGCCGCGCGCCGCTCGGCGAAGGCGGCGGCGCCCCGGCTCACGGCGTCGTGCAGCGCGCCGACGGTCGTGGCCGCCGAGCGCAGCACGGCCACCTCCCCGGCCATGAACATCCCGGCGTCGAGCTGGCGTTGCTCGGAGACGGGCCGCAGTTCGGCACCCTCCCGCTCCACCCCCTTGCTGGCGATCCGCAGCCGCCCGATGTTCAGCCGCTCCAGCTCCTCCCAGGCCTGGCGGTCGGGGGTGCCGTCGGCGTGCAGGCGCGCGCGGGCGGCCGCGTAGTCGGCGGTGTACGGGCTGGCGACGCAGCGGGTGGCGTGGCCGGGGGCGCTCTCCAGGAGCGCGGTGGCCCCGGCGGCGATGACCTGGCGCTGGAAGACCGGCTGGATCGCGCCGCACTCGACCGCCTCGGCGGTGAAGAGGTACGCGGTGCCCATGAGGACGCCGACCGCGACCCCGCGTGCGGCGAGCGGGGCGGTGAGTGCGGCGGCCATGGCCGAGGAGCGCTCGTCGTGGATGCCGCCCGCGAGCAGCACCTGGAAGTCGCCCGCGGTGCCGGGCGCGTGGGCCACGTACTCCTCGATGACCGCCAGCTGCGCCTCCCAGAGCGGAAAGCTGTTGCGCGGTCCGACATGTCCGCCGCATTCGGCGCCTTCGAAGACAAATCTACGCATGCCCATGTCAATGAACTGCTGGAGCAGCGTGGCCGACGGCACGTGCAGGAACGTCTTGATGCCCACCGCCTCAAGGTCGGCCGCCTGGGAAGGGCGGCCGCCGGCGATGATCGCGTGCGTGGGCCGGACCGCGCGTACGGCCGCCAGCTGCTCCGCCCTGATCCGGCTGTCGGTGAAGCCGAGGATGCCGACACCCCAGGGCCGTTCGCCCAGTTCGTCGCGGGTACGTTCGAGCAGGGCGCGGCTCTGTTCGCCGTCGGAGAGGGCGAGCGCCAGCATCGGCAGCGCCCCTTCGCGCGCCACGGCCGCAGCGAAGCCCGCCCGGTCGCTGACCCGGGTCATCGGCCCCTGCACGACCGGCAGTCGGGTGCCGAGCGCCTCCGCCATCGGGGAGCCCGCCGCCAGGGTCCGCGCCACGGCCGGATCACCCACGGCCGCCAGAACGGCCTCGCGCACGCCACGTACGGCACCGGCCACGGTCCCCCATCGCTCGGCGAAGCGGGCGGCGAGGAAGCCGTCCTGGCCGACGGGGAGTTCAAGGCCCGTACGGGCGTTGCGCAGCGCCCGGACGCCGTCGACGACGCTCGTCCCGGACCCGTCCGTCGCGCGCAGCGCGGCCGCCGCCTCGTCGGTGATCCCGGACTCCGCGAGGAGGGCCAGCTGGGCGTCGAGGACGACCCCGGCCGCGCCGCCGACCACGGCCGCCGCCGCCGTACGCGGGCCGATGCCCCCGCAGGCCCACACGGGCAGGTCGTACGCCGGGTCGGCGAGCAGCGCCTGGAGGAGGACGAAGGTGCTCAGCTCGCCGCCGCGGCCGCCGCACTCGCTGCCGCGCGCCACGAGCCCGTACGCGCCGTCGGCCGCGGCCCGGCGCGCCTCCTCCAGGCCCGCGACCTCCGCCAACACCCTGCACTCGGCGGCCAGTTGACTGATCTTCCAGTCGGCGTCGGCGGCGAGCAGCACCACGGACGGGAGGGTTCCGCCGCACTCCTCGGCGACCTCCTCGGGGGTCAGCGCACAGGACGGCCCGACCCGGACGGCGAACGCGTCCGCCGTCCAGCGCCGTACACGCGCGAGCGCCTCTCTCGTACGGCGGTCGCCCGCCCCGAGATCCAGCACTCCGAGTCCGCCCGCCCGGCGGACCGCGGCGACCGGACGCGGGTCGGGCAGGCCTAACGGGCTCAATCCGATGACAAGTTCAGGGTTCGGCGCTACGGGCGTCATGAACACTCCGAATCAGACCGATGGAGCTGCGAGGGGGGTGACGGCAGCGGTGAGCTCCGGGAGCCCTGGGGCGGCGGGCCCGCCGGACGGCCGGGGGGCGGACCGTCCGGCGACGCCGGGCCGCCGGTGGAGCTCGTACCACTGCCGGGACGTGCGCTGATGCGGGGACGTGCGCTGATGCGGGAAGGTGCGCCGGCACGGGGACGTGCGCTGGTGCCGGAACTCGTGCCACTGCCGGGACGTGCGGGGACGCGGGGGCGTGCGGGGTCGCGAGGTCGCGCGGTGGCCGACCTTACCCATCAGGGGGAGCGGCTGCCAGGGCGCCTCGCGCCCCGCCGCACCCCACCGCGCCGTCCCCGGTCGTCCCGGTTTTCCCATGGACTCCTCACCTTCCCTGACGTTCCGTCATATCTGACAGCCCGTCATATTGCAATCGCTTCTGAGCCGCCGGAGGCGGTACGGGATCATCGTGCGAGGTCGAGCCGCACGTGGCCGAATCCGCCCCCGCTTCCGGAATCCTGTTTTCCCTTACTATTCCCCTGCGGTTCTGCCGCGGGTCCATTGCGGGCCCGTCACGGGCCCGTTCCCGTTTCCGTTTCCGGCTCCGTTCCGGAATTTGTCACGCAGGTGACTATGTGTGCGGTGGAGACAAAAAAGGGTGCGACCGCACTCACCACGGTGACAAGAAACAGGAATGACCGCGACCTTGGACACCCTTGCATATCCCGCGCCTTGACCGTCCCCCTACTCGCAAGTAGTTTACGCATCCGAAACGCGGAACTCTCCGCCCTTCACCTCAAGTGTTCGCGCCAGTTCCGCACTGTCCGTACACCACACAAGAGGTACTCAATGGGAGATCGGCAAAGAAAGTCCGGGACGAGATCCGCCCTGGCCCTCACCGCCGCGGGCGGTGTCGTCGCGGGGCTTCTCGGCTTCGCGGGTGCCGGGGCCGCGCAGGCCGCACCGGCGAAACTCGTCCAGCAGTACGACTGCGTGTTCCCGCTGATCGGCAATGATCCGATCGAGGCCATCGTCACGGCCGAGATACCGACCGAGATCGAAGCGGGAACGCCGTCCCCCGCATTCGCGGTCAACACGGCCACCAAGGTCAGTTCACGGGCGGCGCAGGGCCTCGGCCTCGTCGGCGGCAAGACGCTGGAGGGCAAGGCGACGGCGAACGTCACCGTATACACGCCGGACGGCCCGCTCTCCGGAATCGGCGTCGAGAACACGGTCGACAAGACCAACATCCCGAGTCCGCCGGCCGACTTCACGGTCAACGCCAAGGGCAACGCACCCTCGCTCACCTTCAATACGGCGGGCGACGCGCGTATCGAGGTGAACGGGATCGGGCTGCACGACATGATCGTGCGCGATGCCAACGGCAAGCCGATCCAGCTGGTCACGGGCAAGGACACGTTCGACGCGCCGTGCACGCTGAAGTCCACGGACAAGGTCCTGGCGAGCTTCAAGGTCGTGCCGAAGAACCCCACGGACCCTACGAACCCAACCAACCCCACGAACCCCACGAACCCGACTGACCCAACCAACCCAACGAATCCCACCAACCCTACGGACCCGACCAACCCCACCAATCCAACGAACCCCACCAACCCGACCGACCCCACCAACCCCACCGCACCCTCCGGTTCCACCGCGCAGCAGAACCTGAGCACCCAGGTGAAGGCCGCGGCCGGCACGCTCTCCATGAGCCAGCCCGGTGACAACGTGGCCCTCTCCGCCGTGAACCAGGGCGTGGGCGGCGTCTCCAGCGGCAATCTGCAGACCGTCACCGTCAAGGACGGCCGCAACGGCGCCACCGGCTGGTCACTGACCGGCAAGGTCACCGACTTCACCGGTACGGCCGGGGCGATCGCCGCGGACAAGCTCAGCTGGAAGCCCGCATGCGTGACGGCTCCCGGCTCCAAGAGCAACTGCGTGGCAGGGACCGAGGGTCCCGTCGGAACCGTCGGCGCCACCCTGGCCGGGGCGCCCGACGCGGCCGCCACCGGCGGTCAGTTCAGCGTCGACGGCGCGCTCTCCCTCGCCATCCCCGCGACGGCCGCCGCGGGCGACTACAAGGCCGTGCTCACACTCACTCTGACGTGAGTCGCGGCTCCCCCGGGCCGGTCGCAGCCAGCGACCGGCCCGCTTCCGTCCCCAGGGCCGCCCCGCCCGCAGGCCCCGGCCCCACGAACCTCCGGCCCCACGAGCCGGCAACCCCACGAACTTCCGGCCCCACGAGCCGGCAACCCCACGAACTTCCGGCCCCACGAGGGGGAATCCGTATGAGCACGCGCAGCACTTCGCGGCGGTCGGCGCCGCTCCTCGCCGTACTCGGGCTGCTCGCGGCGTTCACCGCGCTGCCCACGCTCCAGGCGCCCTCCGCGCAGGCCGCCGACAACGGCCGCTGGTCGGTCTTCCCGGTGCACCAGGGCGCGTCGAACACGCCGACCCGGGCGTACTTCCGGATGACCGCCGACCGGGGCGCGACCGTGCGCGACAAGGTGACCGTCAAGAACCTCGACGCCCGGACGACGACCTTCCAGTTGTACGGAACGGACGGCTACAACACTCCGCGCGACGGCGGTTTCGCCGTACGCGACAAGGCCGAGCGGATGACGGACATCGGGGCCTGGACGCGTCTGGACCGTACGGAGGTGACCGTTCCGGGCGGCGGCGAAGTCACCGTTCCGTTCACGCTCACCGTGCCCAAGGACGCCGAGCCGGGCGACCACCCGGGGGCGATCGTCGCCCTCGACACGCATCTGGGCCGCGCCGACGGCAACGGGGTCGCGGTCCAGCAGGCCGTCGGGGCCCGCGTCTATCTCAAGGTGAGCGGCGCCCGCGTGCAGGGGCTCCGCATCGACGACGTGCGGTTCCGCTACACCGCGCCCCTCGTGCCGGGTGCGCGACGCGCCGCGAGCATCTCGTACGTGCTGGTCAACAGCGGCAACGTGATGCTCTCGCCGCAGGTGACCCTGCGGGCGAAGGGGGTGTTCGGCCACACCGCCTTCGAGCCCCCGGGGCGGCGGCTGCCCGCCGAACTGCTGCCGGGCCAGCGCGTCGAGGTGACCCAGAAGTGGGTCGGGCCGCCGCTCGTGGACTGGGGGAACGTCGAGGTGACGGCCAGCGACACGGCGGGTGACCTGGTCGAGAGTGCCGAGGTCGGCTACGCCACGGTGAACTGGACGGTCGTCGCCCTCGCGGGAGTCGTGGTCGCCGGTGTCGTGGTGTGGCTGGTGCTGCGCCACCGCCGTGCGGCGGGCCGGACCGGGTGACTTCGGCCGTACGCGTACGGCTCATGCGGTCCTGTCGCCTTATGCGGTGCCGTCGTCTTATGGGGTGCCGTCGTCTTATGGGGTGCCGTCGTCGTCCTCGCCCCGGATGCGGCGCGGCACGTAGTGGAAGGCGGCGATGCCCGCCGCGCCGAGTACTCCGGCGCCGGTGAGCAGCCGGCCCGCGGCGGCGCCGGTACCCGCGAGGCTGCCGCCGCCGGAGCCGAGGCCGTTGACGTGGGTGACGAGGTCGGCGCCGACGGAAGCGCCGGCCGAGGTGTCGCCGGTCGTCCCTGGCGGCGGGGCGGACGAGCCGGGTCCGGCGGTTCCGGTGGGGCCTTGCGTGCCGCCGGGGCCGGTCGGGCTCGGGCCGGTGGGGGACGGCCCGGTCGGGGACGGTCCCGTCGGGCCCGGCCCGGCCGTCGCGGAGCCCGTCGGGGAGGGGCCGGTGGGAGTCGTGGTCTCGTACGTCTGCGACAGCCGGGCCTGGACGGCGGCCGCGCTGCCCACCCCGTACGAGAGGAGCGTGCCGCCCGCCAGCGCGAGGGCCGCCGAACCGCCGAGCACGCATTTCACCCTGGTCCTGCTTTGAGGAACTCCCATACTCCAAGGAAAGTAGTGAAGTCGGGGAGGCCGGTCAACGGCCATTTCAGGACCGCCCCCAGCCCGTCCGAATCACGTCCCTACGATACGGAGAACACGCACGGGCCAACGAAAAAAGACCGTCCGATTCATCAATCGCTGCCAATTCGCAATTCTCGGGGTGTGCCGTACCGGATTTTATCTTGACCCTCACCTTACCGCTCAGTAGTTTCCGATCCGAAACACGGTCGCTTCACCCGCTTCACCATCGCGAGAGGCAGCTCATGGGAATTCAGAGAAAGCGGACCAAGGGGGCACTGTCCACCCTGGCCGTGACCGCCGCCATCGGCGTGGTCGCCACCACGGTGTCGGTCACCGCCGCCGGCACGGCAGCGGCGGTACCGGCGAAACTGGTGCAGGACTACTCCTGCGTCTTCCCTCTGATCAACGCCGACCCGATCAAGATCACCATCACGGCCGACATCCCGTCCGAGATCCAGAAGGGCCAGGCGACCCCGGCCTTCGAAATCGACGCGAACACGTTGGTGAGCTCCCGGGCCGCGCAGGGCCTGGGCCTGGTCGGCGCCAGGACCCTGGAGGGCAAGGCGACGGCCGACATCACGGTCAACACCCCGTCCGGTCCGCTCTCCGGGATCAAGGTCGAGAACGACGTGGCCAAGGGCAACATCCCCAGCCCGCCCGCCGACTTCAGCGTCGTCGCCACGGGCCACGCGCCCTCGCTGACCTTCGACCAGACCGGTGACGGCAGCATCGACGTCAACAACATCTCCCTGCACGACATGATCGCGCGGGACGCCAACGGCAAGCCGGTTCAACTCGTCACGGGCAAGGACACGTTCGACGCCGCGTGCACCCTGACCTCGACGGACAAGACCCTGCACCGCTTCAAGGTCGTGGACAACCCGACGAACCCGACCGACCCTACGAACCCCACGAACCCGACCGACCCTACGAACCCCACGAACCCCACGAACCCCACGAGTCCAACCAACCCGACGAACCCCACCAACCCCACGGACCCAACCAACCCAACGAACCCGACCAACCCAACCGACCCAACGAACCCCACCAGCCCAACCAACCCGACCAACCCCACCAACCCCACCCCGCCCATCCACCTGAGCTACGGCCTCACCGGAAGCTCGGTCATCAAGGCGGCGAACGGGACCGCCGCGTTGGCCGGGGGCATCGAGGCCGACTTCGACCTCGCCTCGGGCACATACAACGCCGATCTGACGCTGAACCCGACCTCGGGCAAGTTCTCGATCCTCGGCTTCCTCCCCGCGACCGCGAAGATCGAGTTCCAGCAGGCGGGCCGGACGAACGGCACGCTCAACACTGCCGGTGACCTGACCACCAAGTCGAGCATGTACGTGAAGCTCCCCGAGATAGCCGTCTTCGGCATCCCGCTGGGCGGCGGCGCGGACTGCAAGAGCGGCACCCCGGCCGACGTCAACCTCACCTCGGACGGCCGGTTCGACCCGCTCAGCGGCGGCAAGCTCAAGGGCACGTACACCTTGCCGCCCCTGAAGAGCTGCGGCGCGTTCAACGACATCCTCAGCGCCTTCACCTCGGGCCCGGGCAACACGATCAACATGACGCTCGCCAAGAAGGGGTGACCCCGTCCCCTTCCGCCGAGCCCACCGAGCCCGTCGATCGGGCCGCCAGACCGGCCTCCGCGCCCCGGGCGTCGGGGGCCGGTCGTCCGCTGCCATCGGCCGGACGCCGCCACGGCCCGGCCACGCGCTCCCCCGCCGCCACCAGGAACCCGGTCGGCAGGAACACCAGGTCGGCCACGATCATCGAGAGCGAGAAGTACGGCAGCCCGAGCAGCAGCCCGATGCCGATGTGCTCGGCGAACAGCAGCGCCAGCAAGACGTTCTTGACCCGCCGGTCGAGCAGGCTGAACGGGAAGGCGACCTGGACGAGCACCGTCCCGTACGTCAGCGCCAGGACGGTCAGCGCGTGCGAGGAGAGGGCGTGCGAGAGCGCGGGGTACGGTTCCAGCCAGTCGAGGCCGGCCGACCAGTACACGGCGGTGCCGTCCTGCCAGGGCGCGCCCTGGATCTTGTACCAGCCGGCCGACCCGTACAGCAGGCACAGCTGGATCATCATCATCGCCACCGCGCCGTTGTGCAGCAGATGGCCGATCAGCTCCAGGGTGCGGCGTACGCCCGGACGGCCGCGCACCCCGCGCCACACCGCCTGGCCCGCCCAGCAGCCCCACAGCAGCAGCGCCCAACCGCCGGTGAGCCGCGCGAGCAGCGTCGCCCAGGTGAGGACGAGGCCGCAGAGCGACCACAGCGCGACGCCGGTGCGGTCACCCGCCTCCGGTGCTCGCCCGCGCCGCCGCGCGTCCAGCGACCACACCTGGGCGCACCGGGTGAAGACGAGGTAGACCGCGGTGATGCGGAAGATGGTGTCGCCCGCGTTGAGCACGTTCTCGTTGCGGTGGTCCAGAGACAGCACGCTGATCAGGAAGAGCAGTGAGGCCGTGCGGGTGCGCCAGCCGACCAGGAGCGCCACCGCGACGGCCACCGAGAGCACGTAGAAGATCTCGAACCACAGCGCGCCGCCGGACCAGCGCAGCACGCTGAACGCGTGGCTCCGGTCGAGCGAGTGCTCCGCCAGCCGCCAGCTCCACGGGGCGTCGGGCCCCCATATCCTCTCGCGCCGCCAGAACTCGTGGACGAGGAGCAGAAGCCACACCCCGGCCATGCCGATCCGTACGGCCGCGGTCTGGTGAGCCCACACGCGTGCGTCGCACGCCCGCCCGAGCACCCGTCCGAGCACCCGGTCGAGCGCCCCGCCGAGCGCCCCGCCGGGCATCGACGTCGACTCGGCTCTCCCACGGGCTGGTTGTGGCTTCATGACGTACGCCCCTGAGCGAAGTCGTCGGTGCCCACCGGCCACCAGGGATACGTGCGCACCACCGGCGCGGTGCGGGTGGCGCCCGCCTTCCAGGGCGGCGGCGGGACCGTGGTGTCGGTCGAGCGGAACTGGATCCGTTCGATGCGCGCGCCCCGTGGTGTGGCGGGCATCCGGGACAGGGCAAGACGCTTGAGGTACTGCTCGCTGTCGAGTCCTGCCGGGCCGACCGGCCGCTGTTCGGCGTCGTGCGAGGCGAGCATGTGCGTCCAGGCGTTGGCGAGTTGCTGGCGGATCCGGCTCGGCAGCGGGTTGCCGCGCAGCTCCGCGAGGTCCTGCGCGGTCAGGTCCCGCCAGGGGCCGGTCCGGGTCGTGCCGTCCGCATCGCGCAGTTCGACGCGGGCGCCGACCGCCGTCATGGTCCGGGTGATGTCGGGCGCGAAGAGCTGCCAGCTCTGCGTGAACTCGGGCGCCATATAGGAGTTGACCGTGTCGCCGATGGCGTCGGTGGCCGCGTTGCGCGGGGCCAGGTGCAGGAAGGTCGCGCCGGTGTGGACGAGCAGGCCCACGGCCACGGCGGCCGCGGCGACGACGACGGCCAGCCGCTGACCCGACGTCAGCTCCCGCAGACTATCGCGGCGGTCGTAACGGTCGTGGCAGCCTTGGCGGTCGTCGCAGTCGTGGCGGTCGTTGCAGTCGTGGCGGTCGTTGCTGTCTTCGCCGCCCGGTTCAGGATCCATCGCGCGCCCCCTGCCCGCCCCCGGCCGCCGTGACGGCCTGGGCGCAGTCCGGGTTGTCGTCGAAGGCCTTCCGCAGCTTCGGATCCGCCCGCAGGTCGTCGGCGGGGCCCTTGTACGCGCTCACCGCCTTCAGCGACGAACCCGCCGCGTCCAGCGCCGACTTCAGCGACTTCTGGTCGGTGACCTCGGCCCGGGAGAGCGTGGCGACCGCTTGGCCCACCGACGTACGGGCCCGGTCCAGATGGGCCAGGGCCGTGCCGAAGGCGGCCGCACCGCCGTCAACCGGTGGCGCCCCGTCCTTCTGCATGTCCGCCCGCAGCGCTCCGAGCCGCTCGGAGAGCGCGGTGAGGAAGGTGACCATCTGGCCCTTGGCCCGTACCGGCTGCTTCTGGTCGACCGTGGGCACCGCGAGTCCGGTCCCGCTCTCCGTCAGGTGCGCGCAGACTCCGCCCGCCCAGTCCACCTCCGGCGGCGGCTGCGCCGAGGAGCCGCACGCGGCGGACGGCAGGGCCACGGCGGCGAGCAGCGCGAGGCGCCCCACGGCCCGGTTCGTCTGTCGAGGAAACACGGCTCTCACTCCTTGCCCTGGTCGGTGCTGGTGCCGGGGGCGCGCTGGAAGGTGTCGAGGGCGGCGATCCGCCAGGAACCGTCCTGGCGGACCGCGTCGACCGCGAACATCGCGGCGGCGACGGTGGTGCCGCCGCCCGCGCCGGTACGGGTGCTGCTCTGGTCGGCGAAGACCAGGACGCGGGCGCGGTCCCCGTCGACGACCTCGACGCCGCTGTCGGTGACGGTGGTGGTCAGCACGAGCTTCTGCCGCGGCCCCTGTTCGCGGACCGGCCCCATCAGCGCCCGGTACTGCGCGACGGCCGCGCCGGTGAGCCGGCTCGCCGCAGCCGCCTCGGTCCTGGCCGGGTCGGTGTGGTCGTACGAGAAGATCCCCTGCACGGCCTCGTCGACGACACCCTTGACCTCGCTGGTACGGGCGGTGTCGGCCAGTGCGGTGTTGTGCCCGGCGGTGTCCTTCCGCGCGTGCCCGCCCTCGACGTACGCGAGGACGGAGAACGCGGCGAGCAGCACGGTCAGCGCGGCGAGCACCAGCGGCCAGGGCGCGATGTGGCTCCTGCCCGGGCGGGGTGCGGCCTCGGGCTTTCGGCGGGCGGCCGGCCGGGCGGTGGGCGGCCGGACGGTGGGCGGGCGCGCCGCGGCCAGGCGGCGCTGCCGGTTGACGAGGTGGCGCGTGGTCGACATCGGGCCTCCGGGTCAGCTGCCGCTGGGGGTGGGCGTACCGGCGGGCGGAAGGGCGGACGGGGCGGCGGACGGGGCGGCCGCGTCGCCGACCGGTGCCTGGCCCAGTCGGCTGAGCTTCCAGCCCGCCGGGGTGCGGGTCAGTTCGCCGATCATCCGGCTGTCCTTGGTGTTGCTCTTGTGGTCGGCCGCCACGACGGTGATCCGGAGCGCGACCATCACGCGTGCCCGGCCCGCCCGTTCGTCGAGTTCGGTGACCGCGCCGGAGAGCACCTTGGCGGTGGTGGTGGTCCCGGCGCTGTCGACCTGCTGCTCGAACTGCTTCCTGCTGTCCTTGAGTTCCTTGAGCAGATCGCCGGTGGCCGACTCCTCCCACAGGTCGAGACCGTGGGTCAGGTCGCCGTGGTCGAGGGTGTTCATGTTCTGCACGCCCTGCTCGCCCGCCTGCAGCACCTCGTCCCTGGTACGGGCGAACGCGGCCCGCTCGTCGTGCGCGACCGCGTACCAGGAACCGCCCGTCCAGACGGCGAACGCGCAGGCCAGCGCGGCCGCAAGGCCGGTCGCCGCCGTTCGCGACGGCCTTCTGCGCCCCGCCGGTCTCATCCGTGCCATGGCACCTCCCCACTCGCCCTAGCGGGCCTTGATCGCTGTGATCCGCCAGTGGCCGCCGTCGCGTCCGGCGGAGACCGAGAGCTGCGCGGCCACCGTGGTCGCCGTGCCGCCGCGCCGCACACTGGTCTGGTCGAGGAAGAGCAGCAGCTCCGCGCGGGTGGCCGCGAGCCGGGTGACTCCGGCGCGGGCGACCCTCGTGCTGAGCGTCAACTCCTGCTCTCTCACTCGCAGTTGGACCTGCGCGAAGAGGGCGTCGTACTCCTTCGCGGCCTGCCCCCGCAGCAGCGCGTGGGCCTCGTCGCGGGTGCGGGTCAGGGTCTGCGGGCCGTAGCTGAACACGCGGCTCACCGCCGTGCCCACCTCGTCCAGCACCTCGTCGGTCGCCGCGCGGTCGGTGAGCGCGCGGTTGGCGGCGGCCGGGGAGTGCTTCGCCTGCCCGGCCAGCAGCAGGAGAAGGCCGCTCGACGCCAGCAGGGCCGCGATGAGCAGCGGCAGCAGGAAGCGGCGCAGGCGTGTGTGGACGGAGGATTTCCCGGCGGCGCCGGCCGTGGTGGCCCTCTCCTCGGTCGTGGTCATCGTCTGGTCCCCTCCTCTCAGCCGGTCCCGACCGCGACGGCGGTCAGGGAGGTGAGCTTCCAGCCGCCGCCGGTGCGTGCCAGGCTCGCCTCGAAACGTTTGCGGTCGGTGGTCGGGCCGCCGGTGCGCGGCTGGGCCTCGATCCGTACGGTCGCGATCAGCCGAGCCGTGCCGGACCGGTCGTCGAGTTCGGTGACGGCCGCGTCGGTGACCTCGGCGCGGGTCGTGGTGCCCTGCTCGTTCAGGACCCGGGCGCTCGTGGCGCGGCTCGCGCGCAGTTCGTCCCGGAGCGGGCCGGTCGTCGCGTCGAGCCAGGCGGCCAGGCCCGCGTCCACGTCACGGGCGTCGAGGGAGTTCAGCCGGACGATGTGGCGGCGTCCGGCGGCGAGCGCCGCGTCGCGGCTCTTCGCGTACGCCAGATCGTTGTCGCCCCGGGCGCGCGCGTACGACCACCCGGACACACCGCACAGGGCCAGCGCGAGCACGAGCCCCAGGACCAGTACCGACCGCCGACGCCTCATGCCGTCACTCCCCCAGTCCCAGCAGACCGGCGAGGCCGGTGGGGCTCTGCGGCGGTACGGAGGGCGTGCCCAGCACGCCGACGCCCCCGCCGAAGCCGGACCCGAATCCGGAGCGCGCACCCGAACCGAAGCCGGACAGTGAGCCCGGCACGGCCGGGGTGGGCAGCGGCGCCCTGGGGGCGTTGCCCGAGCCGCGGACGTTCTGGCCGCTGGCGGCCGGGGCGGTGCAGCGCGCCGCGGTGTTCACCTGTGCACTCCCTGAGGTGTCGCGACCGTCGCGGTAGCGGGTGCCCTCGTAACCCGTCGTACAGGGCAGGGGCTTGAAGAAGGTGGTGACCATGCCGAAGTTCACTCCGCCCGGCCCGACGGCGGTGGAGCCCGCGGCCGCCACCCGGGGCAGCCGCACCATCAGCTCCTCGGTGCCTCGCTGCCGGGTGACCAGGAGCTCGGAGGTGGTGGTCAGGTTGGCCAGCAGCACGCTCAGCCCCGGGTCGGTGTCGCGCAGCAGCGCGGTGAACTCGTCGGCCGTGCCCGGGGTTTCGTCGATGACGCGGCGGAGGTCGGAGTCGGAGTCCTTCAGCTGCCGGGCGAGCCGACGGGCCCCGGTGGCGAAGGAGGTGAGGGCGCGGACGCTGTCGGCCTGGGTCTTCAGCACGGTCTCCCCGTCGGTGAGCAGCTTCGTGGTGGCGGGCAGCGCCTGGTCGGCGGCGTTGAGGAACTGGCTGCCCGCGTCCAGGAGCACCTGGAGGTTGGAGCCCTGGTTGGCGAAGGCCCTGCCGAGCTCGTCCACGGCGGTGCGCAGCTCGTCCGTGGGCACCGAGGCCGCCAAGGCGTCCACTCCGGTGAGCAGTTGGGCGATCGGGGCCGGCGTGCTGCTGTCCCTGCGGGAGACCGTGTCGCCGTCGCGGAGGTAGGGCCCGCGGTCGGTGCGGGGCGCGAGGTCGAGGTACTGCTCGCCCACCGCCGAGAGACCGGCCACCTTCGCGTCCAGGTCGGCGGGGATCGGCGGGGTGCCGTCGTCGATGGCGAGCCGCGCCTCCACCCCGTCGCGGGTCAGCGCGATACTGCGCACCCGGCCGACGTCGACGCCCCGGTAGGTGACGTCCGACCCGGTGAACAGGCCGCCGGTCTCGGCGAGTTGGACGCGTACGGTGTACGAGCCGGGTGCGCCGACGAAGCGTCCCAGGTCCGCGTAGGTCACCGCGATGTAGCCGAGCACCAGCGCGCCGAGCAGCAGGAAGGCGAGGTTCTTGAGGTGCGTGCCGAGGGTGATCACCGGGCACCGCCTTCCCCCACGGGCGGCAGCGGCAGCGCGCCCCCGGCCGGTGCGGATCCGCCGTGCGCGGGGCCGTGCGCGGGGCCGTCCGCGGGTCCGTGGGCGGGTCCGTGCGCCGGGAGGATCACGGTGCCGGGCGCCGCGGCGACCTTGAGATAGACGTTCAGGTAGTCGCCCTTGACGCCGCTCAGCACCTCGTCGGTGAACGGATACGTCATCAGCACCTGGAGCGAGGCGGGCAGGTTCCGGCCCGCGTCGGCCAGGCCCTTCAACGTGGGCGCGAGCGCCCGCAAGTCGGCGACGATGTCGGCCCGGGTGCGGTCGACCGTGTCGACGGCGGCCGTCGAGAGCGTGTCCAGGGACTTGAGCATGGTGACAAGCGAGCCGCGCTGGTCCCGCAGCACCTTGAGGCCGGGGCCGAGCCGGTCCAGTACCGCGCCGACCCGGGCGTCGCGCCCGGCCACGGTCGACGACAGCTGGTCCAGGGCGCCGAGCGCGTCCGTGATGTCGCCCCGGTGGACGTCGAGGTCCTTGGCGAAGGCGGCGATCCGGGTGAGTACGGAACGGGCCGAGGACTGCCGGCCGTCGAGGGCACGGTTCAGCTCGCGCGTGATGGTGTTGATCTGCTGCACACCGCCACCGTTGAGCAGCATGGACAGGGCGCCGAAGACCTCCTCGACCTCGGCGTTGCGGTTGGTGCGCGCGAGCGGGATGACCGCGCCGTCCGCGAGCGGCGCGACATCGCGTACGGCGGTGGCGTCGCGCAGGCCCGAGGTGTCGTTGAGGTCGGGGCGCGGCGCGAGGTCCTCGGGCGCGACGAGCTGGACGTACTTCTCGCCGAGCAGGCTGGACTGCTCCAGGTTGGCGTAGGCGTCGGCGGGGAGGTGCACCTTGCCGTTGACCTTCATGGTCACCCGGGCGAGCCAGTCGTCCCCGCTCACGGTGATCTTCTCGACCCGGCCCACCGGAACGTCGTTGACCTTGACCGACGACTGCGGGAAGAGGCTGGTCACGTCCTTGAAGACGGCGGTGATCCGGTACGGGTGGCTGCCCAGGTCGGCGCCGCCGGGCAGCGGCAGGTCCTCGATGCCGTGGAACGACGGCAGCCCTGGCCCGCCCGGCACCATCGCCAGCCCGGTGACGACGGCGGCGGCACACACCGCGAGCCCGGCCCGCGCGACCGCGCGCCTCACCGCCGGGCCCCAGGCGTGCTCCGCCCGTACGTCTCGGCGGCGGGCAGCGGCAGCAGGCCGAGCTCGTTGAGGTCGGCGCGGCCGTCGATGGTGCGGGTCGCCGGGTCGTACGCGTTCTCCAGGTTGGACGCGGCGAGCGGCAGGGTGTCCAACGCCTCGCCCAGGGAGGCCCGTTGGTCGACGAGCGACTGGGTGAGCGTGGCGAGGCGGTCGACGTCCTTCTTCAGTGTGCCCCGGTTGTCGCGGATGAAGGTCTTCACCTGGCCGAGGGCGGTCCCGAGCCGGCGCAGCGCGGCGGCGAGGTCGTCCTTCTCGCCCGCCAGGAAAGTGGTGACGTCGGAGAGCTGCTGTTCGGTGGTGCGGACCGTGCCGTCGTTCTCCTTGAGCATCGTGACGAACGACTGGAGCTGCCGCACGGTCCTGACCAGGTCGGCGCTGGATCCGCCGAGGACCTTGGCGGCGCCCCCGAGCTGCTGGACGGTTTGGCCGACGGCGTCGCCGTTGCCCTTGAGGTTCTTGGCGCCGGTGTCGATGAGGTCCGAGAGCGCGCCCTTCTTGTCGGCGCCGCCGGGCTTGTCGGCGCCGCCGGGTTTGTTGGCGCCGTCGGGTTTGTTGGCGCCGTCGGGGCCGAGCGCTTCGACGAGGGCGCTGACACTGCCGGCCAGCTCGTCGACCTCCATCGGGGTCGCGGTCCGCTCGCGCGGGATGACCGCGCCGTCCGGCAGGGTCGGTCCGCTGCCGCTGTAGGCGGGGCTGAGCTGCACGAAGCGGCCGGAGACCACGCTGGGGGCGACCACGACCGCCTGGACGAGCCGGGGAATCCGTACACCCTTCCGCACGCTCAAGGCGACGCGCACCTGCCTGCCCTCGGGCCGGATGCGGCCGACGCTGCCGACGCGTACGCCCAGGACGCGCAGGTCCGACCCTTCGTGCACGCCGACCGTCCGGTCGAAGTACGCGGTGATGTGCAGGGCGCCGTCGTCGCCCAGGACACGCACGGCGACGGCCGAGACGGTGGCCGCGACCAGCAGCGCGAGAGCGATGCCGAGCACGAGGAGCTTGCGTCGCGGCCGGCGCAGGGTGACTCGCGAAGGCCTCAACTCCGGCTCCCCTTACCTGGTTTCGGGCTCGTCCCTGCTGTCGGGCTCATCCCTGATGTCGGGCTCTTCCTTGGTTTGGGGCCCGCGGGTTTCGGGGGCATGCAGCCGTCCGGCGGCGTGCTGTCCGGGGGCAGGTACGACGGCGGCACCAGGCCGCACAGATAGCTGTCCATCCAGTGGCCGTTGCCCAGGGTGTTGCCGACCAGGCGGTAGTACGGGCCCGCCTGGGCCAGGATCCTGTCGAGGCTCGCCTTGTTCCTGGAGAGGACCGCCGTGACGCGGCCGAGCGAGTCGAGCGCGGGGCCCAGCCTGGCCCGGTTGTCCGCGACGACCCCGCTGAGCTGGGCGCTCAGGTTCTGGGCGCCGGTGAGCAGGCCGTGGATGGCGTCCCTGCGGTAGCCGACCTCGGCGAGGAGCCGCCCGCCGTTGGCCAGCAGGCTGCTCACCCGGTCCTTCTTGGCGTCCAGCGTTCTGGTGACCCGGTCGGTGCCCTTGAGCAGCCGGGTGATCTGCTCGTCGCGGCTCGCGACGGTCAGAGACAGGTCGGCCAGGCCGGTGACGGCCTTGTGCACGCTCGGCGGGGTGTTCCGGAAGGTGGCCGAGAGCGTCCGGAAGCTCTTGGCGAGGGTCTTCGTGTCGAGCTCCCCGACCGTCTCGCCCAGTCCGTCGAGCGCGTCCAGCACGTCGTACGGGGAGGTCGTGCGGGTGATCGGGATGCGCCGGTGCGGGTTCTGGGCGGCGGCGCCGCGCGGGTCGACCGCGAGGTACTTGGAGCCCAGGAGCGTCCTGATGGCGATCCCGACCGTGCTGGCGTCCCCCACCCAGGCGTCCTCGACGGTGAACGCCACCTTCACCTTGGGCCCGTCCAGCCCGACCGCCTTCACCTCCCCGGCCTTCACGCCCGCGATACGGACCTCGTCGCCGGGGTGGAGGCCGGCCGACTCCTTGAAGTCGGCGGTGTAGCGGGTCCCGCCGCCCAGGAACGGCAGCGCCTTGACGTTGTACACGAGGAGCCCGATCAGGGTCATGGAGAGCAGCCCGACGACGGCGATCGCCACGGGGTTGCGCTCGGCCGGCGGTCTGCGCGGCGGCTTCGGGAGGCGCCGACCGCGTATGCGTACAGGAGTCATCGGCGGCACCTCTGGTCCTTGATCGCGATGCCGGTGGGGGGCGGGCTGCCGTCGTCGGTGGCGACTCCGGTCACCCGCGCCTCGCAGAGGTAGAGGTTGAGCCAACTCCCGTACGAGGCGAGGCGGGTGACGGCCGCCATCTTGGCGGGCGTGCGTTGCAGGAACTGTTCGAGCAGCGGCGCTTCGTCCGCGAGGTTGGCGGAGAGCCGGCCGAGCTGGTCGATGCCGGCGCGCAGCGGCGCCCGGCCCTCGTCGAGCAGCCCCGCGGTGCTGGTCGTCAGCGCCGCCAGGGAACTGATCGCCTGCCCGATGGGTTTGCGGTCGCCGGAGAGGCCCGCGACCAGTTCGTCGAGCGTGTCGATGAGGCCGGTCAGCCGGGTCTCGCGGGTGTTGACGGTCCGCAGCACGGTGTTGAGGTTGTCGACGACCGACCCGATCACCGTGTCCTTGGCGGCGAGCGTGCTGGTGACCGAGCCGATGGTGGTGACCAGGCTCTCCACCGTGGGGCCCTCGCCCTGGAGGACCTGGACGACGGAGCCGGCCAGCTTGTTGGTCTCGGCCGGCGAGAGCCCCTGGAAGAGCGGCTGGAAGCCGTTGAACAGCTGGGTGAGGTCGAGCGCGGGCGAGGTGCGGCGCAGCGGAATGGTACCGCCGGGCCGCAGCGGCGGCTGTCCGAGCGGGCCGGTGCCGCGTTCCAGGGCCACATAGCGCTGGCCGACCATGTTGAGGTATTTGATCGTGGCGGTGCTGGAGGCGGGCAGGGCCCTGCCCCGCTGTACGGAGAACGTCACCTCGGCGTACCGCCGTTGGACGATGCCGATCGACTCGACCTGTCCGACCCTGACGCCCGCGATCCGTATCGAGTCGCCCTTGGTGAGCCCGGTGGCGTCGGTGAACCACGCCTTGTACGTGTCCTTGTCGCCCACGCCCGTGTTGCTGATGCTCAGCGCGAGCACGGTGGTGGCGAGGACGGTGACCAGGACGAAGACGGCCGACTTGAGGAGCGGCCCGGTCAGCGGGGCCCGGTTCACTTGAGCCTCACCTCCGTGCCGCGCAGCACCGGCCCGGCGAGCACGCTGGACCAGTCGGGCAGCGTGTCGGGCGTGCGTGTGCCCCCGGCCGCGAGCACCTCGTTCACCAGGGTGTTCTCCTGCGGGGAGTTGGCCACGCCGAGGCCGCCGCCGACGGTCGCGAGCGCCGGGGAAGCCGGGGCCTGCCCGGAGGCCGGGCCGCCGCCGTACGGGACCGGGTAGCAGGCCGGGCCGCCGGTGGCGGTGTAGCTCGGCGCGTCGTGGCCCGGCCGGTAGGCACCCCGGTCCCGGACCACCGTGACGTCGACGTGCAGGCCCGGCTCGTCGGTGCCCTGGCCGAGGGCGCGGTCCATCGCGGGGACGAAGTCGGCCAGGGTCTTCAGGGTGCAGGGGAAGGCGGGGGCGTAGCGGCCGAAGATCTGGAGGGAGGGGCGGCTCGCGGCCGTGACGCGGATGAGGTTGGCCCGGTTCTGCCGGATCCAGGTGGTGAGGTCCCGGGACGAGGTGGTCACCGACGCGTACACCGTGGCCAGTTGGTGCTGTTCGGCGGCGAGGGTGGCACTGGTGGTGGTCGCGTCGTAGAGCGCGTCGACGATGTCGGGCGCCGCCTGCGCGTACCCCTCGCCCACCCGGACGAACTCCTTGATGTCCCGGTTGAGGACGGGCAGTTGGGGGTTGAACTTGCCCAGATACGCGTCGAGTTGGGCCATCGACGCGCCGATCTTGTCGCCGCGTCCGCGCAGCGCGTCCGAGACGGCGGTGAGCGTCGCGGACAGTTTCTGCGGCTGTACGGCGGTCAGCAGCGGCAGCAGGTGGTTGAGCGCCGTCTCCAGCTCGACCGCGTTGCGGCTGCGGTCCTTCGGGATGACGCTGCCGGGTGCCAGCGGCCGCGCGGAGGGCCGTGCGGGCGGCACCAGCGCCACGTACCGCTGGCCGAAGAGCGTGGTGGGCAGCAGCTGGGCCGTGACGTCCGAGGGCACCCGGCCCAGTTGCCCCGGCCGCATGGCGAGGGTGAGCCGGGCGGTACGGCCATCCGTGTCGATCTTCTCGACGCGCCCGATCACCACGCCTCGGAGCTTCACCTCGGCCTGCGGGCGCATCTCGTTGCCGACCGGTCCGGCCTCCACGACGACCCGGGCCGTGGGCTCGAAGTCGTGGTGGTAGAAGGCGAGCGACAGCCAGCCCAAGGGGACCGGCAGCAGCAGATAGACCAGCCCGGCCAGTCTGCGGCGCCGCGCGAGCACGGTGTCCGCCGGGCGCGCCTTCGCCCGGGTATCCATCGGCCTTTCCCGCACGGGCGCGCTCATCCCGCCACCTTCACCGTGGTCGTGGCGCCCCACAGCGCCAGGCTGAGGAAGAAGTCCGTGACACTGATCAGCACGATGGCGGTCCGCACCGACCGGCCCACGGCCACGCCGACGCCCGCCGGCCCGCCGGTGGCGCGGTAGCCGTAATAGCAGTGCGCCATGATCACCAGGACGCTGAAGACCAGCACCTTGAGGAAGGAGAGCAGGACGTCGGTGGGGGCGAGGAAGAGGTGGAAGTAGTGGTCATAGGTGCCGGTGGACTGGTTGTTGAAGAGGACCGTGACCGTCCGGGACGCCAGGAACGACCCGAGCAGCCCGATGCCGTACAGCGGGACGATCGCCACGGCGCCGGCCACGATCCGCGTCGAGACGAGATACGGCATCGAGCGCACGCCCATGCTCTCCAGCGCGTCGACCTCCTCGTTGATGCGCATCGCGCCGAGCTGGGCGGTGAAGCCCGCGCCGACCGTGGTGGACAGGGAGAGCGCGGCGACCAGCGGAGCGATCTCGCGGGTGTTGAAGTACGCGGAGACGAAACCGGTGAAGGCGTCGGTGCCGATCTGGCTGAGCGCCGCGTACCCCTGGAGGCCGACGACGGTCCCGGTGAAGACGGTGATGCCGATCATCACGCCGACCGTGCCGCCGATGACGCTCAGTCCGCCGGTGCCGAAGGAGACCTCGGCGAGGATGCGCTGGACCTCCTTGGGGTAGCGGCGGACGGCGCGCGGGATCCACAGGAGGGCGCGGAGGTAGAAGAGGAGCTCGTCGCCGGGGCGGTCCAGCCAGGCGAACAGCCGGCTCGGCTCGCCTTGTCCGGTGGCGGCGCCGGCGGGGGTGCGGCCTCGGGCCCGGTCCAGGAGTGCCATGTCAGAGGCCCTTGGCCGGGACGAGCTGAAGGTAGAGGGCCGTCAGCACCATGTTGACGAAGAAGAGGATCAGGAAGGTGAAGACGACGGACTGGTTCACCGCGTCCCCCACCCCCTTCGGCCCGCCCTTGGGGTTCAGGCCCCGGTGGGCGGCGACCACACCGGCGATGAACCCGAAGAGCACCGCCTTGAGTTCGCCGATCAGCAGGTCGGAGAGCTGGGCGAGGGCGGAGAAGCTCGCGAGGTACGCGCCGGGGGTGCCGTGCTGCACGATCACCGCGAAGAAGTAGCCGCCGATCGTCCCGACCACCGAGACCAGGCCATTGAGCAGCAGCCCGACCGACATGACCGCGAGGACCCGGGGCACGACGAGCCGTTGCACCGGCGAGACGCCCATGACCTCCATGGCCTCCAGCTCCTCGCGGATCGTGCGCGCACCGAGGTCCGCGCAGATCGCGGAGCCCGCGACGCCGGAGATCAGCAGCGACACGATGAGCGGGCTGGCCTGCTGGACCAGGACGAGGACGCTCGCGCCCCCGGTGAACGACTGGGCGCCGAACTGCTGGATGAGGGAGCCCACTTGGAGGGCGATGACCGCGCCGAACGGGATCGTCACCAGCATCGCGGGCAGGATGGTGACACTGGCGATGAACCAGAACTGCTCGATGAACTCCCGCACCTGGAACGGCCTTCGGAACGTCAGCCGTACGACGGTCCAGCCCAGCGCGAAGAGCCTGCCGGTCTCGCGCAGCGGGTGGAGCACGCGCAGCGGCGGCCGTGGCACCGGCGCCCCGACGGCCCCCGGCTCAAAAGGGGCGCTCATACCGGCCCCCCGCCCTCGTAGGTGTGCAGGGGCCGGGTCCGTACGAGCGTGTCGAGTTCGGCGCCGCCCACCACCGTGGCCTGCGAGGCGTCCCGCAGGTCCGCCTCGACGGCCGCGCGGGCGGCGGGCGGGAGCTCGTCGAGCAGCGCGCGCACCCGGGCGCGGCGGCGCTGGACAGCCCGGCGGGGAGGCAGGCCGGGCGTGGGTTTCAGCTGCGGGACGAGGGGGCGCCGGGTGGGCGGGCCGACGACGAGACCGTACGAGGCCTCCTCGGCGATGGTCGCCCGGTCCTTCTCCTCCGACATGCCGATGGGCCCGGCCCTGCGCCCGTTGAGGAACTGCTCCACGACCGGCTCCTCGCTGGTCAGCAGCGTCTCGCGGGGTCCGAAGGCGACCAGCTCGCGGCAGAACAGCATCCCCATGTTGTCCGGGACGGTGGTCGCGATGTCGATGTTGTGGGTGACGATCAGCATGGTCGCGTCGAGCTGCGTGTTGATGTCGATGAGCAGTTGGGAGAGGTACGAGGTGCGCACCGGGTCGAGTCCGGAGTCCGGCTCGTCGCAGAGGATGATCTGCGGGTCGAGGACGAGCGCCCGCGCGAGCCCGGCTCGTTTGCGCATCCCGCCGGAGATCTCGCCGGGCAGCTTGCGCTCGGCACCCACCAGGCCGACCACCTCCATGCGCTCCATGACGATCCGGCGGATCTCCGACTCCTTCTTCCTGGTGTGCTCGCGCAGCGGGAAGGCGATGTTGTCGAAGAGGCTCATCGAGCCGAAGAGCGCCCCGTCCTGGAAGAGCAGCCCGAAGAGCTTGCGGGCCTCGAAGATGTCCTTCTCACGGCTGTTGGCCATGTCCACGCCGTCGACGAGGACCCGGCCCCGGTCCGGCCGGAGCAGTCCGACGATCGCCTTCAGGAACACGGTCTTGCCGGTGCCGGAGGGGCCGAGCATCACGCTGATCTCCCCGGCGGGCAGGGTGAGCGTGACGTCCTGCCAGATGGTCTGCCGTCCGAAGGTCTTGGTCAGCCCCTCGACGACCACGTCGATTCCCATGACTTCGCGGCTCCTCAGCGCTGGGGCAGTTCGGGGACGGGCGGGGCGCTGCCGGCGCCCGCGAGCTGCCCCTGCCGGATCCGGACGGCGTTGCCCGGGCCGGAGAGGGCGGCGGTGAACAGCGGCGACAGGTCCTCGCCCCGGCTGCCGCAGCCGGCGAACGGCGGGATGGTGATCTCCCCGTCGAGGACCCCGCCGGTCAGGAAGTTGTACGCACCGCTCAGGACCGTGTCGAAGGGCAGCGCGGTGCGGCAGCGCTGCCCCACGTCGAGCGGCACGCCGTTGACGCGTACGTCGTGGACGCGCAGGTACTGCCGGTAGGCGATGGTGGTGGTGAACGTCTCGCCGCGCCGGATGTTGACCACGGTGACCGGCTCGGGCTCGAACGCGACCTGGGCGCTGGTGGGCTGGAAACCGAAGGTGAGGAACGTGGACCGTGCGTCGGGGAAGTGCAGCAGCCCCACCGAGTCCGACTCGTCGTAGTCGGGGGCGCTGACCGTGCGTTTGCCGAGGTTGAGGTGGATCGGACCGGGGCTGCCGTGCGGATCGTTGACGATCATCGCGCTGCCGAGTTTGTGGACGGTGGCGTAGCCGACGGCCACCACACAGAGCGAGGCGCCCAGGCTGCCCTCGACCGCGCCGGGCGGGGGCTTCGGCAGCCTGCCCGGGTCGAGCTCCCCGGCGGGCGGGGCGGCCGGGCAGACGGGCGCGGTGGCGAGCGGGCCGGGGCCGATCCGGATCGCGGGCGGGTGCGTCCGGCTGTCGGCGGTCGGGGGCGGGGGCGGGGAGGTGGAGGCACTGCCGGTGCCCGAGGAGTTCACCGGCCACGTGGCCAGGCGGGGAGCCGGGGGGTTTGCGGGGGTGCAGTGGAGTTCCACCGGGGCGGTGGGGGCGGGGAGTTGCTCGCGCCCCGCGCCTCCTGTGGGCCCGGTGGGCGCTGACGATCCCGAAGCGGTCATGGGGCCGCCGGAAGCCGCTCCCAGCACTGGAGAGGGCGCCGGGGCCGGAGAGGGAGCCGAACCCGGAGCCGAGGTCGGATCCGGGGCCGGTGACGGGGCCGATGGCGGGGCCGATGCGGAACCCGGTTCGGGCGCGGCCTGGAGCATCAGCGTCAACTCCCCCGCCGTCAACCTCACTTCCCCCGGCGCGTCCAGCGTGATCGCGGCGACCTCCCCCGTGAACACGGGCCCCAGCCCCTCCGCCCCCGTCGCGGCGCTCGCGGTGAGCCCCGCCCACTCCGCCCGGGCCGACGCGCCGTTCTGGGCGACCTCGACGACGAGGCGGGCGGTGCCGGACACCCCCGTGGTGCCGGGGGGCAGAAGCGCGGTGACCGCGTCGGGGGTCAGCTCGGGGCGTACGGTGAACCGCTCGGCACCCAGCGGCTGTCCGGGGCGGCCGGCCGTCGGGTAGACGCCGGTGAAGGCGACGGTGACGGCCCGGCGTACGGAGCCGGACACGCAGTCGTACATGGCCTGAACGCCCGTCTCCCGGTCCCGCGCAATTGTGTCCGATGCCGGAACAAGGCCGAGGAGAAGCGCGATCACGCCGAGCGCGGCGGCGATAGCGGCACCACGCCGGTCGAATGCACCGCCCATGGCTCTGCTCCTGTGGAATAGCGGTTCTACGGGCGCCGGGAACGGCCGATGTCGCCGTGACGTTACGTATGGGTAACCCCGCGCCGCAATACCGCTTCCGCGCGAATCTCCGATCTCGTCGCCCGCCGGTGGTTATTTGTCACCGGCGCCACAATTCCGGGCGCTCGCCTTGTCAACGGGGGCACACATCCCGGGCGCACATGGAGCGGGGCCCCGCGGTCCGGGGGGACGGATCGCGGGGCCCCGCCTGGGATCCGCAGCCCTGGGGCGTGGGCCGCGCTGCCGGGGAGCGGGCGGCGGCCCGCCGTGAGGGGCGGCGAGGGCCGTCCTCCCCGGGGCACTCCGGACGCTACGCGCGCGGAATCGGGCCGGGCAATACCCGGCGACCGAATCCGGCCGCCGGCCCGCCCGGCCGCCACGCGCACGCATGTTATTGCCCTGCCGCCGGCCGCACCCCGGAAATTCGTACGCGGGTCAACGTTTTCCCTCGCGTTCGGGCAATCCCATTGCCGATTGCGCGCCGGGGCGAGCATCTTTGTGTGCGGCCGGAACGAGAACCCGTCATGGGGCACACATTTCCTCCGTACGCACTGGTGCCATCGGGCCCGGGCTGGTCTATGTTGCAGATGTTGTGAGTTGACGTCGGCCACTCAGCAGGCCCACGGTGCGTCGCCCACCAGAGCCGAACGTCGAGCCGTACGTCCCGGCCAGTGAAAGGGACAGCGCATGCCGAACGCCCTCCACGCATCGGCCTCCTCGGAGCAGCTGGGTCCGATCCCCCGGGAGCTCGCCACCATCATGTGGCCCGAACTCCCGCCGCTGCTCGACGAGATCAAGGCTGAGGTGATCCGTGCGTACCCGGAGTTCGCGGACGTCTTCGCGGGCCCGCACGGCCGGTTCGTGCACTCGGCGATCGAGCAGAGCCTGACCATCTTCGTGGACCAGGTGGTGCGGCCGTCGGTGGCCTCGCCGCTGCGGGACGAGATGATCCGTACCTTCGGCCGGTTCGCCGCTACCCAGGGCGGCAGCCTGGACACCCTGCGCGGCACCTTCCGCGTCGGCGCCCGGGTCGCGCTGCGCCACACCAAGAAGGTGGGCAAGCGCTACAACCTCTCCCCCGTCTTCATGCTGTCCTTCGCGGACACCCTCTTCGCGTACATGGACCAGCTGGAGGCGCTGGCCAGCGAGGGCTATCTGGAGGCCAGGGCGTCGGCCGAGGACAACCAGGACGAGCTGCGGAGGAAGATCCTGCGGCTGATCGCGTCCGGCAGCGGCACGCCCCGGGCCACCCTCGTCGAGCTGGCCGAACGGGCGGGCTGGCGGCTGCCGGAGGAGCTGACCCCGGTCGCGCTGAGCGCCGGCGCCCACCCGGCCCGCACCGCGCTCCACGGTGACGTGCTGATGGACCTCGGGGACCCGCAGCCGTATCTGCTGGTGCCGGGCGCGCTGGACGCGGAGCGCCGCAAGGCCCTGGCCCAGGCGCTCGGCGGGGCGCGCGCGGCGGCCGGGCCCACGGTCGCCCTGGCCGGGGCGGCCGACTCGCTGCGCTGGGCGCGTCAGGCACTCGGCCTCGCACTGGCCGGGATCATCACCGAGGCGCCCGTCGTGCACTGCGCGGACCACCTGGTCACGCTGCTGCTCATGTCGGACCCGGCGCTCCTGGAGCTGCTCGCGGAGCGTGAACTGGCCCCGCTCCAGGGCCACACGGCGACCCGCCGCGAGCGCCTGATCGAGACGTTACGGGCGTGGCTCGCCACTCGTGGCACCGCCGCCCAGATCGGCGAGGTGCTGCACATCCACCCGCAGACCGTCCGCTACCGCATGCGCAACCTCGACGCGGCCTTCGGGCGCCGGCTGGCCGACCCCGAGCACCGCTTCGCCACCGAGATCGTGCTGCGCGCCATGCATCTGCGCGAGCGCGCCGACCCCTTACCGGGCTCCTCGGTCACCTCGGCGCGTACAGCTCCTCGATCTCGCGGGCGTACGCGGCGGCCACCGCCCGCCGCCTGATCTTCAAGGACGGGGTCAGCAGCCCGCTTCGCGGTGGTGGGGGCGGCGGCCGCGACCGTGCTCGGCCCCGCGCTGGGCGCGCTCTTCGCCCCGGTCGGGGGACAGCCCTTCACCTGGCCGTTCGTCCTGACGACCCTGGTCTTCCTGGCGTCGGTCCCGGCGCTGCCGAGGCTGCGGCCCACCGGCGCGCCGGTGACCGCCGCGCCTGACGCCACCCGCGCGGCGCTGCCCCTCTGACCCGCCGCGAAGGCGCCCGCGCGGCTCACCCGCCCGGCCTACAGGGCATGCGTCCCACCTGCGGCGGTGTGAGGGTGCCAGTGTGACCACCGCCAGCGACACCGCGCCTTTGGCACCCGCCGCGCCGCCCGTGCTGGACGTCCGGCAGCGGAACATCGTCTTCGGCACGATCATGCTCGGGATGCTGCTGGCCGCGCTGGACCAGACGATCGTGGGCACCGCGCTCCCGACGATCGTCTCGGACCTCGGCGGCGCCGCGCACATGTCCTGGGTGGTCACCTCGTACCTGCTCGCGGAGACCGTCGCGACCGCCCTGGTCGGCAAGTTCGGCGACCTCTTCGGCCGCAAGGTGGTCTTCCAGGTCTCGGCGGTCGTCTTCATCACCGGCTCGTTCCTGTGCGGCCTGGCCACCAACATGTCGCTGCTCATCGCCTGGCGGGCGCTCCAGGGCATCGGCGCGGGCGGTCTGATGGTCACCGCGATGGCGCTGATCGCGGATGTGATCCCGCTGCGCGAACGCGGCAAGTACCAGGGCGCGATCGGCGCGGTCTTCGGCGTCTCCACGGTCATCGGGCCGCTGCTCGGCGGCCTGTTCACCGACCACCTGAGCTGGCGCTGGGCGTTCTACGTGAACGTGCCCATCGCGGTCCTGGTGGTCATCGCCGCCGCCCGCAACATCCCCTCGATCCGCTCGGTCGCCAAACCGGTGATCGACTACCTCGGCATCGGTCTGGTCGCGGCCGGGGCGAGCGCCCTGATCCTGGCGACGAGCTGGGGCGGCAACGAGTACGCCTGGACCTCTCCGGCCATCCTCGGCCTCTTCGCGGGCGGTCTCGCCGCGCTGGCCCTGTTCTGCTGGGCGGAGACGCGGGCCGTCGAGCCGATGCTGCCGATGCGGCTGTTCCGCAACCCGGTCTTCACGGTCTGCTCGGTCCTCAGCTTCATCGTGGGCTTCGCGATGCTGGGCGCGATGACGTTCCTGCCGACCTACCTCCAGTACGTGGACGGCGACTCCGCGACCGTCTCGGGCGTGCGCACCCTGCCGATGGTGGTCGGGCTGCTGATCGCCTCGGTCTTCAGCGGCAACGTGGTCAGCAAGACCGGCCAGTACCGGATCTTCCCCATCGTGGGCGCCCTGGTGATGGGCGTGGGGCTCTATCTGCTCTCGCTGATGGGACCGGACACCGGCGCCGGGCTGGAATCGCTCTACATGTTCGTGCTCGGCCTCGGCATCGGGCTGTGCATGCAGGTCCTGACGATCGCCGTGCAGAACACCGTCGACTACGCCGACCTCGGCACCGCGACCTCCGGCGTGACCTTCTTCCGTACGCTGGGCAGCTCCTTCGGCACCGCCGTCTTCGGCACCATCTACGCCAACACCCTCAAGCCGAACCTGGCGGACGGCATCGCGGCCGCGGCGAGGGCCGGCGGGGCAGATCCAGCGGCGCTCGCCGGGGCCGCTCAGTCCCCCGAGGGCCTCAAGTCGCTGCCCCCGGCGACGGCCGCGCCGATCGTCCAGGCGTACGCGGACTCGCTGCACACCGTGTTCCTGTGGACCGTGCCGGTGGCGGCCGTCGGGTTCCTGGTGGCGCTCTTCCTCAAGCAGGTCGAGCTGCGCGACACCGCCCGCTCCTCCTCCACCGACATGGGCGAGGGCTTCGCCCAGCCGTCGACCGGCGACTCGCAGAAGCTCCTGGAGCTGTCGGTCGGCAAGATCGTCCGCAGTGCGGGCATCGACACGGCACGCCACATCGTGACCCGCTCGGACTCCCGGCTCGACATCGCGGGGGCGTGGGCGGTGATGCAGGTGGAGCTGTTCACCAGGATGGTCGGCCACGCGAGCCTCGGCCTGATCGCGGCCCGCCGCCATGTGCCGCCGGAGGTGCTGGTGCCGGTCTTCCAGCGGATGGTCGACGAGGGTTTCCTCACCCGCGAGGGCACCTACTTCTCGCTCTCCGAGGGAGGCCGGCGCGAGGTCGACTCGATCAGCGCGTCCTGGTCGGAGTGGCTGAACGAGCAGTTGGAGCGGGACCGGGGGCGGCCGCGCAGCGCGGAGCTGCGGGCCGCCGCCGACGCCATCGCCAAGCGGCTCCTCGCCGAGGACCTGGCCAACGGCCTGCCCCCGGCCGACCGCGAGACGGTGGGCGCGGCCCGGTCCTGACCCGGCCGCGCCCACACCCCGACCCCATGAGCCGACCCCATGAGCCGAACCCATGAGCCGAACCCATGAGCCGACCGGAGGAGCCCCCGTGCCTCAGCCCGTATGCCCCCCGTGGCCGTCGTGGCCGCCGTGCCCGCCCGCGTGGTCGAACTTGAGCGCCTCCGCGGGCGCCACCACGTACGGCCGCATCATGCCCATGTCCTCGTGCTCCAGCAGATGGCAGTGGTACATGAACCGCCCGTACGCGCCGTCGAAGCGGCCGAGCACCCGCACCAACTGCCCGGCCGGGACCCGGAAGACGTCCTTCAAGCCGCGCTCGTTGGGCGCGAGCGGGACCGGCCGGCTCGCGTCGTAGGCCACCGGATCGCGGGTCCCGCCCAGCTTCGGGTCGAAGCCGTTCACCGTGTACGTGTCACGGCCCATCAGCTGGAAGTCGGCGAGGTGGATGTGCATGGGGTGGACCGGGCCGCCGAGGTTGAGGAAGCTCCACTGCTCGAAGGTGCCCTCGGCGACGGTGAACCCGAGGGCGTCGTTGAAGGTGCGGGAGATCCGCCGGTAGGTCTTCACCGTGCCGTCGGCGCCCTTCAGCTGGATCACCCCGTCCGCGGGCTCGGCGGTGGCCTCGGTGACCTCGGCCATCTCCCAGATCTCCGGGTGGCCGCCGCCCCCGACGGTGCCGGGCGGGGTGAGCACGACGAGCCGGTGGCCGTGGTGCAGCTGCCCGTGCTCGTACCGCCGGAAGGAGCCGGAGAGCACCTGCGGCAGCACGAACCGGTCGGGCTCGGGGCAGTCGCGCACCCGGAACTCCATCACCTGGGGATAGCGGACGTTGTTCACCGGGTCGGGCACCCCGGCGGGCTTGCCCGCCCCCTTGTTGACCAGGCGGAGGCTGCGGCCCGCGAGCTCCCGGAAGTCGATGAGCAGGTCCATGCGCTCGGCGGGCGCCACGGTCAGCGTCGGCAGCGCCGCGTCGAAGCCGACCGTCACCGGGCTGGGCAGCAGCCCGCCGTCGCTGCCGATCTGGTGGAGCACCCCGGGCACCGGGTTGTCGTCCTCGTCGACGAGGACCAGGTCGTAGATGCGCGCGTTGGAGGCGTTGACGAGCCGGAAGCGGTACCAGGCGGCGTCGGTGTCGAGGTAGGGCCAGATGACGCCGTTGACCGTGGTGAACGGGCCGGTGAAGGGGGCCGAGACCGGCCGGCCCGTCTCGGCGTTCTTCGGGTCGACGACGATCGTCTTGTGCAGCAGCCGCCCGTCGAGGCGTCCGTCCTCGTCGGTGTCGAGGTTGCGGTCGGCGAGGATCAGCGGCATCTCCCGCTTGCCGCGCGGCAAGCGCAGGGCGTCCTCCTCGTCGTCGCGGACCAGATACGTGCCGACGAGCCCGGCGTAGACGTTGAACCGGGTGATGTTCATGGCGTGGTCGTGGTACCACCACTGCACGGCCTGGTGGTCGTTCGGATACTCCGAGAGCTGGGCGTCGCCCTCCCCCACCGCGTTGTCGGCCCAGCCGTCGTTGCCGCCGCCGGTCTGGGCGCCGTGCAGATGGGTGACGGTCCAGGCGGGCAGCGCGGTCACGTCCACGCTGGCCTCGACGCCTCCGCGGCCGGGCTCGGTGGTGGCAGGCGGGGTGCCCTGCGGGCGCAGCGGCACCTCGACGGCGGTGACCGGGTACTCGGATCCGCGCGGCACCCGGTTGGTCCAGGCGATCCTGACACGCCGGCCGCGCCGCACCTCGATGGTGGGGCCCGGCACGGTGCCGTTGTAGCCCCACATCAGCGTGGGCGGCAGCTGGCTGTGCAGCCGTACCCAGGTGGGGCGGACGGCGATCTCGGTCTCCCGGCGCACATCGGCCTTCGCGGGCCGCAGCACTTCGGGAATCGGTAACCGGTCGGTGTACGGGACGAGTTCGTCCCCGGCGATGTCGGACATGTTCTCCCCCTGATCCCGGCCATGACGGCCGTGCACGGGAAAGGACGCCGAAAACCCCGATCCGGTTCAGTCCGTGAAGACAGCGTCCAGATACACCCAGGCACCCTCGTACCGGACGAATCGACTCCGCTCGTGCAGCGAGCCCTCCCCGCCGCCCTCGGTGTAGTGGGCGCGGAAGGTGACCTCGCCGGTGGCGTGGAAGGCGCTGCCGTCCTTGGTGTCCAGGATCTCCAGGCGAATCCAGCGCATCCCCGGGTCGAAGTCGACGCTCGCGGGCCGGTGGTCGGGGTGCCAGGTGCGCAGCAGATACGGCTCGTCCTGGACCGCGAAGGCGCTGAAACGGGAGCGCATCAGGGCCTCGGCGGTGGGGGCCGCCTGCCCGGCGTGGTAGCGGCCGCAGCACTCGGCATACGGCGCGGGCAGCCCGCAGGGGCAGTGCACGGGGGGCTGGGGGCGGCGGGCGGGGCGGGAGGTGCGTCGGGCCATGCCCCTATCTGACCACATCCGTCCGCCCGCGCCCGGCACGGCTGGAGCAGACCGCAACTGCCGTGCACCCGCGCGACTCTGGACCCGAATGCCTCTTCCGGCTTGACCGCCACATCCGTATGCTCCTGCGCCGACGTGACCGTTACCACTGGTAATAGGGGGCACCATGGAGCGTTCGGGCAGCACTCCGGGCAGTACTGCGGGCAGTACGAGGCGCACATTTGTCGCGGGGACGGCGGTGGCGGGCGCGGCGACCGCCCTGGGGCTCGACGCGGCGCTCCCGGCCGCGGCCGCGGCACGCCCGGGGGCCGCCCCGGCGGCCGGGCAGTCGGTGGTGGTGCTCGGCGGCGGGGTCGCGGGGCTCACCGCCGCCCACGAGCTGGCCGAACGCGGCTTCCGCGTCACGCTCTACGAGCGCCGGGCGCTCGGCGGCAAGGCGCGCAGCATGGATGTGCCGGACAGCGCCCGGAGCGGCCGGGCCCCGCTCCCGGCCGAGCACGGCTTCCGGTTCATCCCCGGGATCTACCACAACCTGCCGGACACGATGCGGCGGATCCCCTTCCCGGGCAACGCGCTCGGCGTCTGGGACAACCTGGTCGCGCCCAAGGAGATGATGTTCGCCCGGACCGGCTACGAGGACATGCGTCTGCCGCTGCCCTGGTCCGGCACCCCGCAGCAGCTCACCCTGGACGCCCTGCGGCGCGCCCTCACCGGCCTGCTCGGCACCTTCCAGCGGCTGCCCGCGCGCGAGGCCGCGTACTTCGCCGACCGCCTGATCACCTTCCTGACCAGCTGCGACGAGCGCCGCAACGACCAGTGGGAGGCGACGCCCTGGTGGACCTTCACCAAGGCGGGCCGGATGAGTTACGAGTACCAGCGCATCCTCGCCGTCGGCGTCACCCGCAACATCGTGGCGACCAAGGCGGAGGAGGCCAGCACCCGCACGGTGGGCTCGCTCCTGGAGGCGTTCGTCTTCAACGTGCTCGGCCGGGGCGCGGACGGCCCCCTCGACCGCATCCTCAACGCCCCCACCAACGAGGCGTGGATCGACCCATGGGTCTCCCACCTGCGCTCCCTCGGCGTGGAGTTCCAACTCGGGTGGAGCCTGCGGGAGTTCGCGTACGACGGCGCGAAGGTGACGGGCGCGGTGGTCGAGGACCCGGGCGGGGTGCGGCGCACGGTGAGCGCCGACCACTACGTCTGCGCGCTGCCGGTGGAGCACGCGCGGCTCACCTGGAGCGCCGCGATGCGCGCGGCCGACCCGCAGCTGGCCCGCTGCGACAAGCTCCGTACGGACTGGATGACGGGCATCCAGTTCTATCTGACCGAGCGGCCCGACGGGGTGCACGGCCACTTCGACTGCATCGACTCCCCCTGGTCGCTCACCGCGATCGCCCAGGCCGAGCACTGGCCGCACCACGACTTCCGCACCGACTACGGCGACGGCACGGTGGTGGACTGCCTCTCGGTGGACATCTCCGAGTGGGACAAGCCCGGAATGCTGTACGGGAAGACGGCCAAGCAGTGCACCCGCGAGGAGGTCGCGCGCGAGGTGTGGGCGCAGCTGAAGGCCGCGGTCAACGACACCGGCAAGACCGTGCTCAGCGACGGCAAGCTGCACTCGTGGTTCCTGGACCCGGGCGTCTCCGGCATCGGTACCCCCGACCCGAGGAACGAGGACGAGCTGCTGATCCACCCGGTCGGCACGTTCCACAACCGTCCCTCGGCGGGCACGAGGATCCCCAACTTCTATCTGGCGGGCGACTACGTGGCCGTCCCCATCGACCTGGCGACGATGGAGGGCGCCAACACCTCGGGCCGCCTCGCCGCCAACGCGCTGCTGGAGCGGGCCGGTTCGACCGCCCCGCGCTGCTCGGTGACGTCGCTCTACAGCGCCCCGGAGCTGGAGCCGCTCAAGCGCGACGACCGCTTCCGCTACCGTCTGGGGCTGCCCAACGTCTTCGACGTGGGCTGACACGGCTCGGCCGCCGCACCGGCCCCGAGGGGGCGCGGGCGGCGGCCGTGCGGTGGGATCACGTCAGCAGGAAGTCGGCCTGGCCCGACTTGGCGCCGCGGATGAACGCGGCGATCTCGTTGCTGGTGTAGATCAGAGCGGGGCCCTCCGGGTCGGCCGACTGGCGCACCGCGACCCGGCCGTCGGCCAGCTTCATGGCCTCGACGCAGTTGCCGCCGTTGCCTCCGCTCCACGGCTTGTGCCAGCCCTCGGTCCCGAGCTCGCGGGCCGGCATGCCGTTGTATATGTGATCCATTCACAGCTCCTTGCGGAGATCCGCCAGGATCTCCTTCGTGCGTCGTGCAGTCGCGGCCTGGGCCGCCATGCGGTCCATGACTTCGAGGTGCGTGTCGACCTCGGGGCGCGCGTCGAGATAGACCGCGCCGGTCAGGTACTCGCTGTAGACCATGTCCGGGAGCTCCGGCACGGCGAACCGGAAGAGGACGAACGGGCCGTAGGTCCCCGGGTGGTGTCCCGTCGCGAACTCCGCGAGCTGGAGCGTCACATGGGGCAGCTCGGCCGCCTCCAGGAGCCGGTCGAGCTGGCCGCGCATCACCTCCGGGCCGCCCACCGGGCGGCGCAGCACGGTCTCGTCCATGATCACCCAGAACCGCGGTGCGTCGGCCCGGGTGAGCAGCGACTGGCGCTCCATGCGCAGCGCCACGTGCCGCTCGATGTCGGCGGTCCTCGTCTGCCCGAGCGCGCCGCTGACCATCACCGAGCGCGCGTACGCCTCGGTCTGCAGCAGCCCGGGAACGAAGTGCGGCTCGTACGCCCGGATGAGCGAGGCGGCGCCCTCCAGGCTCACGTACATGCTGAACCAGTCGGGCAGGATGTCGTGGAAGCGCTGCCACCACCCGGGCTTGTTGGCCTCCTCCGCGAGCTCGATGAAACGGTCCGTCTCCTCGTCCCCGATGCCGTACGCCTTGAGCAGCAGCTGTACGTACGGGATCTTCAGCGCGACCTCGGCCGTCTCCATGCGACGGATCGTGGCGGGGGCGACGCGGAGCACCTTCGCCGCCTCTTCGCGCTTGAGGCCGGCCCGCTCGCGCAGGTCCTGGAGGCGTCGGCCCAGCACGACCTGCCCCACGGTCGGGGCGGACCGGGGTTCACTCACGTCAGACCTCCCCTAACCCTGTTGCCGAGCAGTGTGCCATGTCGCCTCAGCCCAGAACACAGCACTCTGCAATTTTCAGAGTGCCCCTTGCCAAGTGTCACGGATGGGTGGAAGGTAGGTCGGTGAACGCCAGCACATGCGGCTGTCGCGTGCGACACCGCTTCCCCACTGTGAGGACCCGGTCGTGGCTCCTGGTAATGCGCTCGTCCCGCAGCTCATAGGCGCGGCCCCCACGGTGTCCGTCGCCGACGCCCGCCGGTACGCGTTCGACCTCGCTGCCAGGCCTGAATCCGCCGCCGCGGCCCGCCGCCACACGGCCGAGCTCACCGTCCGGTGGGGCCTCGGCGAGGAGCTGGGCGACGCGGCCGCCCTGGTCATCTCCGAGCTCGTCACCAACGCCGTCGTACACACCGCGGGCACCCGTGTGGCCTGCGAACTCTCCTTCGCCGCCGGGCACTTGACGGTCGCCGTCAAGGACCAGGGGTACGGGGCGTGCGGGCCCACCCTGTGCGACGCGGCCGACGGGGACGAGGGCGGCCGGGGCCTGCTGCTGGTCGACGCGCTGAGCGTGGCCTGGGGCGCGCACGACGTGCCGCGCGGCACCGGCCGGATCGTCTGGGCCCGGCTCGGGGCGGGCCGTACATGCTGAGCGGCTCACACACACTTCTGTCCAGAGGCGGCCGGGATCAGGCTGGGGGGCCTTGGGGGCCCGGCTCGCAAGGGGGCGCCGGAGCGACCGGCGGCAGCACACTGGTGCTGCCGCCGGCGCTCCCGGCGTCCGCTGGCTGCGACGCGGTCGCGGTACCCGCCTCCTACGGCTTCCGGGTCCTTGCGCGGCTGCCCCGCTCGGGCTGCGTCTTCGCGGACGCCGACCGCTGGTGGTGGGTGGTCCCGCCCGGCTCGGACCACGACCTGACGTGGCCGCACCCGGCCCGCTACGCTCCGGGCGCACGCGCTCCGCAGACTCCGGGACGGCGGTTGATCCACTGCCCCGGGGGCACCAGCCCGTACACCCCGCCCATCCCGCTGTACCTGGTGGTATGCCAGCTGACTGGAACGGCACCGGCATGGTCCTAGCATCTTCGCCCGCCCTTCGCGCCGACCCGGGGTGGGACTTCGCTCCCCGCCCCCGCGCACCGCACCTGTCCGCCGACGGGCTCAGCCCGTCGGCAGCCCCTCCGCCGCCCGGGCCAGGGCGTCCAGGACCGGGCTGATCAGCGGGTGGTGCTCGGCCCCGCTGCGGACCGCCGCGAAGACGCGGCGGGTGGCCGCGGGGCCCGCCACCGGGCGCACCACCGTGTTCTTCCGCTCCATGCCGCGCAGCGCCGAGCGGGGCACCAGGGCCACGCCCGCCCCGGCCCCCGCCAGGGCCACCACGGCGCGGAAGTCGTCCGAGGAGTGGATCAGCCGCGGCTCGAAGCCCGCCAGCTCACAGGCGAGGAAGACCACGTCGTGGCAGGGGTTGCCGGGGTAGGGCCCGATCCAGTCGTCCTCGGACAGGGCCGAGAGCCGTACCTCCGGCGCTGTCGCCAGCGGGTGCCCGGCCGGGAGCACCGCGTCGAAGGGCTCCGCGTAGAGCGCGACCCGGGCCAGGCGCCGGTCGTCCTCCCTGGGGGCGCCCCGGTACTCGACCGCCAGCGCCAGGTCCGCCTCGCCGTCCAGGACCATCGGCAGCGACGCGTCCCCCTCGGCGTCACGGACACGGACCCGGATCGTGGGATGCGTCCCGCGCAGCCGGGCCACGGCCGGGGCAAGCACCTCGGCGATGCCCGTGGCGAACGCCGCCACCGTCACGTCGCCGGCCACGCCGCCCGCGTACGCCGCCAGCTCCGCCTCCGCCCGCTCCAGCTGCGCGAGGACCGCGTTGGCGTGCTCCAGGAGGATCTCGCCGGCCGCTGTGAGCCGTACGCCCTTGCCGCTGCGGGTCAGCAGCGTGTGGCCGGTCTCCTGCTCCAGAGCGGCGAGCTGCTGGGAGACGGCTGAGGGGGTCAGATAGAGCGCTGCGGCCGCGGCGGTCACCGTACGGTGGTCCGCCGCGGCGCGCAGGATGCGGAGCCGGCGCGGGTCGATCACCCGGCCATTGTCGCCCGGGCGTCGATGAACGCCGCCACGGCCCGCTCCACGTCGGCCGTGGAGTGCGCGGCGGAGAGCTGGACCCGGATGCGGGCCTGGCCCATCGGGACCACCGGGTAGGAGAAGCCGATCACGTACACACCGCGCTCCAGGAGCAGCTCGGCCATACGGGCGGCCTCGGCGGCGTCGCCGATCATGACGGGCGCGATGGCGTGGTCGCCGGGCAGGACCTCGAAGCCCGCCTCGGTCATCTTCGTCCTGAAGAGCGAGGTGTTGGCGGCGAGCTTGTCGCGCAGGTCGCCCGCCGACTCCAGCAGGTCGAGGACCTTGAGGGAGGCCGCGGCGATCACCGGGGCGAGCGAGTTCGAGAAGAGGTACGGGCGCGAGCGCTGGCGCAGCAGGGCGACGATCTCGGCGCGGGCCGCGACGTAGCCGCCGGAGGCGCCGCCCAGGGCCTTGCCGAGGGTGCCGGTGATGATGTCGACCCGGTCCATGACGCCGTGCAGCTCGGGGGTGCCGCGCCCGCCGGGGCCGACGAAGCCGACGGCGTGCGAGTCGTCGACCATGACCATGGCGTCGTAGCGGTCGGCGAGGTCGCAGATCTCCTGGAGCGGAGCGACGTAGCCGTCCATGGAGAAGACACCGTCGGTGACGATGAGGCGACGGCGCGCGCCGGACGCCTCCTTGAGCTTCGCCTCCAGCTCGGCCATGTCGCGGTTGGCGTACCGGTAACGGGCGGCCTTGGAGAGGCGGATGCCGTCGATGATCGATGCGTGGTTGAGGGCGTCGGAGATCACCGCGTCCTCGGCGCCGAGCAGGGTCTCGAAGACACCGCCGTTGGCGTCGAAGCAGGACGAGTAGAGGATCGTGTCCTCCTGGCCGAGGAACGCCGAGAGCCGCGCCTCCAGCTCCTTGTGGACGTCCTGGGTGCCGCAGATGAAGCGGACCGAGGCCATGCCGTAGCCCCAGCGGTCCAGCGCCTCCTTGGCGGCGGCGATCACCTCGGGGTGGTCGGCGAGGCCCAGGTAGTTGTTGGCACAGAAGTTCAGGACCTCGCCGGTGGGGACGGAGACCGAGGCGTTCTGCGGGGTGGAGATCACCCGCTCGGGCTTGAAGAGACCGGCCTCGCGGATCTCGTCGAGGGTGTTCTGGAGGTCGTCACGGACGGACGCGTACATGCTTCTGGCTCCTAGGTGCCGGAGGAGGGACTCAGACGGTCCAGTCGAGGATGATCTTGCCGCTGCGGGCGGTGGCGGCCTCGTCGAAGGCCGCGTCGAAGTCCCGGTAGGAGTAGCTGCCGGTGATCACCGGGGAGAGGTCGAGGCCGCCTTCGAGCAGCACCGTCATCGCGTACCACGTCTCGAACATCTCGCGGCCGTAGATGCCCTTGACCGTGATCATCGAGGTGACGATCTTCGACCAGTCGACCGCGAACTCCTGCGCGGGCAGGCCGAGCATGGCGATCTTGCCGCCGTGCGTCATGTTGTCGATCATGTCGCGCATGGCCTCGGCGCGGCCGGACATCTCCAGGCCGACGTCGAAGCCCTCGCGCAGACCGAGCTGGCGCTGGGCGTCCGCGATCGAGGACTGCGCCACGTTCACCGCGAGCGTCGCGCCCGCCTTGCGGGCCAGCTCCAGGCGCTCGGGGCTGACGTCGGTGATCACGACGCTGCGGGCACCCGCGTGCTTGGCCACGGCCGCCGCCATGATGCCGATCGGGCCCGCGCCGGTGATCAGGACGTCCTCGCCGACCAGCGGGAAGGAGAGCGCGGTGTGCACGGCGTTGCCGAACGGGTCGAAGATCGCGGCGACGTCGAGGTCGACCGGCGTGCGGTGCACCCACACGTTGGCGGCGGGCAGCGCCACGTACTCCGCGAAGGCGCCGTCGCGCCCCACGCCGAGCCCGATGGTGGAGCGGCACAGGTGACGGCGGCCCGCCAGGCAGTTGCGGCACTTGCCGCAGACCAGATGGCCCTCGCCGCTGACCAGGTCGCCGACCGCGATGTCCCGGACGTCCGCGCCGACCGCCGCGACCTCGCCGACGAACTCGTGGCCGAGGACGAGCGGGGTCTCGACGGCGCCCTGCGCCCAGCCGTCCCAGGAGCGGATGTGCAGGTCGGTGCCGCAGATGCCGGTGCGCAGCACCTTGATCAGCACGTCACCGGGGCCGGTCTCCGGCTCCGGGACGTCCATGAGCCACAGTCCGGGTTCGGCGTGCTGCTTGACAAGGGCCTTCATTGCGGGCGGCTCCCGGGACGTACAAAGAGGGGCGAAAGCCATGGTTCCATGGCTGATCACTAATCTGCCGAGCAAGAGCCACTCGCGTCCATCGAGGTTTTCTTAAGCGGGTCAACAGCCGAGCTTCACGCGCCCCTGGCGTACTCCCCCTTCTCCGGGGTCACCACCGCACCTCAGACCAGGGCCGCGGCCGCCGCCACCGCGAGCCCGTCGCCTTCCGTGTGGGCGCGGCGGTACGCGCTGTCGTCGAGCACCGCGCGCAGCTCGGCCTCGGCGCGGCGCCGCACGGCAGGCTCGGACGGCAGCGGGCGCAGCCCGAAGCCGCCGTGCTCCCCGGTGGCGTGCCGGTCGTACGCGCCGAGCAGACGGGCGCCCTCCTCGGCGGCGCCCAGATGCGCCTTCGCCCAGGCGGCGACCAGGAACTGACTGGTAATCAGGTTCGGGGCGACCAGATAGGCCTGCCCCTCCAGCTGCCGCACCGCCTCCCGCACCCGCCCGAGCGCGTCCGCGTACGCGCCGCCGATGCAGTCCAGCCAGCCCTCCACCCCGGCGACCAGACCGCGGAACATCTCCGGGACGGTCTTGGTGAACTCAGCCTCCATCAGGCGCAGTTGCTCGCGGGCGAGCTCGACGCGGCCGGTGGCGGCATAGTGGTGGGCGAGCAGCATCCGGGCGGTGCCGACGCCCTCGCCCGCATAGTGGCGCGACTCCTCGACGGCGTCGAGCAGCAGCCGCTCGGCCCGCCCGGTCTCCTCGTCCGTCCGGGCGACGGCGAGGCGGACGGTGGCGAGGCGCGCCTTGAACATCGGCCCCTGGGCGTACGCGCCGATCCACGTGGTGGACTCCATGGCACGCTCGAAGTCGGCCGCGGCCTCCTCGTACCGGCCCTGCCGCGAGCGGTCCTCGCCGCGCGCGGAGAGCGTCTCCGCGATGGCCCACGGATCCCCGAGCCGCTCGAACAGGGCCAGCGCCTCGTCCGCGTCCGGGCCGCCGACCAGCTTGGACCGCAGCAGCAGCGCGAAGGCGAGGTCCCACGGCTCGCCGAGCGCCCGGCAGTCCTCGACCATCGCGTCGACGGCCTGCGGGAACCCGGTGAACTCGTGGGTCAGCATCCGGGCGAAGTACCAGACGGACCCGGGCTGGCGGCAGTTCTGCGGCATCGCGGTGCCGTACGCGGCCACGATGCGCCGCAGATGGGGCTGGGCCTCGGGACGGGCGAACTCCGCGCCCTCGCCGTCGCCGCCGCCGCCCGCGAACAGCATCAGCCGCACCCCGCGCCGCGCCTCCCACACCTGCTCCCCGGACCACGGCGGCGGCGCGTCGGTGCAGCGCGCGGCGAGCGGCACGGCGGGGCGCACCGGCTCCGCGAACGGGTCGGGGCCCATCCCGGCCACGGCCAGCGACCGGGCGTGGGCGTCGGACTGGTGGCCGCGCAGCTGCCAGAACCAGCTCATCGACAGGGTCAGAC
Organism: Streptomyces sp. NPDC023838; assembly: GCF_040639555.1. NCBI lineage: Bacteria > Bacillati > Actinomycetota > Actinomycetes > Kitasatosporales > Streptomycetaceae > Streptomyces > Streptomyces sp. NPDC023838. The sequence continues at coordinate 107,162 of NZ_JBFAAD010000022.1, forward strand.
AGAGCGCGTCCTGCTCGCGGCCGTGCTCGACCGCCCTGGCCAGCGCGGCCCGGATGTTTTCGTGCTCCGTCTCGAACCGCCGCATTCCGTCGGCCTGCCGGGGCCCACGCAGCACGGCCTCGCCGGTGCGGGCGAGTTCGCGGTACGCGACCAGATGGCGCAGCTCGGCCGCGGTGCGCTCGCCGGACTCCGCGAGGCGCTCGGCGGCGTACTCCGCGACGGTCTCAAGGAGCCGGTAGCGCATCGTCGCCCCGTCCGGGACCGCCACGACCAGCGACTTGTCGACGAGGGAGGCGAGCAGCCCGAGCACGTCGGCGGGGTCGTCCGCCGGGTCGGCGGGATCGGCGCACACCGCCTCCGCCTGCGGCAGCGCGAAGCCGCCGGAGAAGACGGCGAGGCGGCGCAGCACGGCCCGCTCGCGCGCGTCGAGGAGCTCCCAGGACCAGTCGACGACGGCCCGCAGGGTCTGCTGGCGGGGCCGCAGCGTCCTGCTGGTCCGGCCGCCGTCCCCGAGCAGCCGGAACCGGTCGTCGAGGCGGTCCGCGAGCTGGCGCGGGGTGAGCATCCGCAGCCGGGCGGCGGCGAGTTCCAGGGCGAGCGGCAGCCCGTCGAGGCGGCGGCAGATCTCGGCTGCGGCCTGCGGGTCCTCGGCCACCCGGAAGCCGGCCCGGGCCGCCGCGCCGCGCTCGCCGAACAGCCGCAGGGCGGTGTCCAGCGGCAGCGGCCCGACCCCGCGCACCCGCTCCCCCGGGACGCCGAGGGGCTCCCTGCTTGTGGCGAGGACGGTGACGCCCGGGCAGCCGGTGAGCAGTTCGTGCGCCAGCTCGGCCGCCCCGGCGGCGATCTGCTCGCAGTTGTCGAGGACGAGCAGCATGCGGCGGTGGCCGCAGTGGGCGACGAGCCGCTCCAGCGGGTCGCGGGCTCCGGCCTCGGCCCCCGCGAGCAGCACGCTCTCGCGCGCCCCGAGCGCGGTGAGCAGGGCCTGCGGCAGCTGCGCGGCCTCCCGTACGGGCGCGAGCTCGGCCAGCCAGACGCCGTCGGCCCACGCGTGCCCGACGGCATCGGCGGCCTCCAGGGCGAGCCGGGTCTTGCCCGCACCGCCGGGCCCGGTGAGGGTGACGAGCCGCGCCTCAGTCAAGTCCGCCCGCAGGGCGAGGAGTTCGGGCTCGCGCCCGACGAAGGAGGTGAGCCGGGCGCGGAGGTTGCCGGGACGGGTGCTGGGATGCGGCGCGTCTTGCGCGTACGGGGGCGAGGTGGGCCGGGCGCGGAGGTCGCCGGGGCGGGCGTCGGCGGGTGGCGCGTCTTGCGCGTACGGGGGCGTCGCGGCCCGCGCGGCCGGGTCCGCCGCCGAGGGGTCGTCCCGCAGAAACTCGGCGTGCAGCGCCCGTAGTTCGGGCCCGGGGGCGGCGCCCAGCGCCTCGTCGAGGGCGACCCGGGCCGACTCGTACGCCACCAGTGCCTCGGCCCGGCGCCCGGCCGCCGTCAGCGCGCGCAGGTACAGGGCCCGCAGCGGCTCGTCCAGCGGCGCCGCGGCGACCAGGGCGGCCAGTTCGGGCAGGACGTGCTCGGCGCGGCCCAGCGCGGTCTCGGCGGCGAGGCGGGACCGGCGCGCCTCGAAGTGGCGGCGCTCGGCCCGGACGGCCAGCGGGTCCCGCTCCCGTGCCGGAAGGTCGGCCAGGACCGGTCCCTGCCACAGCGCGAGGGCCTGGTCGAGCAGGTGTGCCGCCCGCCGCGCGTCCCCGTCCGCCAGCGCGTCCGCGCCCTCGCGCGCCAGCCGTTCGAAGCGGAACACGTCGATGTCGTCGGGGTCGGCGGCCAGCCGGTAGGCGCCCGGCAGGGACTCCACCGCGCCCGGGCCGAGTGCCCGCCGCAGCCGTCCCACCAGCGCCTGTACCGCCGCGGCCTCGTCGGCGGGCGCGGTGTCGCCGTCGCCCCAGACCTGTGCGGCCAGCGCCTCCACGGGCACCGCGCGCCCGGCGCCCGCCGCCAGCGCGGCGAGCAGCGCCCGCAGCCGGGCGCCGCCGAGCGGCGTCTGACTGCCGTCCGGGCACAGGGCCCGCGTCGGTCCGAGTACGCGGTAGCGGAGTGTCACCCGCCCATTGTCCACAGTGGCGCGGCGGGTGACGCGCGGTCAGCCTCCAGCGGGGGCCGGGTCCGTGCGGACGACGCTCAGATGGCCCCGGCGCCGGGTGATCACGACGTTCTTGGGGGCGCTCCCGGGGGCGCTCTCGGGCCCGTGCGCGCGGGGCGCGGCGGGCTCGCGGCGCAGGACCAGGGTGACGCGGCGCAGCCCCAGCTCGCCCAGCGTGCCGGAGGACTCGTCCAGGACCCGGCACTCCACGGCGTCCCAGCCCGGGTCGGGGTGGCGCACCGCGCGCACGGTCCCGTCGTGGTCGACGGCGGCGGGGCCGACCATGCGCATCCAGTGCGGCAGGCCCTGCTGGTAGGCCGCGCTCATCAACGGGTCGTCGCCGATCTCGCGGCGCACGGCGCGCAGTTCGGGGTCGTGCGGGTCCTGCTCCAGGGCGGCCGAGAGCTGCGCGAGCATGGGCAGGCACCAGTCCGTCTCGTGCTGGGCGAGCACGGTGGCCGCGCGCGGGTGGAAGAGGACGAAACGCAGGAAGTTGTCGCGCGGCATCGCGGTGGGGTGGGGGCCCACGGCCTCGAAGAGCGTGTCGTACGCGGTGTTGGCGTGCACGATGTTCCAGCTGCGGTCGACGAGGAACGACGGTAAGTCCGTGGCGTCCATCATCGCGATGTGGTCGTCGACATAGGCACGCGCCTCGGCGTCCCACTGGCCGGTGGCGGTGGCGGTGGCGCCCCGTACGTTCTCCGGTACGGGGCCGGCTGACCTGTTCACCAACGGTTCTTTCACCATCGAGAACGCGACTCCTCTTGCAGGCACGCGGTGCGCCTGCCGTCCCCTGCGTCGTCATGGCCCAGCGGCCTCATGGCACAGAGGTCGATCTTCGCACCGTGCTGCGATCCTGCTCCCGCCGACAACGGAATGTCAACCATCGTGGCATTCCGGCCCGAGAACGCCTCAAATACGCCACAGCTGTGGCAAGTTCTGGTTCTCAACGGCGCGAGCAAGTAGCCTCCGGACATATTCACTTTGTGTTCGAGCTGTGCGGAGCAACTCGTGTGATCTAGGAGAATGACTGGTGACGGACGGCTTCTCGGATCCGGGACCGGCGGCCACGGGCCCCCTGGGGGACGTCGCCGCCCGCGTCCACGAACTGGCTCGAAAGCTCGGAATGAGCCAGGCAGAGGTCTTCGACATCCACCAGCTCTCCGACGCCTCGGGCGTTCCGGCCGACGTCGTCCAGGCGCTGCTGGAGGGCCGGCCGGCGGGCGAACCGGACGTCCAGGCGCGGTTCCTCCAGCGGTTCGGAGCGCTGCGCCGCTCCCGGCTGAAACCCAACGGGCGCCCCTACACCCAGCAGGAGATCGCCGACGGCGCCGGGATGTCCCGCCAGCAGGCAGGTGCGCTCATCAACGGCGACCGGCGCCCGACCATGGAGCACTGCGACGCCATCCAGCGCTTCTTCAAGGTCCACGCGGGCTATCTCACCGCCGAGGACAGCGAGGCGCTGGCCGACGCGCTGCTCCGCACCGAGCAGGAGCTGCTGCACGCCTTCGCCGCCCGCGAGCACGACCGGGAGCGCGAACTCGACACACTCGCCCCGGCCGGGGACGACCCGCTGGAGCGCCTGCTCCAGGACCACGGGGTGCGCGGCATCGCCTGGCGGGCCGCCCAGCTCCCCAGCGACGAGCACCGGGACAAGGTCACCGAGTGGCTGGACATGCTCCTGGAGAGCGTGAAGCGCGCGGATCCCTGACGCCGGCCGCCCTCGGCCCGCCGCTCGGCGGAACCGGCCGCCGCACCGCTGGATTTGGGCGGGGATACGATCTTCCATAGGATCCGGCGATGATCACCAGAAAACGGCTGGCGGCCGGGGTGGGCGCGCTGCTCGCCACCCTCGCCACCGGTATCCTCCCGGCCGACGCGGTCGCGGCCGACGGACCGCCCGCGCAGAAGGCCGCACCCAAGGTCGAGCTGGTGCTCGACGTCAGTGGCTCGATGCGGGCCCGCGACATCGACGGCCAGTCCCGCATCGCCGTCGCCAAGCAGGCCTTCAACGACGTACTGGACTCGGTCCCGCCGGAGGTCGAGCTCGGCATACGCACGCTCGGCGCCAACTACCCGGGCAACGACCGGCAGGTCGGCTGCAAGGACACCCGCCAGCTGTACCCGGTCGGCCCGCTCGACCGCACCGAGGCGAAGACCGCCGTCGCCACCCTCGCCCCGACCGGCTGGACGCCGATCGGTCCCGCCCTGCAGGGCGCGGCGCAGGACCTCAAGGGCGGCGAGGCGACCCGCCGGATCGTGCTCATCACGGACGGCGAGGACACCTGCGCCCCGCTCGACCCGTGCGAGGTGGCGCGCGACATCGCCGCCCAGGGCATCCACCTGGTCATCGACACCCTCGGCCTGAACCCGGACGCCAAGACCCGTGACCAGCTGACCTGCATCGCCCAGGCGACCGGCGGCACGTACACCTCCGTGAAGCACAAGGACGAACTCAAGGACCGCGTCAAGCAGTCGGTGGACCGCGCCGCCGACCCGGTGGTCGTCCCGGTCGCCACCACCGGCTCCGCGAGCTGCGAGAGCGCGCCCCAGCTCAAGCCCGGCCTGTACACCGACCGCGAGACGTTCGGTGAGCACCGCTGGTACAAGGTCGACGTCAAGCCCGGCCAGGAGCTGCGCGCCGCCGTCAGCGTCGGCGCCGACCGCGCCGTCAACAACGACCACGGCGTCCTGATGCGGGCCGTCACCCGGCACGGCCGGGAGATCGTCCGCGGCTCCGAGGCGGGCGACGGCCGCACCGACCTGATCTCGACGGGTCTGCGCTATCCGAAGCCGGAGGCGAAGGAGAAGGCGAAGGACGGCAAGGACGCCGTGGAGACCGTCTGCCTCCAGGTCAGCAACTCCTTCTCGGCGCCCGCGTCGGTGAAGACCACGCCGGGCATGCCGGTCGAGCTGACCGTGGACGTCGTGGACGGCCCCGACCAGCCCTCCGACGTGGCCGCCTTCGGCCTCGGCCGCGGCTGGTGGCTGCTGGGCTTCCTGGTGCTCACCGGCCTGGTCGCCGGTCTGCTGTGGGGCTGGATCTCGCGCTGGCGCGTGGCTGTCTGGAGGACCAACTGATGCGTACCACAAGGATCCTGGCCGCCGCACTGCTGACCGGGGCCGCGCTGCTCGCCCCGGCGGCCCCGGCGCTGGCCGACACGCCCTCTCCGAGCCCGAGCAAGTCGAGCGGCGCGCCGACGGAGGCGGGCACCACGTTCCGCACCGCCACGCCCGTCAAGCAGGGCCAGCAGGCCACGGCGACGGCCTCCAGCGGTGACTACCTGTACTGGGTCTTCCCCGCCGACGCGGGGCAGCGCCCCACCGTCGACGCCACGGTGACGCTGCCGTCGGCCGGCCGCCAGGCCGCCACGACCTGGCGGATCGACGTGTACGACGGGCTGCGCCGCCGCCAGCCGTGCATGTACGGAGCGCAGTCCCGCGCGGCCGCGCCCGACGCCACCAGCGTGACGCTCTCCTGCACGCTGCGCCCGGTGCGGGCCTGGGCCGACGCCTGGTCGAACGACCCGCTGCCGGGCAGCTACTACGTACGGCTTACCGCCGTCGGTCTGCCCGCCTCCGAGAGGGGTCTGCCGGTCAAGGCGGAGATGAAGCCGACCACCCTGAAGACGGGTGGCTCCCACGCGGTGGACGGCAGCCTCTCCACCCCGCTGGGGGCGGGCGGCCCGAAGGCCGAGCCGGAGGACGGCTGGTCGTCCGGCTGGTGGACCGACCGCTGGATCTGGACGGCCGTCGGCGGTGTGCTCGGCGCGCTCGCCGGTGTCGCCGGGTACACGCTGACCCGCGGCCGGGGCCGGCCGTCGTACGTGCCGCAGGGCTGACGGCCCGTCACTCCGCCTGCGCCGTCGGCTCGGCCAGCACGCGCTGGGCCACGGCGAAGGCGGAGTTGGCGGCGGGCACCCCGCAGTAGACGGCGCTCTGCAGCAGGGCCGCGCCGATCTCGTCCGGGGTGAGCCCGCCGCGCCGCGCGGCCCGCACATGGAGGGCGAGCTCGTCCAGCTGCCCCCGGGCCACCAGAGCGGTCAGCGTGATCAGGCTGCGCTCGCGCCGGCTCAGCGTCGGGTCGCCCCAGACCTCGCCCCAGGCGTACCGGGTGACGAGGTCCTGGAAGCGGGCGGTGAACGCGTCGGTCCGGGCCTCGGCCCGGTCGACGTGGGCGTCCCCGAGGACCTCGCGGCGGATGGCGGCGCCGCCGGGCGTGGGTGGCGCGAAGTGGCCGCGCAGGGCGGCCAGTACGGCCTCGGGGCGCTCCACCGGGGCGAGGTGGGAGGCGCCCGCGATCTCCACGAGCGAGGCGTCCGGGACGGCGTCGGCGAGTTCGCGCGCGTGCGCGGGCGGCGTGACCGCGTCGGCCCGTCCGGCGACCACCAGCGTCGGCGCCGCGATCTTCTTCAGCTCCGTCCGCAGGTCGTACCCGGCCAGCGCGTCGCACGCCGCCGCGTATCCGCGCGGGTCGGTGGCGCGCAGGTCCGCGAGCGGGCCCGGCGCCTCGAACCCGGGCGTGAACCACCGCCCGGCCGCGCCCGCCGCGACCGGCTCCATCCCCTCCCTCCGTACGACGGCGGCGCGCCCGTGCCAGGGTTCGCGGCCGCCGAAGTCCGCCGAGGCGCAGACCACGGCGAGCCGGTCCACCCGATCCGGGTGGTGCGCGGCGAGCCACATCCCGACCGCCCCGCCGAGCGAGACCCCCGCGTACGAGAAGCCGCGCACGCCCAGCGAGTCCGCGAGGCGCAGCACGAGGCGGGCGAAGTCCCCGACGCCCGCCCCGGGACCGATCGGCCCGGTGGGCGAGCCGCCGTGACCGGGCAGGTCCCACCGGACGACGCGGTGGGTGGCGGCGAGCCCGGGGGCGACGCCGTCCCACACGGCGGTGGAGGTCCCCAGGGCGGGCCCGAGGAGCAGCACGGGGCCGCCCGCCGGGCCTTCACAGCGGTGGTGCGGGAGCCAGGCACCCCCCGGGTCGCCGGGGCTCCCGGGGTCAGCGGGGTCAGCGGAACTCAAGGAACACCGTCTCCTTCGCGCCCTGGAGGTGGATGTCGAAGCGGTGGCCGCGCGCTCCCGGGTCGGGCACCGCCACCAGCGTGCGGCGCAGCTCCGGCTCCAGGGAGTCGAGCAGCGGGTCCGGCGCGTCGGTCAGATACACCCGGGTGAACAGGTGGTCCAGCAGGCCCCGGGCGAAGACCGCGACGCAGAGGTACGGGACCCCGCCCGGCGCCAGCGTGCGCAGGGTCCAGTGGCCGGACGCGTCGGTGGGGACCCGGCCGAAGCCGGTGAAGTCGACCCCGTTGCGGCCGAGGGAGCCGGGCCTGCCGGTGCGGGAGCCGTCGGGCCCCGGCTGCCAGAACTCCAGGAGGGCGTCCGGCACGGGCTCGCCCTCGCCGTCGTAGACGTGGCCGTGCAGCGTGAGCGTGTCCGGGTGGCCGGGCGGGGCCATCGCGGCGCCGCCCGCGAAGGGCAGGGCGTGGCCGTAGAAGGGGCCGATGGTCTGGGAGGGCGTGGGGTGCCTCACCGTTTCCCCTCCTCGTACGTCTCCGACTCCCGGTACTCCTCGTACTCGTCGCACCCCTCGAACGAGTTGGCCGTGGGGCCGTCGAGGACGATGTCCCAGCGGTAGCCCAACGACCAGTCGGGGACGGAGAGTTCGGGGTCGTACGCCGCGACCAGACGGCTGCGCGCGGCCTCGTCGGGGACCGCGAGCAGGATCGGGTCGTGGGCCAGCAGCGGGTCGCCGGGGAAGTACATCTGGGTGACCAGCCGCTGGGTGAAGGCGGTCCCGAAGAGCGAGAAGTGGATGTGCGCGGGCCGCCAGGCGTTCTCGTGGTTCTGCCAGGGATAGGCGCCCGGCTTGATCGTGGTGAAGGCGTACCGCCCGTCCGCGTCGGTGAGGCAGCGGCCGAAGCCGGTGAAGTGCGGGTCGAGGGGCGCGCGGTGCCGGTCGAGCTGATGGGCGTACCGCCCGGCCGCGTTGGCCTGCCAGATCTCGGTCAGCTGGCCCGCGACCGGCCGCCCGTCGCGGCCCACGATCCGGCCGCTGACCGTGATGCGCTCCCCCAGCGGCTCGCCCCGGTGGTGCGCGGTCAGATCGTGGTCGAGCGGGCCCACGTCGGTGGGGCCGAAGACCGGCCCGCGCAGCTCCACGGCTTCCGGGTCGCGCACATGGAGGGGCGGGCGCCGCGGGTGGCGCAGCCGGCTCCCCACGTACGGCGGGAAGTCGCGCCGCGGGTGGTCGCCGGGCGGGTGGTCGCCCGGCGGGTGGTCGCCCGGCGGGTGGTCGGCGTTCCGCACGGCGGCCCGGAGGTCGGCCGCCTCGGTGCCGACGACATGTTGATCGAGACCGTCGGGCGGTGTCCCGTACTGCTGACGAGATGTCATCCCTGCCTCCTCCAGACCGATTTCAGGCTGATGCCAGGCGTTGTCAGGCGCATTGCCAGACGTTGTCAGGCCGACGTGAGCGCGGTCAGCTCCCTCAGCTCCCTGTCGCTGGGCGGCGAAGTCACGCCCACCTGGTCGGCGGTCCGCAGCCGCCACCCCGTGGCCTCCCGCACCTGGTCGACGGTGACGCCGGGGTGCACCTCTGTCAGGACCAGTTCGGCCGTCTCCGGGTCCGGGCGCAGCACGCCGAGGTCGGTGATGACGGCGACCGGGCCCCGGCCGAGCAGCCCGTACCGGGCGCGGTCGCCGGGGCCGCTGCCGTGGCCCAGGGTGGTGACGAAGTCGAGGCGCTCGACCAGGGTGCGCGGTGAGTGGCGCACCACGATCAGCACCTCGCCGCAGTGCGCGGCGATCTCGGGCGCGCCGCCCGCGCCGGGCAGCCGCCCCCGCGGACGACCGGAACCCCGGTCCACCTCGGTCGTGTTGATGTTGGCGTACCGGTCCAGCTGGGCGGCGCCGAGGAAGCCGACATCGATACGGCCGCCCTGGAGCCAGTAGTTGAACATTTCGGCCACCGGGACCAGGGTGTCGGCGGTGTCCGCGAGTTCACCGTCGCCGATGGAGAGCGGCAGCCGGGACGGCTTGGCGCCGATGGCCCCGGACTCGTAGATGAGGACCAGGCCGGGGTTGTGCACGCGGCGGGCGAGGTTGGCGGCCGTGGACGGCACCCCGATGCCCACGAAGCACGTCCGCGCGCCCGCCAGGGCCCGCGCCGCCGCGACCTCCATCAGCACATCGCCGCCGAGGCGGCCCCGGCCCGGCCCGTCGCTCATCCGCTCACCCGCTCCTTCATCCGGTCACACACTCCCTGAGCCACCGCTGGAACACTTCGCGGTCCCGCGAGACGCGGTCCCACTCCCGGTAGTAGTCGTTGTCCCGCTCCGAGTACCCGGCGGCGTACGAGGGATGGGCGCCGCCCGGCACCCAGGCGACGGCGTCGACGACCCAGCCCGGCAGCATCACCCCGCCCGGGCGCGGCTCCAGCTCCTCGACGAGCTCCTCGACGGTGACGAGCACCCGCTCGGCCGCCAGGACCGCCTCCTTCTGCACCCCGGCGAGCCCCCACAGCTGGACGTTGCCCTCCGCGTCGGCCTGCTGGGCGTGGATGACCGTGACGTCCGGGTTGACCGCGGCCACCGCCGCCAGCTCCTGCCCGGTGAAGGGGCAGTCGACCCTTGACAGCGTTGTCGTGCGGCGGCCGAGATCGCTCCCCCGGTAGCCGTTGAGCAGTGCGAACGGCAGGCGCGAGGCGCCCGCCGCATAGCGGTTGGCCATGCCCGCGTGGCTGTGCTCGTCCAGCTCCAGCGGCCGCGGCCAGCCGTTCTCGACCGCGTCGCGGAACCGGTGCAGCGAGCCGACGCCCGGGTTGCCGCCCCAGGAGAACACCAGCTTCCTGGCCAGCCCGGCCCCGATGAGCTGGTCGTAGATCACGTCCGGGGTCATCCGCACCAGCGTGAGATCGGTGATGCCCTGCCGGATGACCTCATGGGCCGCCGCGAACGGAATGAGGTGCGTGAACCCCTCCATGGCGACGGTGTCCCCGTCGTGGATCAGGTCGGCCACCGCCTCGCGCAGCCCTCGAATTTCGGCCATTGCTTCCCCCTGCCCTTCGCTTCCCCGTAGCGGTAGGGTCAGTGTTTAGTCAGTGCACTGACGACTACCGCCTTCCGAAGCTAACGGGACGAGTCGGACGGGTCAACACCCGCAGGGCGCTGAACACCTGACCGTACGCGGTTGACCGAAAGCGCTCGCTATGAGCGGCAGCACGAGAGGAACACGCCGTGTCCGCAGTCGACTTGAGCGGCCACCCCGGACATCTGGCCCGGCGGCTCCAGCAGGTCCACTACCTGCTCTGGAACACGATGGTCTCCGAACAGACCACGTCCCCGCAGTTCGCCGTCCTCAACACGCTGGTCGCCTCCCCGGGCCTGGACCAGCGGACGGTCGGCGAGCGGGTGGGCCTGGACCGGTCGACCATCGCCGAGGTCGTCACCCGGCTCACCCGGCGCGGCCTGCTGCGCAAGACGCGCGACCCGCGCGACGGCCGGCGCTCCCGGCTCGCCGTCACCGACGAGGGCCGCGCGGTGCACCACGAACTGACCGTCCGCACGGCCCGGATGAACGAGGTCTTCCTCGCCCCGCTGGCCCGCGCCGAACAGACCGTCTTCCTCGATCTGCTGCGCCGGGTCGCGGACGCGGCGGAGGGCTTCGGCAACGCCGCCGAGGAGGCGGAGGCGAGCTGACCCCGCCCTCCTTCCCCCGGGGCTGCTCGGTTCAGCTCGTCTCGCGGTGCAGCGGCGGCTCCTGCGGGGTCGGTCGTACGGGGCCGAACAGCACGGCCTTGGCGATGCGCGGCGCGAAGAGCGCGGAGACCGGCGCGCTCAGATACAGCACGTCGCGGAAGACCTCGCCGACCACCGGGTCACCGGGCGCGCGGGCCTCCACCCGCCCGAGGTACCAGCCGGAGACCCGGTCGGCCAGGGTGCTGCGCGCCGCGCTGCCCGAGGCGGTCGGCATGTTCTTGTCCGACCCGGCCGAGATGTCCCACGCCTGCCGCGCCACGTCGAGCATCGCCTTCTGTACGCGCCGGGTCGTCGGCGTACGACGGCCGTCGGCGAGCGCGTCGCGCAGCGCGAGGGCGCTCATGGCGGCGACCGTCATGCCCTGGCCGTAGATCGGGTTGAAGACGCATTGGGCGTCCCCCGTGGCCAGGAAACCGGCGGGGCGCCGGCCCGGGCGGTCGTAGCGGCGGCGGACGTTCGCGGTGGTGCGATAGGCGAGCGCGGGCGAGTCGGCCTTGGCCGCGTCCAGCCAGCGGCGGACGATCGGGTGCGGCAGGCGGTCGGCGTACTCGGTGAACCCCCGGTCGTCCAGCGGCGGTTCGGCGCCGCGCAGCCCCCAGAGCGTGACCATCCAGCGGTCGCTCTCGACGGGCATCACCACCGCCCCGTACGTCTGGCCGGGGTTGGGCACGATGAAGTGGCCGCCCACGTCGCCGTCGCCCGATCCGTCCTCGCCCGTACGGTAGACACGGGTCGCGTAGGCGAGGCCGGTCTCCAGGGTCTCCTCGGCGGCCGGTTCGGCGCCGATGCCGGTCAGCCAGTCGGCGGCCCGGCTGCCGCGCCCCGAGGCGTCGACCACGAGGTCGGCGGCGAGCCGCTGCGGCTCCCGGCCCACGGCGGTGGCTGCCGCGCCCCGCTCGCGCAGCAACACCCCGCGCACCCGCGAGGCATCACCGACCAGGCCCACGGTCTCGGTGGCCTCGACGAGCTCGATCCGGGGGTTGGCCAGCACCCGGCGGCGCACCAGCCACTCCAGCAGGGGGCGGGTCGGGCTGACGAAGAAGGCGGTCTCCTCGGTGCGGCGGAACCAGCGCCCACCCTGCCACTGCACGAGGTCGTTCGGCGCGCCGACGCGGGGCGCGCCGTGCGCCATCAGCTCGTCGGTGAAGCCGGGCAGGAGCGCGTCGTACACCTCCTGGCCGCCCGGGATCAGCACATGGGTGTGGCGGCTCTGCGGCACGCCCCCGCGCGCCTCGGGCCCTTCGGGCAGCCGGTCGCGCTCGACGATCGTCACCCGCTCGGCATGGTCCGCCAGTACATGAGCCGCGAGCAGCCCCGCCAGGCTCCCCCCGATGACGACGGCGTGCCGCCCCCCGCCCTGGGACGCACTGGTCCCGTTCACCGTCTCCAGCAACGTACTTCCCCTTGTCCGCCGCGGTCCGTGGCCGACCAGTATGACGTGCCGCGTCGGTCCCGAACTGCCGGATTCATACGATGTGGCCCGATCCGATCGCTCGGCGGCGGGCGGAGCCCGGGAACACCGCCGGGCCGCCCCCAGGGGGACGGCCCGGCCGCGTGCGTCACGTTCTCAGGCGGTGAGGATCGCCGGGTCGCTGACACCCACCGCGCCGGTCTCCACGTGTCCCGCGAACCGGCGCAGGAACGTGGAGCTGGAGCTGGAGACCACCGACACGTCGTACCAGCGCCTGCTCGCCGTCAGGTCGACCGTGTACTTGACGGTGGCGCCCGGCTGGACCGTGAGCGCCTGGGAGGCGCCGCCGTACCCGTTGGTGACCGTGAGGCGCGCGCTCGACGTGCCCGCGTTGGTCAGGGTCAGGTCGAGGTTGCCGGTGGCCGCGTTGTGCCGGGCACGCACCTCGGGGCCCGCGGTCCTGCCGGGGTTGCGGAACGTGCGCAGGAACCCGTTGGGGCCGAAGACCGTGAGGTCCGTGGTGCCCTTGGAGTACGCGGTGTTCCACGCGTCGGCGAGCGTCTTGCCCGCCTCGGTGGTGTACGTCCACGGCCCGTCGGTGCGGTTCGGGGAGGTCACCAGGAACTGTGCGCCCGCCGAGGCGCCCCCGCTGAAGGTCAGCGTGAACTTGCCGGTGGACACGTTCGCCGAGCCGTCGACGTACGGCGCGTACCGCAGCGGCCGGGTCATCCGCGAGCCAGGCTCCTGCCTCGGCACGCTGCCGGTCGTGGGTGGCACCGGCACGAAGTCCGGGTGCCGGTTGTGGTCCGGCGGCACATAGGCGGCCGTCGAGGGCAGTGCGGCGGGCGTGGTGTTCGACTTGCCGAAGTCGAACGCCGAGGTCAGATCGCCGCAGATGGCCCGCCGCCAGGGCGAGATGTTGGGCTCCTGGACGCCGAACCGGCGCTCCATGAAGCGGATGATCGAGGTGTGGTCGAAGGTCTCGGAGCAGCTGTAGCCGCCGGTGGACCAGGGCGAGACGACGAGCATCGGGACGCGCTGGCCGAGCCCGTAGGCACCGGCCGCGTAACTGACGCTTCCGGCGTAGTAGTCGGCCGAGGTCGAGACCGTGGAGAGGCCCTGGTTGGCCGAGGAGGGCGGGAACGGCGGCACGATGTGGTCGAAGAAGCCGTCGTTCTCGTCGTACGTGATGAACAGCGCGGTCTTGGCCCACACATCGGGGTTGGAGGTGAGCGCGTCGAGCACCTGCGAGATGTACCAGGCGCCGTAGTTGGCGGGCCAGTTGGGGTGCTCGGTGAACGCCTCGGGCGCGGCGATCCAGGAGACCTGCGGCAGCTTCCCGGCCTGCACGTCGGCCTTGAGGATGTCGAAGAAGCCCTGGCCCGCCTTGGCGTTGGTGCCGGTGCGCGCCTTCTCGTAGAGCGCGTCGCCGGGCTTGGCGTTGCGGTAGCTGTTGAAGTACAGCAGCGAGTTGTCGCCGTAGTTGCCGCGGTAGGCGTCGTTGATCCAGCCCCAGCCGCCGGCCGCGTCCAGGCCGTCGCCGATGTCCTGGTAGATCTTCCAGGACACCCCGGCCTTCTCCAGGCGCTCGGGGTAGGTCGTCCAGCCGTACCCCTTCTCGTCGTTGCCGAGGACGGGACCGCCGCCGGTGCCGTCGTTGCCGGTGTACCCGGTCCACATGTAGTAGCGGTTCGGGTCGGTGGAGCCGATGAACGAGCAGTGGTACGCGTCGCAGATGGTGAAGGCGTCGGCGAGCGCGTAGTGGAACGGGATGTCCTCACGGGTGAGGTACGCCATCGTGGTGGACGTCTTGGCGGGCACCCACTGGTCGTACTTGCCGTTGTTGAACGCCTTGTGGCCGCCGGACCAGTCGTGGTTGAGGTCCTGGATGAACTGGAGACCGAGGTTGTCCGCCTTGGGCCGGAACGGCAGCACTTCCTTGCCGCCGCCCTCCTGGTGCCAGACCGACTTGCCGCTGGGGAGCGTGACGGGCCGCGGGTCACCGAAGCCGCGCACGCCCTTGAGCGAGCCGAAGTAGTGGTCGAAGGAACGGTTCTCCTGCATCAGGACGACGACGTGCTCGACGTCCTGGATGCTGCCGGTGCTGCCCTGCGCCGGGATGGCGGCGGCGCGGGCGATGCTGTCGGACAGCATGGTGAGGGCCGCGGTGCCGCCGGCGAGCTGCATGAACCGGCGCCGATTGAGTTCAGCCATGAGTGAGGTGACCTCTGCAAAGGGTGTGGGGACAGAAGCGACTGGAGTGTTCCAAGAACAGCGCCGTATACGGAAGACCCAGTGGCGTATCCGTGACGCGCGTCGGTACGGAAGACGAACAGGCCCCGCCGTGGGGGCGGGGCCTGAGTTGCGTACCGACGAGGCGACTAGGCGACGCGGCCGGGTGTCGGTGCGGCGGACGCGCTGGGGAGGCGACGAGGCGACGCGGCCGGGTGTCGGTGCGGCGGACGCGCTGGGGAGGCGACGAGGCCGGGCGGGGGTCAGTGCGCCGGACGCGCCTGCTCCTGCCCCTCTTCCAACTGCTGATGTTCGTCGCCGTGGCCGTGGCCGTGATCGCTCTGGATCTGCTTGTACTCCTCGGCGGTGGCCTTGGGCACGTGGGAGCCCGGCCCGTACAGCGCCTTGGCGAGCTTGGCGCGCAGCCGCTGGGAGCGGGGGATCGTGCGTCGTACGCCGTTCTCGTCGACCTCCGGCCCCAGTTCGAAGAACGCGAGCTGTTCGTGCTGGGTGAGTTTGTAGAGCTGACCCTGGTCGAGCGGCTCGTGCACCTCCACGTACTCACCGTGCGGCAGCCGTTTGATGCGGCCGCTCTCCCGGCCGTGCAGCACCTTGTCGCGGTCGCTGAGCTGGAGTCCGTGGCAGATGCGTTTGGTGACGATGAAGGTGATCGCCGGCACGGCGAAGAAGCCGATCCGTACGAACCAGGTGATCGAGTTGATCGAGAGGTGGAAGTGGGTGGCCCACAGGTCGTTGCCGCCGCCGATCAGACACACGAAGTACATGGCCAGCCAGGCCGTGCCGAGGCCGGTGCGGACGGGGTGGTTGCGCGGCCGGTCCGCGATGTGGTGCTCGCGTTTGTCCCCGGTGACCCAGGCCTCGATGAACGGATAGGCGCCGATCGCGGCGAGCAGGAGCGGGAAGAGCGTGAAGGGGATGAGGACGCCGAGGGCGAGCGTATGGCCCCAGGCGTTGATCTCCCATCCCGGCATCACCCGGATCAGGCCCTCCGAGAAGCCCAGGTACCAGTCGGGCTGGGCGCCGGTCGAGACGAGGTCGGGCCGGTAAGGCCCCATCGCCCACACGGGGTTGATGGTCGCCACGGCACCCATGATGGTCAGCAGCCCGAAGACCAGGAAGAAGAAGCCGCCCGCCTTGGCGGTGTAGACGGGCATCAGGGGCGCGCCCACCACGTTCTTCTCGCTCCGGCCCGGCCCGGCGAACTGGGTGTGCTTGTGGTAGAAGACCAGGATCAGATGGGTGACGACCAGCCCCAGGATGAGACCTGGCAGCAGCAGTACGTGCGCCGAGTAGAGCCGCGGAATGATGTCGTGCCCGGGGAACTCTCCGCCGAAGAGGAAGAAGGAGATGTACGTGCCGATGACCGGGATCGACAGGATCGCGCCGTCGGCGAACCGGATGCCGGTGCCGGAGAGCAGGTCGTCCGGGAGCGAGTAGCCGGTGAGACCGGTGATGAGGGCCGTGAACAGGATGGTCCAGCCGAAGAGCCAGTTCAGCTCGCGCGGCTTGCGGTAGGCCCCGGTGAAGAACACCCGCATCATGTGCACCAGCAGCCCGGCGCAGAAGACGAGCGCGGACCAGTGGTGGATCTGACGTATCAGCAGCCCGCCGCGCACATCGAAGCTGAGGTCGATGGTGGACTCGTAGGCCCTGGTCATCCGGACGCCGCTCAGCGGGGTGTACGAGCCGTGGTAGACGACCTCGACGCCGCTCGGCTCGAAGAAGAGGGTCAGATAGATACCGGTGAGAATGAGAACGAGAAAGCTGTAGAGGCAGATCTCGCCGAACATGAACGACCAGTGGTCCGGGAAGATCTTGCGCATCTGGGTCCTGGCGATCGAGTAGATGCCAAGACGCCCGTCCGCCCAGTCGGCCAGCCGCTCACCCTTCGCCGGCTCCGCCGGCCGCGCTGTGTCCTCGGTGCCGCTCCTGATATCGGTACTCATGTGTCTCCCCCTCAGGCGTTCCATCCCTCAAGGCCTGTAACAGGGTAGACACGCCGACACCCCCGCCAACAGCCCCTACCCGGCCGGGAGTTGCGTGAGGCGGACCACGTGGCGCCGGTCCGCGCCGTACGGGAGGGTCAGCCGACGGGACCGCGGCCGGAACCGCCGTCGGGCGCGACGACCTCCCAGGTGGGCTCGAATGCGACGACGGGCATGGCTGTCATGACGATGGTGTTCAAGTGTGGCTCCCCTGCGCGGTGTTGGGTCGCCCCGAGAATACCAACCGGATGGTCTAGTTCACTAGCCGCGTCTCTCGTCAATCGCACGCACAAACCAGCTAGATCGCCAGGTATCTGGATCTTACGTATACCCAAAACAAGCACAACGGTCTGCTAGCGGTACGGGGCGGCAGCGCGGCCTGCCCGACGCTCAACGAAGCGCCTGACGACGAAACGAAGCGAGGGGCAGTCACGCGTTGTGCGGGAAGGCGGCTGAAGAGGCCTGGGTCACCACGCATGCCCGCTGGTATGGCGCACGCTGGGCGGACCGGCGGAGGCGGAGGTGGTGTCACTCTCGGCCGTGCGCCGCTGGTCTCAGTAAAGGTGCGCGCAGGAGTGGGGGCCTGGGTGGTACCCGGCGAGCTGCTGACTGGAGCCTCGGGCTTCCTTGAACCCCAGAAAAGCAGAAAACCCCACGTGAAGTGGGGTCTCAGCTGGTGTCCGAGGGGGGACTTGAACCCCCACGCCCGATAAAGGGCACTAGCACCTCAAGCTAGCGCGTCTGCCATTCCGCCACCCGGACAAGGTGTCTGTCTCGCGGGCTTGCTGCCCGCGGCGACAGAGATAACTCTACCAGGGGTTTGAGGTGGCGTTCACCCGCATATTGCGTGGTCAGGCCGTCGCTGGGCCTTGGGATGGGTGCCGATTCGAGTGATTGGGCCGTTCATCGCTGGATTGGGGGCGGAGCGTGGCCGTGTGTGCACCCCGTGTGAACTCGGCGGGGTGCGGGCGCGCCCATGTGGGTGGCAGCGGGCCCGTCGGGCGTGGGACGGCCGGGCGGTGCGCTGTGCGGGCCTAGCCTCGGGGTGTGGGCGACGGCGAACGTTATCGGCGGCCGCGGATGCTGTCGCCGCTGCGGGAGCATCTGCGGGACAACTTCTGGTTCGCGCCGAGCGCGGCGCTGGCGCTGGTATGCGTGCTGTGGCTGCTGGCGCACTGGCTGGACACGGCGGTCGTCGAGGAGCTCCAGCGGCATCAGGAGTACGCGGCTGTCAGCGATCTGATCGGGATCGTCGACGACCTGAAGACCGTGATCACCACCGTCAGCTCGGCGATGATGACCTTCATCGGTGTCGTCTTCAGCATCTCGCTGGTCGCCGTGCAGATGGCCAGCGGGCAGTTCACCCCGCGGGTGGTGCGGATCTTCGTACGGTCCCGGATCACCAAGCTGACCCTCGCCGTCTTCCTGGCGACCTTCGCGCTGTCGCTGCTCGTCCTCACCTCGTACAGCGGGGAGACCGATCCCAAGCTCGTCGACAGCGTGCCCATCGCGCAGAGCCTGCTCACGATCGCCATGGTCGCGCTGAGTCTGCTGCTCTTCATCGCGTACGTGAACGCCACGCTGCGGCTGATGCGCGTCGGCCACGTCGTCGACCGGATCACCGTCGAGGCGTTCCGCGTGGTGCACAAGATGCCCCGGGGTGTGATCGGCGAAGCGCCGCTGCCGGTGGAGAACGGGCAGGTGGGACACAGCGGGCGGGCCGGTGTGCTGCGGGACGTGAACATCGCGCGGCTCGTGCGCGCGGCCCGGCGGCAGGGCGTCGTCCTGCGGCTGATCCCCACGACCGGGGACTTCGTGGTGCCGGGGACGCCCGTGCTCGCGGTGCACGGCGGGCGGGCGCCGTCGCGCGGGGCGCTCGGGTACACCGTGTCGGTGGGGGTGGAGCGCACCTTCCACCAGGACCTCGGCTTCGGGCTGCGGCAGCTCTGCGACATCGCGCTGCGGGCCCTCTCCCCCGCCGTGAACGATCCGACGACGGCCGTGCAGTGCCTCGACCGGATCGTGCAGCTCCTCGCCGAACTCGCCCACCGGCCGCTCGGCGCCGTGGCACATTGCGACCGCCAAGGTGCCGTACGGCTGGTGCAGCCCGTCCCCTCCTGGGAGAACCTCGTCGACCTCGGGTTCACCGAGATCCGTACGTACGCCGTCGGCAGCCCCCAGGTCACCCGGCGGATCGTGGCGGCTCTCGACGAACTGCTGCGGCTGGCTCCCGAGCAGCGGCGCCCGCCCCTCCTCCGGCACCGGGCCCTCCTCGTCCACGCCGTGGAACGGGGCATTCCGGAGGCGGCGGAGCGCGCGTTCGCGCTGGAGGCGGACCGACAGGGCATCGGCTAGCCCCAACCCGAGTCCCCAACCCCCGCCCCCCTGACCGCTGCCCCCCGGCCCCCTGTCCCGGCTCCAGTGGTTGACTGCGCGCATGAGAATTGGCGACACCGTCGACGACTTCAAGCTCCCCGACGAGACCGGCACCCCGCGCACCCTCTCCGGGCTCGCGGCCCAGGGCCCGGTGGTGCTCTTCTTCTACCCGGCCGCCTTCACCCCCGGCTGCACCGCCGAAGCGTGCCACTTCCGCGACATCGCCGCGGAGTTCCGGGCGCTCGGGGCCCAGCCGGTCGGCATCAGCGCCGACGCGGTGGAGCGGCAGGCCGAGTTCGCGCAGAAGCACTCCTTCGGCTATCCGCTCCTCTCGGACTCCGACGGCACGGTACGGGAGCTGTTCGGCGTCAAGCGCGGGTTCAGCATGGCCCCGACCAAGCGCGTCACGTTCGTCATCGACACCGACCTCCGGGTGCTGGAGATCGTCAAGAGCGAGATCCGCATGAGCGTCCACGCCGACCGCGCCCTCGCCGCCCTGCGCAACCGCGAGGCCTGAGTCGCGGACGCGCGCCGCCCGGGCGCCTGCCCGGGGCCGGGCTTCGGGGCGGCACCCCGCGCCGAAGCCGACCGGACCCACCGGACAGGCGCTGGGCCTCCTACGCGTACGTCTCCGGGAAGTTCCCCGGCAACCGCTCCCCCGCCGGACCCTCGGTCACCGCCCGTACGAGCAGCTCGCCGCCGACGAACGCGCCGCGCCACGACGCGCCGTAGCCGCCGAACAGCTCCTCGCGGTCGCCGCGCGAACGCGGCTTGCCCCGGCCGACCTTGAACGCCCGGATCTGCGGCGCCAGGCGCGCGTACGTCTCCGGGTCGTCGGTCGACAGGCTGGCGACCAGCGCCCCGTTCGAGGCGTTCATGGCGGCCAGGAGCTCCGCCTCCGTGTCGACCAGGACGATGGTGTCGACCGGGCCGAACGGCTCCGCGTGGAACAGCGGTGAGGACGACGGCGGGTTGAGCAGGGTCACCGGCGGCAGATACGCGCTGGTGTCCTGGCCCGGCAGGAACCGGCCGTCGGCGAGGCTGCCCCGGTGCAGCGGGACGGCGCCCCGGTCGATGGCCTCGGCGACCTGGTCGCCCAGCTCCTTCGCCTTCGCCGCGTTGATGAGCGGCCCGAAGTCCAGCCCGGGCAGGGCGCCTTCGGGCTTCTCGACCGCGAGGGGGTGGCCCGTGCGGATGGTGTGGACCGCCGGGAGGTACGCGGCGAGGAACCGGTCGAAGAGCGCGCGCTGCACGACGAACCTCGGATACGCGGTGCACCGCTGCTTGCCGTAGTCGTAAAGCTTCGGGATGACGGCGGAAAGCGCGTCCCAGTCCGTGTAGTTCCAGATTCCCCAGGTGTTGAGCCCCTCCTGTTCGAGGATGTGCCGCTTGCCGATGTCGGTGACGGCCGTGGCGATGCGCGCGCCGGTGTCGCGGCCGCCGACGAACGACACACAGCCGATCTCCGGCGAGCGCACCAGGGCCTCGGAGAGCTCGCCGCCGCTGCCGCTGACGAGGGTGACGGGGATGCCCTCGCGCACGGCCAGCGCACTGGCCAGGGTGAGACAGGAAAGGCCGCCGTCGGTCGGGGTCTTGGCGATGACCGCGTTGCCCGCCAGTGCCTGTACCAGCATCGCGTGAACGAGCACGCTCATCGGATAGTTCCAGCTCGCGATGTTGGAGACCGGGCCGTCGAGCGGGGTGCGGCCCTCCAGCATCGCGTCGATGTTCTCCACGTACCAGCGGACCCCGTCGATGGCCCGGTCCACGTCTGCCTGGGCCAGCTTCCAGGGCTTGCCTATCTCCCAGACGAGGAGCAGGGCGAGGAGTTCGCGGTGTTCGGTGAGCGCGTCGAGGGTGGCTGTGACGCGGGCGCGGCGCTCCGGCAGCGGGATGTGCCGCCAGGCGCGGTGCTGGTCGAGGGAGGCGCGGACCGCTTGTCGGGCGGTGGGCGCGTCGAGCCGCGGCGGGCCGGCGATGGGGCTGCCGTCGACCGGGCTGGTGGCCGGCAGGGCGCGTCCGTCGGGCTGCCACTGGCCGCCCCAGAAGTTGAGGACGCGGTCGTCCCGGAACGCTTCGGGGGCGATCGCCCGGCAGCGCTGCCAGGCGTCGGACCAGGCGGTGCCGGGCTTGAGGATGAGGGTGGGTGCCATCTGTGGGTCTCCGCTCAGGTCGGGCGGGGCAGGAGGTGGCGCTGGCCGCCCTCGCACCGGACGGCCGTACGGCGACGTTAGTGACAAGGGACCTGCCGCGATACGCACCCACAGTCAATTATGAGTGACATCACGTGAGGCGGGGCCCAGTTGGGCGGGCGGCGGGACGGCCCGGCCGAGGCCGCCGAGGCCGCCGAGGCTGCCGAGGCGCCCCAGGCACTCACGGGCACTGCCAAGCACTCACAGACACTCACAGGCACTCACGGGCAGCGGATGACCTGGCCCGCGTACGAGAGGTTGCCGCCGAAGCCGAAGAGCAGGACCGGGTCGCCGGTACGGATCTCGCCGCGTTCCACCAGCTTGGACAGGGCCATCGGGATACTGGCGGCCGAGGTGTTGCCGGACTCCACCACATCGCGGGCGATCACCGCGTTCACCGCGCCGATCTTGCGGGCCACCGGCTCGATGATGCGGAGATTGGCCTGGTGCAGTACGACGGCGGCCAGCTCCTCGGGGGTGACCCCGGCACGCTCGCACACCCGGCGGGCGATCGGCGGCAGCTGAGTGGTGGCCCAGCGGTAGACGGCCTGGCCCTCCTGGGCGAAGACGGGCGGGCTGCCCTCAATCCGTACGGCGTGGCCCATCTCGGGGACCGAGCCCCACAGCACCGGTCCGATCAGCTCCTCCTGCGCGGCCTCGACCACGGCGGCGCCCGCGCCGTCGCCGACCAGGACGCACGTGGTGCGGTCGGTCCAGTCGGTCACCGCGGTCATCTTGTCGGCGCCGATGACCAGGGCGCGGGTGGACGAGCCGGCCCGGACGGCGTGGTCGGCGGTGGCCAGGGCGTGGGTGAAGCCCGCGCAGACGACGTTGAGGTCCATGACGGCGGGCGCGCCCATGCCGAGGCGGGCGGCGACCCGGGCCGCGGTGTTCGGGGAGCGGTCGATCGCGGTGGAGGTGGCGACCAGGACCAGGTCGATGTCGGCGGGGGTCAGTCCGGCGGCGGCCAGCGCCTTGGCGCCGGCGTGCGCGGCCAGCTCGTCGACGGGCTCGTCCGGCCCGGCGACGTGGCGGGTGCGGATGCCGACCCGGCTGCTGATCCACTCGTCGCTGGTCTCGACCATGGCGGCGAGCTCGTCGTTGGTGAGCACCTTGGCGGGCTGGTAGTGCCCGAGCGCGACGACGCGTGAGCCTCGCATGCCGGTCATGCCACGGTTTCCCCTCGTAGGACATCAGGAGCCATCCAGTCTTCGTGGCTACCGACCGGTACAGGGGCAAGACATCCAACAGGCTTACCGGCGTGGCTTTGGAGCCTTGTGTCAGCTCCTGGGCCGCCTTGGCGTACTTCGGCGTCGGCTGCGGCCTCGTCCTCCATGTGCAGGACAATGAGATCGTCGAGGTCACCTCGCCGCACGACAACCCGGTGATCCAGGGCAACCTCCGCGCCAATGGCCGCTCCGGCTTCCAACACGTACAGAATCGGGAATGAGATGGGACGGGTCACCGAGCGCCGCCGCGTCATCCGCATCCGGGACGGAGCCGTCTCCGCCCGGCCGGACACGCTGGTGGCCGAGGAGCCGCTGGAGATCCGGCTGAACGGCAAGCCGCTCGCCATCACCATGCGCACCCCCGGCGACGACTTCGCGCTGGCGGCCGGGTTCCTGGTCAGTGAGGGCGTGCTCGCGGCGGCCGACGACGTGCAGTCGATCGTCTACTGTGCCGGGGCCACCGCCGAGGGTGTCAACACGTACAACGTGGTGGACGTGAAGCTCTCCCCCGGCGTCGAGGTCCCCGACATCACGCTGGAGCGCAACGTCTACACCACCTCGTCGTGCGGCCTGTGCGGCAAGGCCAGCCTGGACGCCGTCCGTACGCAGGCGCGCTTCCCGATCGCCGACGCTCCCCCGGTCCGCGTCACCCCCGAGCTGCTCGCGACCCTGCCAGACCGGCTGCGGGCCGCCCAGCGGGTCTTCGACCGGACCGGCGGCCTGCACGCCGCCGCGCTCTTCTCGGAGGAGGGCGAGCTCCTGGACGTACGGGAGGACGTGGGGCGGCACAACGCGGTGGACAAGCTGGTGGGGCGGGCTTTGCAGGACGGGCGGCTGCCGCTGTCGCGGTCGGTGCTGCTGGTCTCGGGGCGGGCCTCGTTCGAGCTGGCCCAGAAGGCCGTGATGGCCGGGATCCCGCTGCTGGCCGCCGTCTCGGCGCCGTCGTCGCTCGCCGTGGACCTGGCCGCCGAGACGGGGCTGACTCTGGTCGGCTTTCTGCGGGGCGGCTCCATGAACGTGTACGCGGGCGAGCACCGCATCGCGCTGGAGGCTCCGGCCGCCCAGAGCTGAGGGGCCCGGCCGGCGCGCGGGTACAGGGGCCCGGCCACCGCGCGGGTAACAGTGCCGCCCGCCCACGGGCACCGGCCCCGCCCGCCACACGGGGACCGGGCCCGCCGACGCGCGAGTACCGGACCCGGCCACGGGGAGCGCCCCCGTTATGTTTTTCGCGGTCCTGCAATGGGGCCGCTGGCCTCCGGGCCCGGTATGACTGTGTCCCCTCTGTCGAAGTGATGACCTGGGGGGT
>NZ_JBFAAD010000023.1:0-39304 GCF_040639555.1 Streptomyces sp. NPDC023838
GGAAGATCCGCCAGTTCAATGAACCGATCGTGCAAGGTCTCGTTCGTCTCGGACATGCCCCGCCTCCCCGCGCACCGCGGCCAGTGCGCGGCGGGCAGCCGTGCTGCCCGCAGCGGCGACGGAACCGGCGGCCGCCCCGCGAACGGCGGCGGCCGCCGGAACGGCGCGGCGGGCAACCCGTCAGCGCCGCGCCACGCCCTCCGCCCGCGCGGCAGCGGCAACCGCGGCCGTCACCGCGGGAGCGACCCGCTCGTCGAACGGCGACGGGATCACGTAATCGGCCGCCAGGTCGTCGCCGACCACGTCGGCCAGCGCGTTCGCCGCGGCGATCTTCATGCCCTCGGTGATCCGGGAGGCCCGGACCTGGAGGGCGCCCGCGAAGATGCCCGGGAACGCCAGCACGTTGTTGATCTGGTTCGGGTAGTCCGAACGGCCCGTGGCGACCACCGACGCGTACTTGTGGGCGATGTCCGGGTGGACCTCGGGGTTCGGGTTGGCCATGGCGAACACGAACGCGCCGGGCGCCATCGAGGCCACCGCGGGCTCGGGGACCGTACCGCCGGAGACGCCGATGAAGACGTCCGCGCCGGCCAGGGCGGTCTCCAGGGAGCCGGACAGGCCCGCCTTGTTGGTGATCTCCGCCAGCTCGCGCTTGACGTCGGTCAGGTCCTGCCGGTCCCGGCTGACGATGCCCTTGCGGTCCGCGACCGCCACGTCGCCCAGGCCCGCCTCCAGGAGGAACTTGGCGATGGCCACGCCGGCCGCGCCCGCGCCGGAGATCACGCCGCGCAGCTCGCCGAGCGTGCGCCCGGTGAGCTTCGCCGCGTTGCGCAGCGCCGCGAGGGTGACCACGGCCGTGCCGTGCTGGTCGTCGTGGAAGACCGGAATGTCCAGCGCCTCCTGCAGACGCCGCTCGATCTCGAAGCAGCGCGGCGCGGAGATGTCTTCCAGGTTCACTCCGCCGAAGGACGGCGCCAGGCGCACCACGGTCTCGATGATCTCGTCCGTGTCGGTGGTCGCGAGCGCGATGGGCACCGCGTCGACCCCGCCGAACTGCTTGAAGAGGATGGCCTTGCCTTCCATCACGGGAAGGGACGCCTCGGGGCCGATGTCACCCAGCCCGAGGACGGCCGTGCCGTCCGTGACCACGGCGACGACCTGGGACTTCCAGGTGTAGTCGTGGACCAGGTCGGGGTTCTCCGCGATCGCGGTGCACACCTTCGCGACACCCGGCGTGTAGGCCAGGGACAGGTCGTCCCGGTCCCGGATCGGCACGGTGGCCTGCACGGCCATCTTGCCGCCCCGGTGCAGGGCAAAGGCCGGATCGAAGGGCTCCTCCGCGGAGCCTTGGTCAGTACTGCTGTCGCTGCGAGGATTGACGATCTCCGCTGCCATGTGATTTGACCCCTTAAGTCTTCATCAGTTGAGGGTGGCCACTCCTTGTTGAGGAGGGGTGGGTGGGCACCACGCACGTTCCCCGCGAGGAGCGGTTGGCCCGCCCCGCGAGGAGGAGGTACGTACGCGCGGGCACGCCGCACAACGCGCCCTGAGCCCCGGATGAGGGGTGTAAGGATCCTTCTTACCGGACGGAGGGGTGCGCCGAGTAGTCCATTTCGACTGCGGAACGCCGTGGTGACACGACTCATAGCGGCATGTCGGGACAAGTGAGCTATGCGGCCTGAAACGCGTCCAGAACGCGAGATGAACCGCAGATTTTCCGGCCGGTCAAGGTAAAACCCGCACAAGGTCCGGCCTTGATGTACCGGCCCGTTGGGGTTGGGGGGTGACCCGTTATCCGATTTTGACATGCGCGCCCCCCTGTTTCAGCAGGTCCGAATGGCAAGATGCCGACACAACACGGTCGTGTCGCCCAAGCATGGGCACCACGGCTCACTGTTCACTCACTGGCCACTCCATCACCCGCCGGAGGAACCCGACCATGACCGCAAGCACCACCCGTCGTACGACCGCCGCCTCGTCCCGGATTGCCGCGGTCGGCGCGATCGCGGTCGCCGGTGCCCTGCTGCTGACCGGCTGCGGAGACCAGACGAAGAGCAAGGACGGCGGCTCCAGCTCGGCCGCCACCAGCAAGGCCCCGCTCTTCTCGAAGCTGCCCAAGGCCATTCAGGACAAGGGCGTCATCAAGGTCGGCTCGGACATCGCGTACGCGCCGGTCGAATTCAAGGACAAGGACGGCAAGACCGCCGGTATCGACCCGGACCTCGCCGACGCCATGGGCAAGCAGCTGGGCGTGAAGTTCCAGTTCGAGAACGGCACCTTCGACACCCTGGTCACCGGTCTGCGCGCCAAGCGGTACGACATGGCCATGTCGGCCATGACGGACACCAAGGACCGCCAGAACGGCGTCGACTCGGAGACGAAGAAGAAGGTCGGCGAGGGCGCCGACTTCGTGGACTACTTCACCGCCGGTGTGTCGATCTACACTGCGAAGGGCAAGGACCAGGGCATCAAGACCTGGGACGATCTCTGTGGCAAGAAGATCGTGGTGCAGCGCGGCACGGTCTCCGAGGACCTCGCCAAGAAGCAGTCCGAGAAGTGCGGCGACAAGGGCAAGATCTCGATCGAGGCCTTCGACACCGACCAGCAGGCCCAGACCCGGCTGCGCTCCGGCGGCGCCGACGCCGGCTCCTCCGACTTCCCCGTCGCCGCGTACGCGGTGAAGACCTCGGGCGGCGGCAAGGACTTCCAGATCGTCGGCGAGCAGGTCGAGGCCGCTCCGTACGGCATCGCGGTCGCCAAGGACAACAGCCAGCTGCGCGACGCCCTCAAGGAGGCGCTCGACGCGATCATCAAGAGCGGCGACTACGACAAGGTCGTCGCGAAGTGGGGCGTCGAGGCCGGCGCCGTGAAGGAAGCCAAGATCAACGGCGGCGTCTGAACCTCCCCGCTCCAGGCGCGCTCCACCCCGTCCCCGGGCGGAGGGCCTGAAGGCTTCTGAAAGGCAACACCCGTGACTGTTGACGTCAACAAGTCGGAGCCGGCGGACACCCCGCCCCCCGCCGCTCCGGAGACCATCAAAGCGATCCCGGTCCGCCATTACGGCCGGTACGTCTCCGCCGTGATCGCGATCGCCCTGCTCGTCGCGATCGTGTACGCGTTCGCCCAGGGCAAGATCAACTGGGGTGCCATCCCGGACTACTTCTTCGACGACCGCATCCTCGACGGCGTCGGCCAGACGCTGCTGCTGACCGTCCTGTCCATGGCGATCGGCATCGTGGGCGGCATCCTGCTCGCCGTGATGCGCCTGTCGAAGAACCCGGTGACGTCCTCCATCGCCTGGTTCTACATCTGGTTCTTCCGGGGCACCCCGGTCCTGGTCCAGCTGATGGTCTGGTTCAACCTGGGCCTGGTCTTCGAGTACATCAACCTCGGCCCGATCTACAAGGACTACTGGTCCTCGTTCATGACGCCGCTGCTCACGGCGCTGCTCGGGCTCGGCCTGAACGAGGCCGCGTACATGGCGGAGATCTGCCGGGCCGGTCTGCTCGCGGTCGACGAGGGCCAGACCGAGGCGTCCCACGCGCTCGGCATGAGCCACTCCAAGACGCTGCGCCGGATCGTGATCCCGCAGGCGATGCGCGTGATCGTGCCGCCGACGGGCAACGAGGTCATCAACATGCTGAAGACCACCTCGCTGGTCTCGGCGGTGCAGTTCTACGAGCTGCTGCGGCAGGCCCAGGACATCGGCCAGACCTCCGGCGCCTCGGTCGAGATGCTGTTCCTGGCCGCCACCTGGTACCTGATCCTGACCACAATCTTCTCGATCGGCCAGTACTACCTGGAGCGCTACTACGCCCGCGGCTCCAGCCGCTCGCTCCCGCCCACCCCGTTCCAGCGAGTGAAGGCCAACCTGGTCTCGCTCCGCAGCACCCCCAAGGTGGTGAGCTGATGACCGCCATGGTGAAGTCCGAAGGCGTGCACAAGTCCTTCGGCGCGACCGAGGTCCTCAAGGGCATCGACCTGGAGGTGGCCGAGGGCGAGGTGTTCTGCCTGATCGGCCCGTCCGGCTCCGGCAAGTCGACCTTCCTGCGGTGCATCAACCACCTGGAGAAGATCAACGGCGGCCGGCTCTACGTGGACGGCGAGCTCGTCGGCTACCGCCAGAAGGGCGACAAGCTCTACGAGCTGAAGGACAGCGAGGTCGCGCTCAAGCGCCGTGACATCGGCATGGTCTTCCAGCGCTTCAACCTGTTCCCGCACATGACGGCCCTGGAGAACGTCATGGAGGCGCCGATCCAGGTCAGGGGCGAGAGCAAGGCGGTGGTGCGCGAGCGGGCGGAGAAGCTGCTCGACCGGGTCGGCCTGGCCGACAAGGCGCGCAACTACCCCTCGCAGCTCTCCGGCGGCCAGCAGCAGCGGGTGGCGATCGCCCGCGCGCTGGCCATGGAGCCGAAGCTGATGCTCTTCGACGAGCCGACGTCCGCGCTCGACCCGGAGCTGGTCGGCGACGTCCTGGACGTCATGCGGGGCCTCGCCGAGGACGGCATGACCATGATCGTGGTGACCCACGAGATGGGCTTCGCCCGTGAGGTCGGCGACTCGCTGGTCTTCATGGACGGCGGCGTGGTGGTCGAGTCCGGCCACCCGCGCGACGTCCTGACCAACCCGCAGCACGACCGGACGAAGTCGTTCCTGTCGAAGGTGCTGTAGCCGGCGGAGCAGGATGTACGGGAAGGGGCGGTACGGGCCGAGAGGCCCGCACCGCCCCTTCCGGCGTGCGGGGGTGACGGGGGCGCCGGGCGGGGTTACCGGGGTGCTGGCGGGTGACCGGGGGGCCGGGGTGCCCCAGGGCCACCCACTGCCCGGTGCGGCCGGGGCGCTGGCGGGATCCGCCCCCGTCGGACCCCCTCACGTAATACCCTCGGACAGCGCCCAGCCGTTACTGTCGCCGTAACTCGCCGTAACTGTCGCCGTAAGGATCACACGTGGAACTGGCCTATTACTCGGATTATGCGGTGCGCCTGGTCAACACCGAGGAGCCGGCCCGTAACAAGGACTCCCTGACGACGGTCGAGGTGATCCGCGAGCTGTTCGGCTCCGAGTCGACGACGGCCCGCCGCGCGACGGAGGCGGACGTGCCGCGCCTGCGGGCGGTACGGGCCCGGCTGCGGGCGGTCTTCGAGGCGGCGGACGCGGGCGAGGAGGTACGGGCGGTGGACCTGCTCAACTCCCTCCTCCTGGAGTTCCCGGTCAGCCCGCAGATCTCCGGGCACGACCACCGGGACGAGGACGGCAGCCCGCTGTGGCACATGCACCTCGCGGACCACACCTCGAACGCGACGGCGGGCTACGCGGCGCTCGCGTCCATGGGCCTGGCGTTCCATCTGACCGAGTACGGGGTGGACCGCCTCGGCCTGTGCCAGGCGGCGCCGTGCCGCAACGCCTACCTCGACACCTCCACCAACCGCTCCCGGCGCTACTGCTCCGACCGCTGCGCGACCCGGGCGAACGTGGCCGCCTACCGGGCGCGCAAGCGCCTGGAGACCGACCGGTCGGCGAACACCGGCCTGACCGCCGAGAACGCCCAGGACAGCAGCACCCCCACCGAGCGCTGACGCCCGCGCGTCAGCGGCCGGTAGCGCCCGCGCACCCGCCCGAGCACCAGCTCGCACGGCACGGTCCCGAAGGCCCGGCTGTCGACGACCTCGTCGTCCGGGTTGTCGCCGAGCACCCACCACCCGCCCTCCCGCAGCTCGATGAGCCGCTTGACGATGAGCAGATCCTGCTGGAGCGGATGCCGCAGCACCGCGACGTCACCCGCCCGGAGGTCACTCCCGTAGTGCACGAGGAGTTGGTCGCCGTGCAGCAGCGTCGGCACCATGGAGGTCCCCGTCACCTCCGCGATCCCCAACGGCACCCTCGGCTCCCGCCCCTGATCCGTCATCCGCCACCCACCTCCCGGTACCCGGTCCACACCCACGGTACGTTCCGCCACGAGTCCCATGGTGACCCTGGACTTTTGTCCTAAGCCCCCGGGGGCACTCGCGAAAACGGGCCTCTCACCGAGTAATGTCCCACCTGAGAAGACGATCACGAGGAAGGACAGCTCAATGCTTTCCCGCCTGTTTGCCCCCAAGGTGAAGGTCAGCGCCCACTGCGACCTGCCCTGCGGCGTGTACGACCCGGCCCAGGCCCGTATCGAGGCCGAGTCGGTCAAGGCCGTCCAGGAGAAGTTCCAGGCCAACGAGGACGCGCACTTCCGTGCCCGTGCCGTGGTCATCAAGGAGCAGCGCGCGGAGCTCGCCAAGCACCACGTCTCGGTGCTCTGGAGCGACTACTTCAAGCCCCCGCACTTCGAGAAGTACCCCCAGCTGCACCAGCTGGTCAACGACACCCTGAAGGCCCTCTCGGCCGCCAAGGCGTCGACGGACCCGAAGACGGGTGAGAAGGCGCTCGAACTCATCGCCGAGATCGACCGCATCTTCTGGGAGACGAAGAAGGCGTAACGCCCCTTCGCCCTCCCGGCAGCTTTTCAGGCAGCACCCGGCATCCGCGCGGAGCCGGGTGCTGTCGGTTTTTTGCCGTCCCGGTGACATGCTGGACGTCGGTCCAACGGGAGTACGGCCGGGCAGGGGAGGGCTCTTGGGGATCCAGGTCGCGCGTGGGGGGACTGTCGTCCGTTCCGGGGTCGACATCGGCCGGGCCGGGGGGTTGTGGCGGGTCACCCGGCCCTGGCATCCGGGGTTGCGGCCCTTCCTGCGGAGTTACGCCGGGTACTGGGACTCGGGGCTCTCGCCGTACGAGGTGCGGGTCGTCCCGACCGGGCGGGCGGTGGTCGTGATCAATCTCGCCGAGCCGTTCGCCCAGGTCCGCAGGGTGGGGGCGCCGGGGGCGGGCAGTGGGCGGATCGGGTCGTTGGTCGTGGGACTTGAGGACAGTCCCACGATGTGCGGGCACCACGGGGGACAGGAGGCCATTCGGCTGGAGCTGACGCCGCTGGGGGCCTATCGGCTGTTCGCCGTGCCCCTGGGGCAGTTGACCAGTCACGTCGTCGAGCTGCAGCACGTGCTCGGGCCCTGGGCCCACCTGCTCGTCGAGCGGCTCGCCGCCACCCCCGACTGGGGCCGGCGGTTCGACCTGCTCGACGCGGTGCTCCTCGACCGGCTCGGCCGCGGCCCGGACCCAGCGCCGGAGGTCGGCCACGCCTACCGGCTGCTCGCCGGTACCGCCGGGACGATCCCGGTCGCCCGGATCAGCGCCGAAGTGGGCTGGAGCAAGAGCTACTTGATCCGCCGGTTCACCGAACAGATCGGGCTGACGCCGAAGACGTACGGGCGGGTGCTGCGCTTCGACCGCGCCATGCGGATGCTCTCTCGCGGCGGGGCGAGCCTGGCGGAGATCTCCGCGCTCTGCGGCTTCTACGACCAGGCCCACCTCAACCGCGAGTTCCGCGCCCTGGCCGGCACCACACCCGGCCGGATGCTCTCCGCCCGCCGCGTGGAGGGAGCCCTCACCCTGTAGGCCCGGGGACGCGGGGGCCCGAGCCCCCGGGGCCCCCGAAGCCCGGAAGCCCAGGGCCCCGGAAGCCCCGAAGCCCGGGGCCTCGACGCCCGGGAGCCCAGGAGCCCAGGGCCCAGGACCCCGAAGCCTGGGAGCCCGGGAGCCCCGAGCCCGGAAGCCCAGGACCCCCGAAGTCCAGGCCCCCCGAAGCCCGGGAAACCGGCGTCCGGGAACCCCCTTCGCCCTCTCGCCCCCGTGCGAGCCAGGTGAATTTTGTCCAAGACCGGGACGGCCGCCGCCCGTATGGTCCACGCTCGCTGATGTCGACTCGGGCAGGGGGTCCCTATGGCAGCGACGAGACCGGAGCACGGCAAGGGTGAAGCCACCCGGCTGCTGTGCGCGGGCGTCTACCTCGACAGCGACTTCCGCCGCCAGGTGATCGAGGAACTCGTACAGCACGAGGAGCGCCCGGTCGCGCTCTCGCTCGGCATCGACGCGCTGCCCGTCCTCGCGCACGCGCTGCGCGCCCGGCGCCGCGAGGCCGAGACGGCGCTCGCGCTGCTGTGCGTCTGGGGCACGTTCATCGGGCTCTGGGTGGCGGGGGTCGGTTCGCAGACGATGCTCCCGCTGCCGGGCTGGCTTGCGTACGCGATCGTCTGCTTCGTCTTCGGGAGCGTGCGCGCCGGGACCGGGCTCGGCCTCGCGGTCTTCACCCTCGACCGCACGATGGTCAAGCAGGCCACCCGCGGGCGGCTGAGGATGCTGCTGCCGCTGGTGCCGTTCACGGTGGCGGCCCTGTACTGGGCGAGCGCGCTGTACGCGCTGTTCAGCGGCGCGGACGCCTGGGCGGGCGTGGTGTTCCCGCTCCTGCTCGTGCTGCCCGTGTGGGCGTACCGCGCCCACGTCACCTCCGTCATGCGCGACGAGCTGGGCTCGGAGGCCTTCGCCCGGGGGCCCCGCGAGACCCTGCCGTACCGCTATCGGCGGATCGGTGAGGCCATCGACCGCGAGCAGCACGCCTCGCTCACGATCTACGACCCGTTCCGCCCGTTCATCGGCGCCGGCAAGCCGTACGACGAGCAGTGGTCGCTGGTGATGGAGCTGAGGAGGCGCAAAGGCGCGTCGCCCGCGGCGGGGCCGCTCACCGGACGCGAGGTCATCGACCTCATCAAGCCGCAGTTGGAGTCGCTGCGCACCGCCGCCGCGGCCACCAGCCGCGACCGCCTGCGCGCCCTCGAAATCGACGAGTTCGTCTATCTGCCCACCGGGGTGGCCCGTTGGAAGGTCGCCTACGATCCACCCACCGTGCGGCGCCATCTCGACGAGGCCGTGGGCGAGGGCGGCGAGGCGCGCCGCCACTTCCTGCGCATCCGGATCGGGACCTGGGACGAGCAGGTCGTGGTGTCGCTCCTCGTACGCGTCCACACCCAGGGCGGGATGCTGGTGCTGGAGGTCGTGCCGCACGTCCTCACCCCCGTACGGCTGGAGTTCAGGGCCGTCGACGTGATCGAGGCGCGCGGCGAGGGCGATGTCCTGCGGGACACGGTCCGCGGGCTGCTCGCGGCCCCGACCGCGAACTTCGCCGCGGCGACCTCCCTGATCAGCACGGCCGTCGCCGAGTTCGTCACCTGGCTGGCCAACCCCCGGCACGCCCCGCCGGACGGACCGGCCACCTCCGTAAGGGAGTTGGGGAGCACGGACGACCTGTCGGTGTTCCAGGACATGGACGTCAAGCGGTACGTACGGACCGTGCAGGACCGGATCGCCAGCGGGGTGCGCGAGGCGCTGCGGGCGAAGGAGTACGAGACGGGCGACTTCGAGCAGCAGGTCATCACGGTGAGCGGGGGCGGGGTGTTCATCGGATCGATGAGCGGAGGCGCGGTCGCGACGGGCGACCAGGCGTCGGCGTCGCACACGGACGGCGGGAAGTGATGGCAGTGGAACAGAACGATCCGGATGCGCCGGATCCGCATGCGCCCGATCCGAATGCGCCGGATCCGGATGCGCCGGACGCGCCGGAAGCCCCGGGCGGCCGGGCGGGCGCCGGGAGCCCGGCATCCGGCGGCATCTCCATCGGCGTGATGACGGGCGGCGCGGCGGCGGCCGGGGACCGGGCGTCCGCCGAGGACCGCTCACGGCGGGCGGGCACACCGCCGCCCCCTCCCCCGTACGCGGGCACCCCCGCGAGCGTCCCCGGCGGCATCGGCATCGGGGTGATGACGGGCGGCGCCGCGGCCGCCGGCGCCGATGCCACGGCTGTCGACGCCTCGGCGCGGTTGCTGGACGCGCCGCCCGAACTCGTCGCTGCCGTACGCACGTTGCGCCAGCACCTCGGCCTGCTCGACCGGACGGCCGAGATCGCCGAGCTGGACGCCCGGCTGACCGAGATCGACGAGGGGATGGCCGAGACCGGTCAGGTGCGGCGCGACCGGCTGCAGTGGCTGCGCGACCGGCTGACCCTCGGCGCGACGACCGCGGCGGGGCTCGCCTCGGCCGCGGCCGTCGTCGACACCATCGTCCAACTGACCGGCTGAGAGCGCGGGTGACATGAGCTACTGGGACGCGGACGCACAGCGCTGGGTACAGGGACCGACGGGCCCGGGGAACGCCCCGGGGCAGC
Source organism: Streptomyces sp. NPDC023838 (assembly GCF_040639555.1). Taxonomy (NCBI): domain Bacteria; kingdom Bacillati; phylum Actinomycetota; class Actinomycetes; order Kitasatosporales; family Streptomycetaceae; genus Streptomyces; species Streptomyces sp. NPDC023838. The sequence continues at coordinate 10,082 of NZ_JBFAAD010000023.1, forward strand.
CGCCCCCGGACGACGGCCTGCGGCGCGTGCTGATCGTGGTGTTCGTGGCGGTCCTGCTGTGCGGGGCGGCGGGTACCGGCCTCTGGCTGCTGGCCCACGACCACGGCGGCGGCCCGGACCCGGCGTCGCCGTACTACCTGCAGACCCCGGGGACCCCGACGGACACGGCGACGCAGACACCCACGTACGTGGACCCGACGTACCCGGACCCGACCTATTCGGCCACGCCGGACGAGCTGACGCCGCCCCCCACCACCGACACGAGCCCCTCCACCGCCCCGGGCCCCGGGGCCACGGTGGAGAGCTACTACTCCGCGATCAACAGCGGTGACTACGAGACCGCGTGGAGCCTCGGCGGCAAGAACCTCACGGCGAGCTACTCCTCGTACGCCGCGGGCTTCGCCGACACCCGGCGGTCCGACGTCGTCGTCCGGGCCGTTCAGGACGACACCGTCTCCGTGGACATCACGGCCCGGCAGCGGGACGGCAGTGTGCGGACCTACACGGGGACGTACACCGTGCGGAACGGGGAGATCACCGGTGCCTCCGTCCGCCGGACGGGATAAATTCGGAGCCATGGCACCTCTTGAACCTCCTTACACCCGGCTCCTGGTGGAGCGTTACGAGCCGACCTTCCGCTTCTACGCGGCCGTGCTGCCCAAGCTGAGCGGCTGCTCGCTGGCGCGCGGGACCGAGGGGTCGGGGTACGCGAGCTGGGACGACTGCGAGGGGCGTACCGCGTTCGCGCTGTTCTCGCGGGCCGCGATGGCCGCGGCCGTCGGCGAGGAGAACGTGCCGGTCGGGGCGTCCGTCGTCATCCGTGTGGACGGGCCCGGCGCGCTGGACGCCGGGGTCGAGCTCTGCACGTCCGCCGGCGCCACCGTGGTCGCCCCGGCGCAGGACCGGCCGCAGTGGGGGCCGACGATGCGGGCCGCCCATCTGCACGACCCGGACGGCAACTTGGTGGAGCTGCAGACGTACTGAGGCGCGCCACTGGAGGCCGACGCGTTGAGGCGCGCCACCGGAGGCGCGGGCAGACGTACTGAGGCACGGCGCGGGCATGCTGAGGCTCGCCACTGGCGGCGGAGGCAGACGTACTGGGGCGCGGGCATCGTAGGACCTGAGGCCCGTCAGTGGAGCCCCGTGCGGACCAGGTCGACCAGCTCGTCCTCCGTCAGGCCCAGCCGCCGCGCCTCCTCCACCACTTCGCGCACCCGCACGAGCAGCCCGGCCCGGGCGCGGGACGAGGTCGCCTCGACCACCACCGCGCCCCGGCCCCGCCGCAGCTCGATCAGCCCCTCCTCGCGCAGGCGCTGGTAGCCGCGCAGGACGGTATGGACGTTGACGCCCAGCGAGTCGGCGAGCACGCGGGCGGCGGGCAGGCGCTCGCCCGGCTCCACCGTGCCCTCGGCGATGGCGCGACGCACCGACGCGGCGATCTGGTCGCCCAGCGCCACCGCGGACGCCGGATCCACCCGGAACAGCATCAGCGCACCGCCGCGCGCTCGGCCAGCGTGTTGAGCAGGGCCGCCGCCGTCGCGGAGTCGGACACCGTCACGGCGAACTCCCGCCCGCTCGCGCGCCGCACCACGATCGCCTCGCCCGAGCGCAGGATCAGCCCGGAGCGCCCGGGGCGCACCCGGTAGCCCCAACCGCCGTACTCGGAGAGCGCCTTCACCTCACGGCTCACGGCCCGGTCCACCTCCGTCAGCGGTATCCGCACGCGCGGCCAGGGCAGCACCGTCGGGCGGGTGGTCAGCCCGTGCCGGTCCACCGTCACGTACGGGCAGGAGCAGGCGAGGATGAGCAGCCCGCAGGTCAGGGGCGCGGCGGCGCGCCCCCAGCCGTACACGTACGTCAGCGCGCCGCCCACGAGCAGCAGCGCCACGCCGACCGCGCACAGCGTCCGCGACGGCGCGCGCCTGGCCCAGCCCGCCACCTCGCCCTCCGCGAGGTCGAGCCGCTCGACCGCGCCGGGACCGGGGGGCGGCACGACGCGGGGCAGGTCGAGGAGCCGCAGCAGCGCCGCCCCGGCGGTGGCGGCGAGCGCGGCCACCGCCAGGCCCGCCGCGAGCTGCCACAGCGGCAGCCGCACCTCGCTGCCGTCGGCGGCGTCGAGGTTCGCGTAGAGCGCGGCCGCCATCACATAGCCGGTCAGGCCCGCGCCCGCGTAGCCGGCGCCGATCATCCAGCGCGCCCCGCGCAGCGCGAAGTCCGCGGTGGCCGCGAGGACCGCCCAGACGGCGGAGAGCCCGCAGGCCAGGCCGATGTTCACCACCACGAAAGCGTCCCGGCCGGCATAGCCGTCGGCGGCGCCGCTCCCGTTGAAGTGGGTGGCGATGCGCGCCGGCAGCCGGTCACGCAGGACGGCGAAGAGGATCAGGTCGACGGCGAGCGCCAGCAGGAACGGCAGCACGGCGACGGCGACCAGCCGGTAGCGGGCGCGGTTCATCGAAACCTTCATTGTTCGCACAGTAGTAGAACAATGCAGGCGCTGAAAAGGGGGGCGCGGCCGTCCGTACCGAGGACGTGTCTCGGTACGGACGGCCGCGCCCGGATCAGATGGTGAAGATGCGCCAGTTAATGAAGAAACGTCAGTTAGTGAAGGTGCATCAGATAGTGAAGGTGCATCAGGTGCTTCAGATGCTCTCGAGGACGGACGGCTGGAGCTCTGCCCCGTAAGGGAGTTGGCGCCGGATGTCGTCGAGCACCGACCCGAAGTCGAGCTCGGCGCGCCCCGACGCGTACACCGCTCCCCCCAGGTGCAGCGCGAGCCCCAGGTCGGGCTCGGGCGGCTTGAGGGAGAGGAGGCAGCTCAGGGTGGCGTGGTGGACCGCGCCGTCGGCGGAGGCGACCGGTACCGGCATGTCCCATTCCAGGACGAAGTCGCGCAGAGCGCCGCCGTCGAGCGCGAAAGAGCCCTCCGTCGGTATGCCCGGTACCGGTCCGAGCGAGTCGAACCCCGCCCCGGCGAAGTCGACTCCCCTGATACGGGTGTGCAGTTGGGTCCCGTCGGCGGTGATCGTCAGCGCTTCGGATCCATGGCGGTCTCGGTACCAGCCCGCCCAGGACTGTGTGGTCATGGGCGGGAGATTAGCGGCGCATCCTGCTGTTCGTCACAGGGCGTGACCGAAATGGGAGTTAGCGCTTCCTTGTGTAAGTGGTGACGACTGTACCGTTTTCGAAGGAACGGCTGTCCGTCGGCACGAACGAGCGGGGACTGAACTCCGTCCGGAACAAGGGGATTCCGGCGCCCGCCACAACCGGATAGCTCTTGATGACGAGCTCGTCGATCTCGTCGATGAGCTGCCCGGCGAGGTCGGCGCCGCCGCACAGGTAGATGTCGGCGCCCTCCTCCTGCTTGAGCGCGCGGACGAACGGCACCGGGTCGCCGCTGACGACCTCGACGGCCGGGTCCGGGGACTCACGGAGACTGCGCGAGAAGACGATCTGGCGCAGATGGGCGTACGGACTGGCGAAACCCCCCTTGAGGCCGGGTTCGTACGTCCCCCGGCCCATCAGCACGGTGTCGTACCGCCGGTTGGGCGTCTCGTCGATGCCCAGGGCCCGGCGGCCGGGAGTCGGCATGGTCTCGGGGAAGTCCGTGGCGATGAAGCCGTGGACCTCGTCACTCAGGGGATAGAAGTCGTACGACCCGTCCGGGGCGGCGATGAAGCCGTCGATGGTCAGGGCGATGTAGTACGAAAGCTTGCGCAAGCCGGCCTCTTCTGACTCGGGAGGTGGTCCGGGCGATCAACCACTTCGAGTAAAGTACTTCATGCGTAGTGGTTGCGCAAGGCCCTTTCGGCTGCGGACGTTGAGGAGCTCGAAGAGATGGTCAGAAACCCGGAACGCAGGACCGCTCTCGTGGACGCGGCGATCGAGGTGCTGGCGCGCGAGGGGGCGCGCGGGCTGACCTTCCGCGCCGTCGACACCGAGGCCAAGGTGCCGCCCGGCACCGCGTCCAACTACTTCACCAGCAGGGACGACCTGTTCACCCAGGCCGGGCGGCACATCCACGTACGGATGACACCGGATCCGGCCGAGGTGAGCGAGGCGATGCGGCCCGCGCCCTCGCGGGAGCTGGTCGGCTCGCTGATGCGCTGGCTGCTGCGGCGGATCGTCAAGGAGCGCACCGGCTACCTCGCGATGCTGGAGCTCCGGCTGGAGGCCACTCGCAGGCCGGAGCTGCGGGAGGCGCTGACCGAGGCCGTCCGCGCCGAGCTGGAGGCGAACATCGCGTTCCATCTGGAGGCCGGCCTGCCGGGCGACGCGGACACGGTACGGCTGCTCTACTTCGCCATGACCGGCCTGCTGATCGAGCACCTCACGCTGCCGGGCGTGCTCGGCGACGACCTCGGCGACGACACGGCCGAGCGGCTGGTGGAGATGGTCGTGGACCGGGTGCTCGGGACTTGATCCCGGCCCCGGTCCCTGCCCGGACCCCGGTCCTCGGCCCCTGCCCCGGCCCCGGCCCCGGCCCCGGCCCTCGTACTCGTACTCGTACCGTGGCGAATCGTTCAGCCGCGCGGCTCGCGCCACATCGGGTACATCAGCGGGCCGTCCGGCAGCCGCAGCGGCTCACCGAGGTGGACGAATCCGAGCCGCTCGTAGAGCACGGAGCTGCGCGCGCTGCTCGCCTCCAGATAGGCGGGCAGGCCCTCCCGGTCGCACCGCTCCAGGACGGGCGCGATCAGCGCGGCCCCGTCGCCCCGGCCCTGGCGGTCCGGGGCGACGGCGATCAGCAGCAGATACGTGTGCGCCCGGCCGTGCGGGTGGACGGCCCCGGTGAGCCGGCCGATCTGCTCCACGCGCTCGTTGTCCGGGTCGACGGCGGCCCGCAGTTGCGCCGGACCGTCCTCCCCGTCGCCCTCCTCCGGCCCGTCGCCCTCTTCCGGCTCGGCCGGGACGTCGATCCACAGAGCCGTCGCCGTGCCGTCCTCGGTGAGGTCGGCGTGACCCTCGGCGAGCGAGATCTCCAGGAAGGCGCGCATGAGGTGGCGGTGCACCTCGCGGCGGCGCGCCGGGTCCGGGAAGACCCAGCTGCTCACCGGGTCGTCCTGGAACGCCTCGTCGAGGAGGCGCACCGCCGTCTCCACCGCCTTCTCGTCGTCCGGCTCCACCCGCCGTATGCCCATGCCCGGTCCCGTACCCATGTCGGCCGCCCCTGTCGCGTTCCGGTCATCCTCAACTGATCGGAACGATCCTAGAGTTGGCTCGCGTCGAGTCGGGGCGCGAGGGGCCCGGGAGGCAGCCCCGGGGCCCCTCGCCCTTCCCCCGCCGCCCCCCGTGCGTCCCCCCGCGCGCCCCCCTCGGGCCCAGATCAGCGCGAGCGCCGGGTCACGAACTCCGCCAGGGCCAGCAGATCGCCCGCCGCCGCCAGGTCCGGGACCGCCCGGGACAGCTGGTCCACCGCCCGGCCCATCCGGTCGGCCGCGTGGATCTGCGCCCAGTCGCGGCCGCCCGCCCGGTCCACCGCCCCGGCCGCCCGCCGCACCGCGGCCGCCCCCATCGGGCCCCGGTACAGCTCGGCGAGTTCGGCCGCCGCCGGGGTGCCCGAGGTCAGGGCGGCCACCACCGGCAGCGACTTCTTGTGCGAGGCCAGATCGGCCCCGGCGGGCTTGCCGGTACGGCCGGGGTCGCCCCAGATGCCGATCAGATCGTCGATGAGCTGGAAGGCGAGCCCCGCCTCGCGGCCGAACGCGTCGAGCGCGGCCACCTCGTCGGGCCCCGCCCCCGCGTACAGCGCGCCCAGCGAGCAGGCGCACCCCAGCAGCGCCCCGGTCTTGGCCATCGCCATGTCCAGGCACTCCTCCAGGGAGACCTCCTGGGGGCCGCGCTGCTCGAAGGCGCAGTCGGCCTGCTGTCCGGCGCAGAGCTCGATCACACAGGCCGCGAGCCGGGCCGAGGCGGCCGGGGCCGCCGGGTGGCCGTCCTCGGCGAGCAGCCGCAGCGCCAGCGCGAGCAGCGCGTCCCCGACGATGATCGCGTCCGGGGTGCCGAACACGGTCCAGGCGGTGGGCCGGTGGCGCCGGGTGGCGTCCTCGTCGATCACGTCGTCGTGCAGCAGCGTGAAGTTGTGCACGAGCTCCACGGCGGCCGCGGCCCGCAGCGCGTGCTCGGGATCGCCGCCCAGTGCCGCGGTCGCCGCGAGCACGAGCGCGGGCCGGATCGCCTTGCCCGCCTGCCCGGCGGCGGGTGTGCCGTCGGCGTGCTCCCATCCGAAGTGGTACATCGCGACCCGCCGTATCGAGCCCGGCAGCGACTCCACGGTGGCCCGCAGCCGCGGATGGACCGCCACCCGGGTCCGCTCCAGCAGGTCCACGGCCTCACGCCCCTCGACGGCTTCCCCCATGACCAACTCGACATTCCTCTCGCCGTGTTCGATACGCGGTGCTCAAGACGTGCGCTGGACATGCGGTGCTGGATGCGCGGTGTTCCAGGTGCTCGATGTTCCAGGTGCTCGGCGTTCCAGGTGCTCGGCGTTCCAGGTGCTCGGTGTTCCAGGTGCTCGGCGTTCCAGGTGCTCGATGTTCCTTACGTCGTGGCCGGTGCGCGCGTTCACGCGCCGCCGCCGCGTGCGGGACGCGGCTTTTCCGGGCGGGCGGCCGGCGGACCTCCCGTGCCGCCGGCCGCCCGCCCGGGGCCCTGCGGGGTCAGCGCCAGCGGCTGACTTCCACGTTCTCCAGGACGCCGAGGGCGTCCGGCACGAGGATCGCGGCCGAGTAGTAGGCGGTGACCAGGTACGAGATGATCGCCTGCTCGTCGATGCCCATGAACCGCACCGACAGGCTCGGCTCGATCTCGTCCGGGATGCCGCTCTGCTGGAGCCCGATGACGCCCTGATCGGCCTCGCCGGTACGCATGCAGATGATCGAGGTCGTACGGGCGTCACTGACCGGGATCTTGTTGCACGGGAAGATCGGCACACCGCGCCAGGTCGGGATGCGGTTGCCGTTGACGTCGATGCTCTCGGGGACCAGTCCGCGCTTGCCGCACTCGCGGCCGAAGGCGGCGATGGCGCGCGGGTGGGCGAGGAAGAGCTTGCTGCCGCGCCGCCGGGAGAGGAGTTCGTCCATGTCGTCGGGGCAGGGCACGCCGTCGTGCGGCTGAAGCCGCTGCCCGTAGTCGCAGTTGGCCAGCAGACCGAACTCACGGTTGTTGATGAGTTCGTCCTCCTGGCGCTCGCGCAGCGCCTCCACGGTGAGCCGCAACTGCTGCTCGGTCTGGTTCATCGGCTGGTTGTAGAGGTCCGCGACCCTGCTGTGGACCTTCAGCACCGTCTGGGCGACCGAGAGTTCGTACTCGCGCGGCGAGCCCTCGTAGTCCACGTAGGTGTGCGGGATGACCGGCTCGCCGACATGGCCGGACGCGAGGTCGATCGCCGCCTCGCCGTACTTGTCGGTGCGCTGCTCCGGGATCAGCGAGAAGGCCGAGAGGTGCTCGCCGAGCGAGGCCGCCCGCTCCGCGAGGTCGAGCACGTCCGCCCGGCTCAGCGCCAGGACCGTACAGGCCGTGGCGGCCCGGGCGGTGGCGTCCCAGGTGGCCTCGCCGGAGACCAGCGCCCGCTCGCCCAGGTGCGCCCCGTCCGCCAGGACCCCGAGCACCGCCTCGTCCCCGTAGGGCCCGGTGCCGATGCGCTCGACGCGGCCGTGGGCCAGCAGGAAGACCGTGTCCACCGGGTCGCCCTCGGCGGCCAGCAGCTGTCCGGCGGCGAACTCGCGCTGCACACACCGGCTCGCCAGCTCGCTCAGCGCGGACTCGTCCTCGAACCCGCGCAGCGCGGGCAACTCCCCCAGCTCGGCCGGGATGACGGCCACCCGCTCGCCGGTCTGCACGAAGGTGATCTTCCCGTCACCCACCGAGTAGCTCAGTCGCCGGTTGACCCGGTACGTACCGCCCTGCACATGCACCCATGGCAGCATCCGCAGCAGCCACCGGGAGGTGATCTCCTGCATCTGGGGGACGGGCTTGGTGGTCGCCAGATTCCGCGCGGCTGCCGTGCCAAGACTCTGCTGCGCGCGGTTCTCGGGCCCTGCCTCGACCGACATGTGTTTCCCTCTCGACCTTCCGATCATGAGCTGACCTGCGCGAGAAGCCTTCCAGCACGGACCGTGTGCGCGCCATTACACAAATGAGTGGGACTGGAACCGGGCCCGGCAGGGCAGGTTGCGCACTCCGGCACGGGTACCCTCACCGTTCAGGCCGCAAATTTGCACGGCATATGCAAGTTATCTAGGGTGACACCATGCGGCTCACGAGATTCACGGACCTGGCGCTTCGCGTACTGATGCGCCTGGCCGTCGCCGACGAGGGCGACCGGGAGGCCCCGCCCACGACGCGCGAGGTGGCCGAGACCATGCGGGTGCCCTATACGCACACCGCGAAGGTGGTCGCCCGGCTCCAGCACCTCGGCCTGGTCGAGGCGCGGCGCGGCCGGGGCGGCGGGCTCGCGCTCACCCCGGCGGGGCGCCGGGCCTCGGTCGGCGGTCTGGTCCGCGAGCTGGAGGGGCCCGGCGACGTGGTCGAGTGCGAGGGGGCCGTCCCGTGCCCGCTCAACTCGGCGTGCCGGCTGCGCGGGGCGCTGCGCCGGGCGCAGGAGGCGTTCTACGCCTCCCTGGACCCGGTCACCGTCGCCGACCTCGTCACCTCACCCACGGGCCCGCTGCTCATCGGGCTCACAGGCGGGCGCCGGACGGACGGCTGAGGCACCGTCACCCTTCCCGCCGCCCCATCCCGTCACTCCATCCCGCAACCCTGGTCCGACGCCCTGAGCTGCGGCTCAAAATACGAATCTTAGATTCCAATTAAAGAGGAGTCCTCTTGCTGTCCGAGAAGTCGGCCGCGACCGTACGCGCCACCCTGCCCGCCGTCGGCGGAGCCCTTCCCGCCATCACCGAGCGGTTCTACGCCCGGCTCTTCGCGGCCCACCCCGAGTTGCTGCGCGACCTGTTCAACCGGGGCAACCAGGCCGCCGGAGTCCAGCGGCAGGCGCTCGCCGGGTCCATCGCGGCCTTCGCGGTCCACCTCCTGGACCGCCCGGACGAGCGCCCCGACGTGATGCTGGGCCGGATCGCCCACAAGCACGCCTCGCTGGGCATCACGGCCGAGCAGTACGACGTGGTGCACGAGCACCTCTTCGCCGCCATCGTCGAGGTGCTCGGCGAGGCCGTCACGCCCGAGGTCGCCGCCGCCTGGGACGAGGTGTACTGGCTGATGGCGAACGCCCTGATCGCCATCGAGGCCCGGCTCTACGCCGCCCAGGGCGTCGCCGCCGGGGACGTATGGCGCGAGTGGACCGTCGAGGGGCGCACCGAGGAGACGCCCGACGTGGCCACCTTCCGGCTGCGGCCCACCGACGGCGCCCCGGCGCCCGGCTTCCGCCCCGGCCAGTACGTCTCCGTCCAGGTCGAACTCCCCGACGGCGCCCGCCAGATACGTCAGTACAGCCTCAGCGCCGCCCCCGGCTCCGCCACCCGCTCGATCACGGTCAAGCGGGTCCGGGGCGAGGGCCGGGCGCCCGACGGCGAGGTCTCCCACCACCTCCACGCGCGCGTGGAGGTGGGCGACCGGCTGCGCGTCTCGGCCCCGTACGGCGATCTCGTCCTCGACGACTCCGGGGCGCCGCTGCTGCTCGCCTCGGCGGGGATCGGCTGTACCCCGATGCTGGCGATGCTGGAGCACCTGGCAGGCGCCGGTCACCGCGCCCCGGTGACCGTGGTGCACGGCGACCGCTCCCCCGCCGACCACGCCCTGCGCGAGGACCACGAGGCGCTGACGGCCAAACTCCCGGACGCCGCCGCGCACTTCTGGTACGAGCACCCCGCGCCCGGCCATCCCGCCGACCGGACCGGCCTGGTGGACCTGTCGTCGGTCGCGGTGGCGTCGGGCACGCGCGCGTACCTGTGCGGTCCGCTGCCCTTCATGCGGGCGGTGCGCACCCAGCTGCTCGCCCAGGGCGTCGCCGCCGCCGACATCCACTACGAGGTGTTCGGCCCCGACCTCTGGCTCGCGCACGACTGACCGTAATCGGGCGATGTGTCCGGATCGGCTCGCACGCGGCCCGAACACATCGCCCGCATGCGGAAGTTCCGGTAGAAGCGGTAGGGCACATTCCGGCTGAACCGCACCAGGTACCGCAAACCGGGGTACCACTCACCCAAGGAGTCGGCCATGGCCCCACCCATGTCGGCTGACCAGTTCCTCTCCGCACTGCGCGCCGAAGGCCTCCGGGTCGTCGAGGTCGACGGCTGGCGCACCCACAACCGGGCCGGGCACGGCGCCTGGGGGCCGCTCAACGGCGTGATGATCCACCACACCGTCACCCAGGGATCCGCCGCCACCGTTCGCATCTGCTACGACGGTTACGACAGCCTGCCCGGCCCGCTCTGCCATGGCGTGATCACCAAGGACGGCACGGTCCACCTGGTGGGCAACGGCCGCGCCAACCACGCCGGCGCGGGCGACGGCGACGTCCTGCGCGCGGTGATCGCCGAGAAGCGCCTCCCGGCCTGCGACGAGGCCGACACCGACGGCAACGCGCGCTTCTACGGGTTCGAGTGCGAGAACCTCGGCGACGGCGAAGACCCCTGGCCACCGGCCCAGCTCCTGGCGATCGAGAGGGCCGCGGCGGCCGTCTGCCGGCACTACGGCTGGACCGAGCGGTCGGTGATCGGCCACAAGGAGTGGCAGCCGGGCAAGGTCGACCCGCGGGGCTTCGGCATGGACTGGCTGCGCGAGCGGGTCCACGAGCGGCTGAAGTGAGGCCGCCGGTCACAATGGACAGGTGACCGAAGAAGCGCTCGACCTCACCACCGCCCTGCGGCCGCGTATCCCTTCGCCTCTGCAACCAATCGAGGACGAGCGCTTCGCCCGCCACGGCGTCCGTCTGCTGCTCAAGCGCGACGACCTGATCCACCCCGCGCTGCCCGGCAACAAGTGGCGCAAGCTCGCCCTGAACCTGCGCGAGGCGGCCGGGCGGCCGGCGCTGACCTTCGGCGGCGCCTACTCCAACCACCTGCGCGCCACCGCCGCCGCGGGCCGCCTCCTCGGCTTCCCCACCATCGGCGTGGTCCGGGGCGACGAGCTCGCCCGCCGCCCCCTCAACCCGTCGCTCGCCCGGTGCGCGGCGGACGGCATGCGGCTGCACTTCGTGGACCGCGCGACCTACCGGCGCAAGGCCGAGCCGGAGGTGCTGGCCGAACTGCGCGAGCGCTTCGGCGTGGACGCGTACGTCGTCCCGGAGGGCGGCAGCAACTCCCTCGCGGTGCGGGGGTGTACGGACCTGGGGCGCGAGCTGCGCGGCCGCGCCGACGTCGTGGCGGTGGCCTGCGGAACCGGGGGCACCCTCGCCGGCCTCGCCGCCGGGCTCACGGAGGGCCAACGGGCGCTCGGGTTCCCGGTGCTGCGGGGCGGCTTCCTCGCGCGCGAGATACGGGAGTTGCAGCGCGAGACCTTCGGTGCGGCCGGGGACAACTGGTCCCTGGACGAGCGCTTCCACTGCGGCGGGTACGCCCGTACCACCCCCGCACTCGACGCCTTCGCGGACGACTTCGAGGCCCGCCACCGGCTGCCCGTGGAACGTCTCTATGTCGCCAAAATGCTGTACGGGCTGCTGACCCTCGCCGAGGAGGGCGCGTTCCCCGAGGGGACGGCGGTCGCGGCCGTCGTCACCGGTCAGCCCTTCTAGTCGTCAGGACTCGCTCTCGCGGTACGCCGCCGCCTCCTCCAGGTCGAGCCGGCGCAGCAGCGTCCGCAGCATCTCGTCGTCGATCCGGCGCGCGTCCCGCAGCTGGACGAACACCTCGCGCTCGGCGCCGATCATCTCCCGCGACAGCCTGCGGTAGGTGGCGTCGGCCGACTCGCCGGTCACCGCGTTCACCCCGCCGAGCCGCTCCCACACGGAGTTGCGGCGCCGCTCCAGGACGGTGCGCAGCCGGTCGGCCAGCGGCGGCGGAAGCGCGTTGGCCTCGTCCGCCAGGAGCTCGTCCAGCCGGCGCTCGGCGGCCAGCGAGGCCTCGTTCTGGGCCTGCGCCTCGGCCAGCGTCTCGGCCCGCGCGTCCCGCCCCGGCAGCCTCAGCGCCCGGATCAAGGGCGGCAGCGTCAGCCCCTGCACCACCAGCGTGGCGATGACCGTGGTGAAGGTCAGGAAGAGCACCAGGTTCCGGGCCGGGAAGGGGCGGTCGTCGTGCGTGGTCATCGGGATCGAGAAGGCGATGGCGAGCGAGACCACCCCGCGCATCCCGGCCCACCCGACGATCACCGGCGCCGTCCAGTCCGTGTCCGGCTCGCGGGTGCGGATCCGCTCCGAGACCGCCCTCGGCAGGAAGGTCGCCGGGAAGACCCAGACGAACCGCATCGCGACGACGGCGGCGAAGACCCCGGTCGCGTACAGCACCGCCTCCACCACCCGGTACTCGCCGAGCCCCTTGAGCACCACCGGCAGCTGGAGCCCGATCAGCGCGAACACCGACGACTCCAGGAGGAAGGCGACCATCTTCCAGACCGCCGCCTCCTGGAGCCGGGTCGCGAAGTCCACCTGCCAGGAGCGGTGGCCCAGGTACAGCGCGACGACCACCACCGCGAGCACCCCGGACGCCCCGACCTCCTCGGCGGCCGCGTACGCCACGAACGGGATGAGCAGCGAGAGGGTGTTCTGGAGCAGCGCCTCCGTCAGATGCGTGCGCAGCCAGTGGATCGGCACCATCAGGACCAGGCCGATCCCGACCCCGCCGAGGGAGGCGAGGGCGAACTCCCCGGCCCCGCCCGCCCAGGTCGCCCCCTCCCCGACGGCGGCGGCGAGCGCGACCTTGTACGCGGTGATCGCGGTCGCGTCGTTCACCAGCGACTCGCCCTGCAGGATGGTGGTGATCCGGCCGGGAAGCCCGAGGCGGCGGGCGATGGCGGTGGCCGCGACCGCGTCCGGCGGCGCGACCACCGCGCCGAGGACCAGCGCGGCGGTGAGCGGCAGATCGGGCACCAGGAGATAGGCGAGCCAGCCCACGGCCACGGTCGCGAACAGGACGTAACCGACCGAGAGGAGCGCGACGGGCCGCAGATTGGCCCGCAGATCGAGGTACGAGCTGTCCACGGCGGCCGTGTACAGCAGCGGCGGCAGCAGCAGGGGCAGCACGATGTGGGGGTCGAGCGTGTAGTCCGGGACGCCCGGCACGTAAGCGGCGGCGAGTCCCCCCGCGACCAGGAGCAGCGGGGCCGGGATCGGGGTGCGGCGGGCGGCGCCGGCCACCACCGCGCTCCCCGCGACCAGTGCCACCAGCGGCAACGCGTCCATCCCAGCCACCTCACACCCGGACCGTCGTAACCTGGCAATCATGAGCGAGTGCCCGCATGTCGCCGAACTGCCGCGCCCCGAGCCCGCGCCGCTGAGCGGGACGTGCCCGCAGTGCCTGGCAGACGGCACCCACTACGTACAGCTGCGACAGTGCCTCGTCTGCGGCTATGTGGGCTGCTGCGACTCCTCGCCGTCGCGGCACGCGACCGCCCACCACCAGCAGACCGGGCACCCGGTGATGCGCACCCTGGAGGCGGGCGAGGACTGGCGCTGGTGCTTTGTGGACAACGTACTGGTGTGACGCGGGAGGTCGGGAGAATCCGGACGGTTCGACGCTCTCCGGCCTGGGTACGTCAACCCGGCGTCGGTTCACAGCAATTGGGCACCGCACACCTCTAGCCACTGTCCGTGCCCATATGCTTACCATGAGTGACACCCGCCGGGAGGGGTCCCGGCGACACGGCACCATGGATCGCGATAGCGTCGCCCTTCCGAGCACCACGATCGCGTGGACGACGCACGATCACCGCTTCACGTACCGCATGGCCCCGGAGGCGTCCCCTCCGCCGGGGCCCGAGAGAGCTTGTGCCACCTTGGAGGTGAGGGTGTCCCAGATCGCAGGCGAGCCCGGGAATCAGGACTTCGTGGAAGTCCGGCTGCCGGCCGCGGGTGCCTACCTGTCAGTGCTGCGTACGGCCACGGCCGGTCTCGCGGCACGTTTGGACTTCACCCTCGACGAGATCGAGGATCTGCGCATCGCGGTCGACGAGGCGTGCGCGATCCTGCTCCAGCAGGCCGTCCCCGGCTCCGTACTGAGCTGTGTGTTCCGGCTCGTGGACGACTCGCTGGAGGTCACCGTCTCGGCCCCGACCACCGACGGCCGGGCCCCCGAGCGCGACACCTTCGCCTGGACGGTGCTCTCCGCACTCGCCGGCAAGGTCGACTCCTCGGTCGCGGACGACCGTACGGTCTCCATCAGCCTGTACAAACAGCGCGGCGCGGGACCCGGACCGGCGTGAGCGGGGACGGTCCGGTGCGGGACGACAGGCGCATCCCCGAGACGCGCCCGGAGATGCCGCGCTCCGTCGGTATTCCGGAGCAGCAGGCCCGGCCGCACCCGGTGGACGGATTCGACGGCCCAGAGGCCGTGGCGGAGCAGACGCGGCAGGCAGAGCGGGCGGCCCACATGAGCGAGCACATCGAGCACAGGCACCACCAGCACGATCCGCAGGACCGCAGCGGGGCGCGGGCGATGTTCATCGAGCTGCGCAAACTCCCGGACGGCTCGCCGGAGAAGGCCGAGCTGCGCAACAAGCTGGTCCGGATGCACCTGCCGCTGGTCGAGCACCTGGCCCGGCGGTTCCGCAACCGCGGCGAGCCGCTGGACGACCTGACCCAGGTCGCCACCATCGGCCTGATCAAGTCGGTCGACCGGTTCGACCCGGAGCGCGGGGTCGAGTTCTCGACGTACGCGACCCCGACGGTCGTCGGCGAGATCAAGCGGCACTTCCGGGACAAGGGCTGGGCGGTCCGGGTGCCGCGCCGCCTCCAGGAGCTGCGCCTGGCCCTCACCACGGCCACCGCCGAGCTCTCCCAGCAGCACGGCCGCTCGCCCACGGTGCACGAGCTGGCGGAGCGCCTGGGCATCTCCGAGGAGGAGGTCCTGGAGGGCCTGGAGTCGGCGAACGCGTACTCGACGCTCTCGCTCGACGTCCCGGACACGGACGACGAGTCGCCGGCGGTCGCGGACACGCTGGGCGCGGAGGACGAGGCGCTGGAGGGCGTCGAGTACCGGGAGTCGCTCAAGCCGCTCCTGGAGGACCTGCCGCCGCGCGAGAAGCGGATCCTGCTGCTGCGCTTCTTCGGGAACATGACCCAGTCGCAGATCGCGCAGGAGGTCGGCATCTCGCAGATGCACGTCTCCCGGCTGCTGGCCAGGACCCTGGCCCAGCTGCGGGAGAAGCTGCTGGTGGAGGAGTAGGACGCGTCACACGCCGCGGGGCCGGGCGGACCGCCCTGTGCGCTACGGCGTGCGGGCGTCAGGCGCCGCAGGGCCGGGCGCTCCGGGCCACAAGCCCGTGGCGCCGGGTGTCCCGAGGGACTACGGCGTACGCGTCCCGCCCGCCCCGCGTACGCCGAGCGCCTCCGCCGTGGCCGGGTTGACCAGCAGGACCAGACCGGCCACCGCGAGCGCGGTCGTCGCGATCCCCACCGGGACCGCCACCCCGTCCGCGTGCAGGAACATCCAGGCCACCGGCAGCGCCAGGATCTGGGTGATCAGCGCGGGCCCGCGGCTCCAGCGGCGCCGCAGCAGCAGCCCGCGCGCCGCGGCCAGCGGGATGATCCCGAGGACGATCAGCGTGATGCCGCCCGTCACGGCCTGCCGCGGCTGGTCGGGCTTGCCCATCAGGCCCATCACGAGCATGAAGAGACCGCCGCCGACCAGGGCGAGGCCCTCGACCGCGGCGATCGCGGCGGCCGCGGTCAGCCGCCCGGGGCGCGGCCCCTCGGGGGCGGCGGAACCGGTCTCGCTGTCAGGGTGCTGCTCAGTACTCACCCCAGCAGGGTAGCCCTCGCCACGAGCCCGCTCCCGGGCCCCCGGAGCCCTGCCGGGAGGGGGCTGGACTGTGCCCGGTACCGCCCGGTAGGTACTCTGGCGCCCATGCGTGCACTTCTCGTGGTCAACCCGGCGGCAACCACCACCAGTGCCCGCACCCGTGATGTCCTCATCCACGCGCTGGCCAGCGAGATGAAGCTGGACGCCGTGACGACGGAGTACCGGGGGCACGCCCGCGACCTCGGGCGGCGGGCGGCGGAGAGCAGCGACATCGACATCGTCGTGGCGCTCGGCGGCGACGGCACGGTCAACGAGGTCGTCAACGGTCTGCTGCACAACGGCCCGGACCCGGAGAACCTGCCGCGCTTCGCGGTGGTCCCCGGCGGCTCCACCAATGTCTTCGCGCGCGCAGTCGGACTGCCCAACGAGCCCGTCGAGGCGACCGGGATACTGCTGGACGCCATGCGCGAGGGGCGCGGCCGTACGGTCAGCCTGGGCCTGGCGGCCGGCACGCCGGGCACCGAGGACGAGGGCGTCCCCGACCGCTGGTTCACGTTCTGCGCCGGATTCGGGTTCGACGCCGGGGTCGTCGGCCGGGTCGAACAGCAGCGGGAGCGCGGCAGACGCTCCACACACAGTCTTTACATCCGGCAGGTGGCCCGCCAGTTCTTCGCGGAGCGGCACCGGCGGCACGGCACGATCACCCTGGAGCGCCCGGGCCAGGACCCGGTCGAGGACCTGGTGATGTCGATAGTCTGCAACACCTCCCCGTGGACCTATCTGGGCAATCGCCCGGTGTACGCGGCCCCTGAGGCGTCCTTCGAAACGGCCCTTGACGTGCTCTCCCTCTCCCGGCTCTCGACGGCGGCGGCGACCCGTTACGCCACTCAGCTGCTGACCTCGACCCCCGAAAAGGGTCCCCACGGCAAGCACGCCGTTTCTTTGCACGACCTGACCGACTTCACCTTGCATTCCAAGGCCCCGCTGCCCTTCCAGATGGACGGCGACCACCTGGGTCTGCGTACGAGCGTGACGTTCACAGGCGTACGCCGTGCACTGCGTGTGATTGTGTGAGTGGAAGGGCCGAAAGTCCTTTAACTCGAACGTTTGGGCTGGGCCCCACCCCATAGAAGTACGACTGTGACCCAGTCGACACCGAGGAATCAAAAAAAACTTCTCGGAAGGGGTTGTATCCGCCGCCGAGGTTTGCGAATCTCTACATGGCGATCGGGACGGCCCGCAACACCGGCCTCCATGAGAGCCAGAACCCCTCCTCAACTCAGGACCACAACCAGTGCAACTGGAAGTCGGCCCTTCCCTTGCGGGGGGATTCGTGAAAGCGTTCACATTCACAAGCACCCATACGCATCACCAAGAGAGGTAGCAGCCATGGACTGGCGTCACAACGCCGTTTGTCGTGAGGAAGACCCCGAGCTGTTCTTCCCCATCGGCAACACCGGTCCTGCGCTGCTGCAGATCGAGGAAGCCAAGGCCGTCTGCCGCCGCTGCCCCGTCATGGAGCAGTGCCTGCAGTGGGCGCTCGAGTCCGGCCAGGACTCCGGCGTCTGGGGTGGCCTCAGCGAGGACGAGCGCCGCGCGATGAAGCGCCGTGCCGCTCGCAACCGGGCGCGCAACGCAACCGCCTGATCCCCCCTCCTGCCTAGGCCCGCGCGGCGCGTACAGAGAGTACGCACTCACCGCCCCCCGAGCCGCAGCGCGCAGCAGTAACCCACAGCATTCGAGCCCCGGACCGTTCGCGGTCCGGGGCTCGCTGCTGTTTCTGCCCGTGTGGTGGGCGTACGGGCTACTTGTCGGCCCGCACCGGCACGTCGAGCACCACCTGGGTGCCCCGCTCCGGCGCCGCCACCATGTCGAAGGCGCCGCCCAGCTCGCCCTCGACCAGGGTCCGGACGATCTGGAGGCCGAGGTTCCCGGCCTTCTGCGGGTCGAACCCGTCCGGCAGCCCGCGGCCGTCGTCGCGCACGGTGATCAGCAGCCGGGCGTCGTCGCGGGCGCCGGCGCGCACCGCCGACACCTCGACCGTGCCCTGCTCCCCCGGCGCGAAGGCGTGCTCCAGGGCGTTCTGCAGCACCTCGGTCAGGACCATCGCGAGCGGAGTGGCGACCTCCGCGTCCAGGATGCCGAACCGGCCCGTACGGCGGCAGGTGACCTTGCCCGGTGAGATCTCCGCCACCATCGCGAGCACCCGGTCCGCGATCTCGTCGAACTCGACGCGCTCGTCCAGGTTCTGGGAGAGCGTCTCGTGCACGATCGCGATCGAACCGACCCGCCGCACCGCCTCGTTCAGCGCCTCGCGCCCCTCCTCGGAGTCGATCCGCCGGGCCTGCAGGCGCAGCAGGGCCGCGACCGTCTGGAGGTTGTTCTTCACCCGGTGGTGGATCTCCCGGATGGTGGCGTCCTTGGTGATCAACTCGCGCTCGCGGCGGCGCAGTTCGGTGACGTCCCGCAGCAGGACGAGCGAACCGATCCGGGTGCCCTTGGGCTTGAGCGGGATGGCGCGCAGCTGGATGACCCCGCCGCTGCCCTCGACCTCGGTCTCGCGCGGGGCGTACCCGCTGGCCAGCTTGGCGATGGCCTCGTCCACCGGGCCGCGCGAGGGCGCGAGTTGGGCGGTGAGCTCGCCGAGGTGCTGGCCGACCAGGTCGGAGGCGAGGCCGAGGTGGTGGTACGCGGAGAGGGCGTTCGGCGAGGCGTACTGGACGATGCCGTCGGCGTCCAGCCTGATCAGCCCGTCCCCCGCGCGCGGCGAGGCGTCCATGTCGACCTGCTGCCCCGGGAAGGGGAAGGACCCGGCGGCGATCATCTGCGCCAGGTCGGAGGCGGACTGGAGGTAGGTGAGCTCCAGACGGGAGGGGGTACGCACGGTGAGCAGATTGGTGTTGCGCGCGATGACCCCGAGGACGCGGCCCTCCCTGCGCACGGGGATGGACTCGACCCGCACCGGCACCTCCTCGCGCCACTCCGGGTCGCCCTCGCGCACGATGCGGCCCTCGTCGAGCGCGGCGTCGAGCAGCGGGCGGCGCCCGCGCGGGACGAGGTGGCCGACCATGTCGTCCTGGTAGGACGTGGGCCCGGTGTTGGGGCGCATCTGGGCGACCGAGACGTACCGGGTGCCGTCCAGGGTGGGCACCCACAGCACCAGGTCGGCGAAGGAGAGGTCGGAGAGCAGCTGCCACTCCGAGACCAGCAGATGGAGCCACTCCAGGTCGGATTCACTGAGAGCGGTGTGCTGACGTACGAGGTCGTTCATGGAGGGCACGTCAGCGAGGGTACCCGCGCGGGCTACGGCGCCGGGGCGGGACCCTCGGCCCGTCCGGCACCGCAGCCCGGAACTGCCGGCCGACGGGTGTGCGGTGCCCCTCGGCCTTACGGGAGGTCCCCGGCGCTGTCAGGGCAGAGAGCGCCGCGTACCTCTGTCCGGCCTCCTGTGCGGGGAGGCCGGAGGCCTGTGCCGCCCATTGTGGACTAGACCATTCCTGCTGTCCATCCATTTACCGGCCCGGCTCAGGCGGTACGAGCCTGCCATGCGCGAGGCCGCGGGGCTAGGGCCGTCCGCCCGGCCAGCCCTGCATGGCCAGCTCGGCCACCGCCGCCAGCTCCTTCTCGCTCGCCCCGTCCCTGGCCTGCTGGGACATGCCCTGGAAGACGCCCGCGCTGAACCGGGCGAGTGCGCGGGGGTCGGTTCCGGCGGGCAGCGCCCCGGCCGTGACATCGGCGGCGATCAGGCGCTCGAACTCCGCGAGGTTGCCGTTGCGCACCTCGCGCAGAGCCTCCTCGACCTCCTTGGTGGTGCAGTTGACGGCGGCGCTGAGCACCAGGCAGCCGCGCGGGCGGCCCGGCCGGGTGAACTCGGTGGCGGCCTCCCGCAGGATCCGCCCGATCGTCGCCCGCGCGCCGGACTCCTCGGCGACGGCCCGGCCGATGAACGCACCGTACGTCTGCCCGTACGCCCCCACGACCTCCTCGAACAGGGCCCTCTTGTCGCCGAAGGCCGCGTACAGGCTGGGCGCCCCGATGCCCATCGCCCGGGTCAGCCCGGCCACGGAGGTCGCCTCGTAGCCGTGCTCCCAAAAGGTCAGCGTGGCCTGTTCGAGCGCGCGGGCACGGTCGAAGGAGCGGGGGCGGCCGCGCTGTCCGGTGGTCATGCACGAATTCTATAGCGACCGCTAGAGAATATGTTACGTTCTCATTCTGTAGCAGGCGCTACAGATTTCCATCCACGGGGAGGTACGTCATGGGCGCGCTCACGGGCAGGACGGCACTGGTCACCGGCGGCAGCCGGGGCATCGGGCGGGGCATCGCGGAACGGCTCGGCCGGGACGGGGCGCGGGTCGCCGTCCACTACGGCACCAACGAGGTGGCCGCCAAGGAAACGGTCGCCGCGATCGAGGCGGCCGGCGGCTCGGCCTTCGCCCTCGGCCAGGAACTGGGCGTCCCCGGCGACGCCGAGGCGCTGTGGGCGGCCTTCGACCGGCGCGCGGACGGCGTGGACATCCTGGTCAACAACGCGGGCATCGGCACAGCCCGGACGTTCGGGGAGATCGACGAGGCCGAGTACGAGCGGCTGTTCGCCGTGAACACCAGGGCGCCGTTCTTCCTGGCACGGCTCGGCCTGGAGCGGATGCGGGACGGCGGCCGGATCGTCAACATCTCCTCCGGCGTCTCACGGTCGGCGGTGCTGCCGGACCTGATCGCGTACGCCATGACCAAGGGCGCGCTCGACGTCTTCACCCGCAACCTGTCCAAGATCGTGGGCAGTCGGGGCATCACGGTGAACTCGGTGGCCCCGGGCATCGTCGACACCGACGTCAACGCGGACTGGCTGCGCGCGAGTGACGAGGCGTGGGCGGGCGCCGCGGCGATGTCGGCGCTCGGCCGCGTCGGCGAGGCGTCCGACATCGCGGACGTGGTGGCGTTCCTCGCGTCGCGGGACGGACGCTGGGTGACGGGGCAGTGGGTGGACGCCACGGGCGGCTCGCTGGCGTAGCCACGGCCCGTTCAGTGGGTCTCGGTCACCTTCGCCAGCGCGCGCGGGGCGTCCGGGTCCTGGCCCCTGGCGATCGTCACCTCGTACGCGAGGAGTTGCAGCGGCAGGATCTCCAGGATCGGCTGGAGCTCCTCGGGGACGCCCTCGACCGGCAGCACGAAACCCGCCGAGGCCGCGTCCACCTGGGGCTTGGGGCCGACGACGAAGAGGTCGGCGCCCCGGCCGCGCAGCCGGTCGAGCACCGGCTGGAGCGCCTGGCCGCCCCGGCCGTCGGTGACCACCGCGATCACCGGCGAGATGTTGTCGACCATGGCCAGCGGGCCGTGCAGCAGGTCGGCGCCGGAGTACGAGAGAGCCGGGATGTAGCTCGTCTCCATGAGCTTGAGCGCGGCTTCCTTGGCTGTGGGATAGCCGTACCCGCGCGAGGTGATGACCATCCGCTCGGCGAAACGGTAGCGGGAGGCCAGCAGCCGCACCTCGTCCTGGCGGGCCAGGATCCGGTCCGCGAGCTCGGGCAGCGCCCCGGCGGCCGAGACGTCGCCGCCGCGCAGGCCTTCGACGAAGAGGTAGAGGGCGAGCAGCGAGGCGGTGTACGTCTTGGTCGCGGGCAGCGCCTTCTCCGGCCCGGCCAGGATGTCGATGTGGTGCTCGGAGACGGCGGCGAGCGGCGAGTCGGGGTTGTTGGTGACGGCCAGCGTGATGGCGCCCGCGCGGCGGGCCGCCCGGGTGGAGTCGACGAGGTCGGGCGAGCCGCCGGACTGGCTGACGGCGATGACGAGTACGTCGCTGAGGTCGGGGCGGGCGCCGTACGCGGTGATCGTCGACATGGAGGTGAGCCCGCACGGGAGCCCGAGCCGGATCTCGATCAGGTACTTCGCGTACAGGGCGGCGTTGTCGGAGGTGCCGCGGGCGGTCAGCAGGACGAAGCGGGGCTTTTGGGCGGCGATCGCGGCGGCGGTCTCGCGGATGCGGGGGGCGGCGTCGGCGAGGATCCGGCGCAGGACGGCGGGCTGCTCCGCCATCTCGCCGCGCATGATCCGGCCGGGCTGCTCGCTGTGCCTCTCGCTGTGCCGCGCGCTGTGTCTCTCGTTCTGCGTCGACGACATACGGAATGCCTCCAGAGGGCGGTCTCTGTACGCGTTGCCGAAACCCCTCCAGTCGACCATGTGAGAAGGCGCGACCGCCAGCGGGAGAGCCGCCCGCTCTGCTAGATTGGTCTATACCACCCTGGTTGGTTCACGTCCCTACGTCTCCAGATCGGCAGGCCCACGTGGAAGTTGTCATCGTCCCGGACGCCAAGGCGGGCGGCGAGCTCATCGCGGAGTCCATCGCGGTCCTGTGGCGCCGCAAGCCCGACGCCCTGCTCGGCGTGGCCACCGGCTCGACCCCGCTGCCCATCTACGACGCGCTGACGGCCAAGGTCGCGGCCGGCTCGGTGGACGTCTCGCGGGCCCGGGTCTGCCAGCTCGACGAGTACGTCGGGCTGCCGACCGGGCACCCCGAGTCCTACCGCGCGACGGTGATCCGCCAGGTCGTGGAGCCGCTCGGGCTCGGCCCGGACTCGTTCATCGGGCCGGACGGCTCGGCGGCGGACGTCCAGGCGGCGTGCGAGGCGTACGACCGGGAGCTGGCCGCGGCCGGGGGTGTGGACCTGCAGATCCTCGGGATCGGCACGGACGGGCACATCGGCTTCAACGAGCCGTGCTCGTCGCTGGCGTCCCGTACCCGGATCAAGACGCTGACGCAGCAGACGCGGGTGGACAACGCGCGCTTCTTCGACGACGACATCGAGCAGGTGCCGCACCATGTGATCACGCAGGGGATCGGCACGATTCTGGAGGCGCGGCATCTGGTGCTGCTCGCGACCGGGGAGGGCAAGGCGGAGGCGGTGGCGGCGACGGTGGAAGGCCCGGTGGCCGCTCTCGTCCCCGCCTCGGCGCTCCAGCTGCACCCTCACGCCACGGTGGTGGTGGATGAGGCTGCGGCGTCGAAGCTGAAGCTTGCGGAGTATTTCCGGCACACGTACGCGAACAAGCCGAGGTGGCAGGGGCTGTAGAGGCCCCCACCCCGCCCCTCCGGGGGCGGGAGGGGGCAGGCGGTTTTCCCGGGGGCTACGCCCCCGGCCCCCTGCACCCCGCTTCGGGGCTGCGCCCCGGACCCCGTTCGTCTGCGGGTCCGTCGTGGCTGGTCGCGCAGTTCCCCGCGCCCCTAGAAGCGCCCCTCCGGGACGCCCTCCGCTGGTCACGCCCGCGCGGCGGAACCACAAATGTCACAGCGGCGCGCCCCTACAGGGGCGCGGCGCAGGGGCGCATTTAGGGGCGCGGGGAAATGCGCGAGCAACCCACCACCGGTCCGCAGACGAAGTCAGGGGGGTCTGGGGGCGCAGCCCCCAGTAGCCCGGCCCCGGCGCCTCACCCGGCCGCCCGCCAGAGGACTTTAGGGAAGGGGCGGGGTGGGGAGCAGAGCCTCCGCCGCCGCCCGGCCGCAGACCCTCGCCGCCCCGTGCGTGGCGATGTGCGCAGAACCCCGCGCCACAGCCTGCGGCACCCCCATCTCGATCACCACCGTGTCGGGGCGGGACGCCAGCAGCGCGTCCAGGGCCGCCGACATCCACGGATGGCGGTGCTCGTCGCGGACCACCGCGACGATGCGGCGCGAGCCCGCGGCGGCCAGGACCGCGGCGGGGTCCGCCGACGGACCATACGTACCCGTCGCGGTCCCCGGCAGCAGCCCGGACAGCTCCGCCGCCACCCCCCACGGCGTCTCGTCCCCCACCGCGATGTTCGCGACCGGAGTGAACGCCGCCACGTAAGGGGGCGAAGACAGCGGCACCACAGCCCCCGTCACCCGCAGGGCACGGCGCGCCGCCACCAGACCGATGCCGGTGCCGGTGCCGATGCCGATGCCGATGCCGGGCGCGGTCCCCTCCTGCGTCTCCGCGCCCGGCCCCGCGACATCCCCCCTGGCCTGCCGCGTCCAGGACGCGAGGGCGCGTACCCGCGCCGCCGCGTCGGCCAGGCGCGACTCGGGCAGTTCTCCGGCCCGTACCGCCGCGACCAGCGCGTCCCGCAGCCGCAGCACGGTGTCCTCGTCCGCCAGGCCGCCGCCGACGCACAGCGCGTCGGCCCCGGCCGCGATCGCGAGGACCGAGCCGCGCTCGATCCCGTACGTCGAGGCGATGGCCTGCATCTCCACGGCGTCGGTGACGATCAGTCCGTCGTAGCCGAGTTCCTCGCGGAGCAGTCCGGTCAGGACACGCGGGCTCAGCGTCGCCGGGCGGGTCGGGTCGAGCGCGGGCAGCAGGATATGCGCACTCATCACCGACTTGGAACCCGCGGCGATCGCGGCGCGGAAAGGCACCAGTTCGCGGGCGTGCAGTGTGTCGAGGTCCACGTCGATGCGCGGGAGCGCGTGGTGGGAGTCCACCGCCGTGTCGCCGTGGCCCGGGAAGTGCTTGGTGCAGGCGGCGACTCCGGCGGACTGCAGCCCCTCGATGTACGCGGCGGTGTGCCGCGCCACCAGGTGCGGGTCGGCCCCGAAGGACCGTACGCCGATGACCGGATTGCCGGGATTGGAGTTGACGTCGGCGGAAGGGGCCCAGTTCAGGTCCACTCCGCAGGCCGCCAGGCGCCGGCCCAGCTCATGGGCCACCGCCCGGGTCAGGTCCGTGTCGTCCACCGAACCCAGCGCCAGGTTGCCGGGGAAGGACGAGCCCGTACGGACCTCCAGGCGGGTGACGTCCCCGCCCTCCTCGTCGATGGCGACCAGGACATCGTCCCCCTCGGCCCGCAACTGTGCCGTCAGGGACGCCAGTTGGGACTCGGTGGCGATGTTGCGGCCGAACAGGCCCACCGAGGTGAGGCCTTCGCCGATCCGGCGCAGCAGCCAGTCGGGGGCGGTGGTGCCGACGAAGCCGGGCTGCAGGACGGTCAGGGCGTCCCGTGTCAGCGTGTCGGTGCGTGCGATCGTCGTCATGGGGCGGCGTTATCCCTTCACTGCGCCGGCCGTCAGACCCGCGGCCATCTTGCGCTGGACGAGGAGGAACAGAGCCACGATGGGGACGGCCATCATGGTGGAGCCGGCCATCATGGGGGCGAACTCGGTGCCGTGCTGGGTGGTGAAGTTGGACAGCCACACGGTGGCGGTCTGGTGGTTCTGGCTCATCAGCATGAGGGCGTAGAGGTATTCGTTCCACGCCTGGATGAAGCCGTAAACCGAGGTGGCCACCATGCCCGGGGCCAGCAGCGGGAAGACCACGCGGATGAAGGCGCCGGTGCGGCTGCACCCGTCGACCATCGCCGCCTCCTCCAGCTCCTTGGGGACGTTGACGATGAAGCCGCGCAGCGTCCAGACCGTGAAGGGGAGGATGAAGGTCAGATAGGTGAGGACCAGGCCGGACAGCTTGTCGTACTGGCCCAGGTCGTTGAGGAGCAGGAAGACCGGGATGATCATCGCGACCAGCGGGACCATCTGGACCGCCAGGATGCCGATGATCACGATCTTGCGGCCGCGGAAGGCGAACCGCGAGATGGCGAGCGCCGCCAGCAGACCGACCGCGACGCCGATCACCACGACGACCACGGAGACGATCAGCGAGCGGCCGATCGAGCCCCAGAAGTCACCGATGTCCAGCGCCCGGCGGAAGTTCTCCAGGGTGAGGGACCGGGGGAAGAAGTGCGGGCTCGGGTCGATCGCGTCCTTGGCGGGCTTGAGCGCCGTGTTGAGCATCCAGTAGACCGGGAAGCCCGCGGTGGCGAAGACCAGCAGGCCGAGGAGGTTCCAGCCGAGCTTGGACTTCTTGCGCCGGCGGCGCGCGAGCGCCGGGGCCGAGGCAGCCATCGGTACGCCCAACTTTCCGTTCGCCACGCTCACTCGACGTCTCCGATCTTCAGCATCTGGCGCATGTACACCGCGATCACACCCAGCAGCAGGAGCACGGTCAGCAGCGCGATCGCGGAGCCCTGCGAGTAGTCGTTGACCACGAACGCCTTGTCGTACGAGTACGTGGTGAGGAGCTGGAACTCCGGCTCGGGGTGGTTGCCGCGCATCACGAAGACCTGCGGGAAGACGCCCATGTCCCAGATGACCGAGAGCGTCGCGAGCATCACGATGATGGGCTTGAGGATCGGCAGGGTGACGTGGCGGAACACGCCCCAGCCGCCGGCGCCGTCGAGGCGGGCGGCCTCCTCCAGCTCCTTGGGGACCTGGGTCAGCCCCGCGCTCAGCGTGATGACGACGAACGGCACCGCGCCCCACACCACGAGCAGCATGATGACGGCGAGGCCCTGGGTGCCGCTGGCGAACCAGTTGTGGCCGATCATGTCGACCCCGGGCACCTGGCTGAGCAGCCAGTTCAGTACGCCGAAGTCACTGTCGAACATCCACTTGAAGATGGTGATGGCGACGACGATCGGCATGCCCCAGCTCGCCACCAGCGCGATGTTGACGAGGGTCTTCACCCAGCCGGAGACCCGCTGGAGCAGCAGGGCGATCAGCATGCCGAGCACCATGGTCAGCACGACCGCGGTGAAGGCGAACAGGACCGTGCGGACGACGACGGTCCAGAACTCGCTGTCACTCAGGACGTTGGTGAAGTTGTCGAAGCCCACCGACTCGGGGTCCTTGAACCCCCACAGCTGCGGCTGGCCGAACTTCTGGAAGGACAGGGTGACCAGGCGTACCAGCGGATAGCCCAGGACGAGGGCGAGCGCCAGGAGGCAGGGGGCGAGCAGCGCCCAGGGCACCGCCGCCTGTCCCGCACTGCGCTTTCTGGCCTGCCCTTTCGGGCGCTTCCCGGATTCCCCACCCGGTCGTGGGTCGCGCCGCGCCGGCGGCACCTTGGCGGTGGTTGTCTCTGCGGCACTCATCGCGCGCTCCTAGCGGTCCCTCTCCGGTACTGGCCGGGTGAGGGCCCCGTCGCTGTCCGACGGGGCCCTCACCCACAGGTCACTTGGTGTTGATGACCTTGTCGATCGCGGTGTCCGCGTCCTTCGCGGCCTGCTCGACCGACTTCTTGCCGGTGCCGATGGCCTGCAGCATGTCCTGGAGGACCTTGGCCTTCTCGACCTGGCCCCAGCCCGGGGCCATGGGCACGAACCAGCTGGACTCGGCCGCGGTGGCCGCGACGGCCGTCTTCGGATCCGACTTGAGCGGAGCGAGGGCCGTCTTGTTGTTGGGCAGGTTCTGCTTGGCGATCAGGCCCTTCTGGCCCTGGGTGCCGGTGAACGCGTTGATCCACTCGGCCGCGAGCGCCTGCGCCTTGGACTTGACCGGGACCGCGAGGTCCGAGCCGCCGAGGAAGACCGGCATGGCCTTGCCGGACGGGCCGGGCATCACGAACGACTCGATCTTGTCGGCGAGCTTGCCGACCTTGTCGTTCTCGGGCAGCGCCGCGCTGGCGCCCTCCCACGCGGGGCTGAAGACGAGACCGGACTTGCCCTGGCCGTAGACGATCGGGCGGTCGGCCTCGTCCTTCGTCTTGTCGCCGTGCATGTACTTGTCGAGGATGTTCTTGTACTCGTTCAGGCCCTTGAGGGACTCCGGCGAGGACAGGTTCCCCTTGAACGTGCCGCCGTCCTCCTTGGCGATGGAGCCGCCGGCGTCGTACACGTACGACATGGCCACATACCAGTCGCGCGTCGGCTGGTACCAGGCGCTGAACTTGTCGCCCTTCTTCTCCTGGATCTTGTCCAGGTCGGCGGTCAGCTCGGTGTACGTCTTCGGGACGGCGGTGACGCCGGCCTCGGCGGCGACGTCCTTGCGCCAGGTCGCCGTGCGGCCACCGGCGTAGTAGGGGACGCCGTAGGTCTTGCCGTCGTACGTGACCGAGGCCTTGAGGCCGTCGAGCCAGGCGGAGGAGTTGTCGAACTTCGACGGGTCGATCTCGGCGAAGGCGCCCTTGACCGAGTAGGCGAGCATCTCGGTGTTGCCCATCTCGACCACGTCGGGGGCCTTGTCGGTGGCGAGCACCGCGTCGAGCTTGGCGTTCTTGTCCGGCCAGCCGTAGTACTCGTGGTTGATCTTCAGGCCGGGGTGCTTGGCGACGATCGCGTCGTCGGCCGCCTTGACCAGGTCCGGCCAGTTCTTCTGCGCGTCGACCGTCAGCCAGACCGTCAGCTGCTTGGCGTCGCCGCCCTCGGCCCCGTCCTTCTTGTCGTCGGAGCCACACGCCGCGATGCTGACCAACATGCCCGCGACGCCGATCGCCGCGATGAGCTTGCGCTTCACGCCACCCTCCTCAGGGATGCTGCAACCCCCCGCCCACCGCGAAGACATACGCCGTGCACTGCCTGTGGGACTGGGACCTGGTCTTTAATGGTTTAGACCAGTACCGGGAGCTTGGCCTAGACCTTTAGGGGTGTCAAGGGTGTATAAGAAGGGCTGTCGCGTCCGTTATCGGACCGACACCTGAGGGAGGGCGACGACCCGTGACCGGTCCGTGCCACCATGTGAGCCGCGACAGACGGAGGAGCCGGTGACGGCAGCAGCGCAGCACTCGGGAAGGCGGGCCATGGCCACCGACGGGAGCGGTACGGAGACAGAGGCGGGCGCCGGCGCCCGGACCGCTCGCGTGCCCAAGTACTACCGCCTCAAGAAGCATCTCCTCGACATGACGGAGACGCTTCCGCCGGGCACCCCGGTGCCGCCCGAGCGCACCCTGGCCGCCGAGTTCGACACCTCCCGCACCACCGTGCGCCAGGCCCTGCAGGAGCTGGTGGTCGAGGGGCGCCTGGAGCGCATCCAGGGCAAGGGCACGTTCGTGGCCAAGCCCAAGGTCTCCCAGGCGCTGCAACTGACCTCCTACACGGAGGACATGCGCGCCCAGGGCCTGGAGCCCACCTCGCAGCTGCTGGACATCGGGTACGTCACCGCCGACGACACGCTGGCGGGCCTGCTCGACATCGCCGCCGGCGGCCGGGTGCTGCGCATCGAGCGGCTGCGCCTGGCCAGCGGCGAGCCGATGGCGATCGAGACGACGCACCTGTCCGCCAAGCGCTTCCCCGCGCTGCGCCGCTCGCTCGTCAAGTACACCTCGCTCTACACCGCGCTCGCCGAGGTGTACGGGGTGCGGCTCGCCGAGGCCGAGGAGACGATCGAGACGTCGCTGGCCACCCCGCGCGAGGCCGGGCTGCTCGGCACGGACGTGGGCCTGCCGATGCTGATGCTTTCCCGCCACTCGCTCGACGGGAACGGCGAACCGGTGGAGTGGGTCCGGTCGGTGTACCGGGGCGACCGCTACAAGTTCGTGGCGCGGCTGAAGCGGCCGACGGACTGAGACAGCCCGGGCCCGCGAACGGCTGGGGGTCCGGGGGTTATCCCCCGGGACAACACAGCGTGGCGCGGCTGAAGCGGCCGACGGACTGAGAC